>JAQBYI010000019.1 GCA_027622655.1 Gemmatimonadota bacterium | reverse complement strand
TCATGTACTCCTCCTTGCTCCAAAGAATGGAGCGCGTAGGAGTCACATTTCAACTGAGGCAGAACAACCGCTGGCGATCTGTTCCGAACGACCAGGGCAGGGGGCGACAACCTCTTTGCCATCAAGCTGAGCTACTGGCTTCCGATATAGAGGCTGCGTAAGCCGTTGCGCCGCAACCCGTTGGAGACTTGAAGCGCGGGCTCCGTCGCACTATATTGATTGGCTCGCCCAAGATCTGTCATTTTCGAGGCATTCGATGAAAGCCGACATCCATCCCGTTTACGCTACGGCCACCGTGCAGTGCGCCTGCGGGAACAACTTCCAGACGCGTTCAACTCAGGCCGCGATTCACACGGACATTTGCGCCGCGTGCCATCCGTTCTACACTGGCAAGCTCCGCCTGGTTGATACCGCCGGGCGAGTTGAGCGTTTCCGTCAGAAGTACGCGAAGCCGCAGAAGACCACCGCGTAGCACTTGGCGCTCCGCGACCTTCTCGCCGACTCAATCAGTCGCGCGGCGGCCGTCGAACGAGAGCTTCTCGAACCCAAGACGGTCCGCGACGCGAAGCTGATGGCTTCACTGGGGCGCGAGCACCGGCGCCTCGCGGACGTCGTCGAACGCGCCGCAATCCTGGCGAAGCTCGACTCCGAACTCGAATCGACACGCGAACTGGCGGACTCCGACGACGCCGAGATGGCTGCGGAAGCGGCGGCCGAGATCGAACGCCTTGAACCGGCGATTCTGGCCCAGGAAGAGGCGCTCAAACCGCTACTGATTCCGAGAGACCCGCTCGACGACCGCAACTGCATCGTGGAGCTCCGGGCGGGCACCGGCGGCGACGAAGCCGCGTTGTTTGCCGCAGACCTGTGGCGTATGTACAGCCGGTACATCGAGCGTTTGGGCTGGAAAATCGAGCTGATCTCGATGTCCGACGGAACGCTTGGCGGCGTGAAGGAAGTGATCTTCAAAGTCTTGGGGGCGAGCGCGTTCGGTGGCATGCGATGGGAGAGCGGAGTGCATCGCGTGCAGCGCGTGCCGGAAACCGAGGCTCAGGGCCGAATACACACGTCGGCGGCAACAGTAGCCGTGCTTCCGGAGGCAGAGGAAATCGACGTCAGGATCGAAGACAAAGATCTGCGAATCGACGTCTTTCGCGCGAGCGGACCCGGCGGTCAGAGCGTGAATACCACCGACAGTGCCGTGCGAATCACTCACCTCCCAACTGGGCTCGTGGTGTCGCAGCAGGACCAGAAGAGCCAACTACAAAACAAACTCAAGGCCATGGAAGTGCTGCGCGCGCGCCTTCTCGACGCCAGAATCGCTGAGCAGGAGGCCGAGCGATCGCGGCTGCGACGATCGCAAGTGAGCACTGGGGATCGTTCGGCAAAGATCCGGACCTACAACTATCCGCAGAGTCGCGTCACGGACCATCGGATCAACTACACCACCCACAACCTCCCCGGCGTGATGAACGGCGAGATCGGTGCGATCATCGACGCGCTCAAGCTGGCCGACGTTGAGGAGAAGCTCGGTGGTAGCGAGTAACGTCTGGGCATCGCATACGGTTTGTGGTTTGCTGCTCAAGGCCGACAGTCGCGCCCACATCGCAGCGCGGTCGGCGTTCCGCCGCGCACCGTGAGCCAGCCGTTGTCCGAAAACACAATCGGCGCAGTGATGGATGACCTCGCGCAGCGCCTCGGCGGTGCCGGCGTTCCGCCTGACCGTGGTGGCGCGCGCGATCTGATCGCGGCGGTGCTCGATCGACAGCGCTTCTGGCCCACGGCCCATCGTGACGACGCGATCGATGCGAGCACGGTTGACATGCTTCATGCCGCGGCGGCGAAGATCGCCCTTGGAATGCCGTTCGCGTATGCTGTCGGCAACGCCGCGTTCCGCCACCTGACGCTACGCGTGGACAAACGGGTGCTCATTCCGCGTCCGGAAACCGAGCTGCTCGTCGACCTCGCTCTCGGCGTGACCGGCGGCCGCGGCCTGATCGCCGACATCGGCACCGGCTCCGGAGCGATTGCGCTCGCTCTCGCTGGAGAGGGCGATTTTGAGCGGATTATCGCGACCGACTCATCGGCGGACGCGCTTGATGTGGCGCGATCAAACCTTGCGGCTATTCCGGAAGACAGGCGGGCACGCGTGGTGTTCAGACACGGTGATTTGCTCGAAGCGCTGTGCGGCGAAACCGTGACGGCGGTAGTGTCCAACCCGCCCTATATTGCGAACCACGAAGGAGCCGCACTTCCCGCCGCCGTCCGAGACTGGGAGCCGCATTTGGCGCTTTTTTCCGGGGACGACGGAATGGAGGCGATCGACCGCCTTGTGGCCGGCGCGGCCGATGTGGTCGATCCCGGCGGGTTTTTGTTGATTGAGATCGACGCGCGGCGCGCCGCTGAGGCGCGGAGCCGCGCGGAAACCGACGGCCGGTGGAGCGATGTCGATGTCCGGCCAGACCTGACGGGACGCGACCGCTTTCTCGTGGCCCGTCGATCTTCACGGTAACTGCGACTGATGCTGAACGAACGCGCAATCGAACTCGGCCGTCTCATCGGCCAGACGCCGGAATACCAAGCCGTAAAGCGCGCCAGCGACGCGCTGAACGACGACAAGGAGGCTGTGGCGCTGCTCGAAAAAATGGAGCAGCTCCGCCACGCGGCTCAGCAATCGCTGTCCCGCGGCGAGCAACCGACAGCCGAAATGGAGAAAGAGCTCGACGGACTGCTCAGCCAGGTTCAGGTCAACGGCACGTACCAGCGGGTGATGGTAGCCAACGAGAACTTTGACAAAATCATGGTTCAGGTGAACCAGTGGATTCTTGAGGGTATAAAGAAGGGGGCTGCCAGCTCAATCATTACGCTGGGGTGATCTTTCTGTGACAAGTGCCGTGGGTCGGCTCGTCGTATTCGAGGGCGTTGAGGGAGCGGGGAAGTCCACCCAACTCCGTCGGCTTGAGGCACGCCTTACCCGTGCTGGTGTGACGTGTCGTTCGTTCAGAGAGCCGGGCGGAACCGCCGCCGGCGACCGCATTCGCGAGGTGCTGCTCGATCCCGCAATGTCGCTCGACTCACGCACCGAGGCACTCTTGTTCATGGCGTCGCGGGCCGAACTCGTCGCGACCGCCGTTCGCCCCGAGCTCGATGCCGGATCGGTCGTGCTTCTCGATCGGTTCTTCTTGTCTACGTACGCCTATCAGGTGTCCGGTCGGGGCCTGCCGGAAGTTGACGTCATTGCGGCAAATCGCGCGGCGACGGGTGGAGTTGTTCCCGATCTCACGGTTCTGTTGACACTGCCGTTCGCCGACGGAATGGCGCGAGCCACGAATCGCGGCCCGTTCGACCGCATGGAGCAGTCGGGCAACGCGTTTCACGCCCGGGTTGAATCGGCGTTTGCGATGTTCGCGACATCCGAGTGGCAAGCAACCCATCCCGAGGCGGGTCCGGTCGTAGTGGTCGATGCCGCGGGCACCGCGGACGACGTCGAGCAACGCATTGCGGCGGTCGTGGCCGAGCAGCTTCCCGAGCACGGTGCACGGCTGGAGCTGATCGCGTGAAGGGATGGCGCTACGTCCTCGCGGGGATTGCGCTCGGCGCCGGAATCGCGGCTGGCGCGTTGCTCATGTGGCGCGGCATTCGGCGCGGCGATGAACCGCCTGCACTCAGCGCGACCGACGGGCGTCGGTTGTTTGAGACCGTACTGAACCGTGTCGAGCGATCGTGGGTGGATTCGATTGAGACCGATGAGCTGTTTCGCCGGGCGGCGATGGGGCTCGTCGCGCAGCTGGGCGACCCCAGCTCGGAGTACCTTGACGCGCGGCGTCTAGAACGCCTGCGCGAAGCCACCGCCGGAACATATTCTGGCGTGGGGATGTCGCTCGACCGACGTGACGGCTGGCTCGTGGTCACGTTCGTGCGCGTCGGAACGCCAGCCGAGCGTGCCGGCATTACGATCGGAGACCGCCTTGTTGATGTCGACGGCAAGTCTCTGAGAGACATGACGCCGGACGAGGCGCGCGCGGCGCTACGTAGCGCGGCCGGGACAAGGCTTTCGATCATAATCGAGCGTGGGAGCGCGCAGGCGCGGATTCCAGTGAGCGTCGAGCGCGACGAGATCCATGTCAGCGCGGTGTCGCGTGCCACCCTTCTGAATGCCAGGGTCGGCTATTTCGGCATCACGATGTTCAACGATTCCACTGCAGCCGACGTGCAGCGAACCATGGACTCGCTGACGACCGCTGGCGCGCGCGCGTTCGTGGTCGACCTCCGCGGCAACCCCGGAGGACTATTGTCGCAGGGAGTGGCCGTCGCCGAGCTATTCCTCGACAAGGGGCAACGCATCGCATCCACGCGCGGCTGGCTGGCGGCCTCGAACGTCGAGTATGTGGACAAGGAGCCGCAGACGTGGGGCGGTCGTCCGCTGGTGATGCTGGTCAATGGCAATACCGCGAGCGCCGCCGAGGTTGTGGTTGGTGCGCTGCAGGATCACGATCGCGCGCTGCTCATGGGCCGCCAGACATATGGGAAGGGAAGCGCACAAGCCGTGCTTCAGCTGGACGATGGCGGCGGGCTGAAGCTGACGTCGGCGAGATGGTACACGCCGCTGGGGCGCAGCATCGAGCGGCCGCATACCGTTGTTACGGCCGACGCGGGCGCAGATACCACGCGCCCGGTGTTTCACACAGCCGGCGGCCGCGTGATGACTGGCGGCGGAGGCATCCGCCCGGACATTGTCTCAGGTGACAGCGTTCTTTCAATAATAGCCGAGCGCGCGTGGGTGCGCGCGATAGGTACGAGGGTGACACCGTTTCGCCAGGCACTTACCGAATACGCCGGACAGCTGATTCGGGCAGGTCGCGTCACTGATCCCTTGTTCGAGGTCGACAGGGCCATGCGCGACGGGTTGTACGGCACACTGCGGGCACGCGGCGTTGATGTGCCGCGGGCGGTGTTCGATGACGTGCGCGACCTTGTTGACCGTGTTCTGGGGCAAGAGGCCGCGCGCATCGCGTTCGGGATTCCAGGCGCACAGCAGCGCGCCGTGCGCACAGATCTCCTTGTAGCACGGGCGCTGTCGTTGCTCGAAGGTGTCGAAACCGCAGAGGCGCTTATTAAGCGCGTCTCACGCATGCAGGCGGCAGACGACGGGACCTGATAACAGGAGCCCGGGCAGGGCGCAGTGACGCCTCGCCCGGGCCAGCCCACTGCGTTTACTCAGGGAACGACGCGCGGTCCAGGCGGTGCCTTGCGCGGGACTTTCCCGTCTCGCTGGGCGGCCTGCCACGCGAATGCGGCAACAACGCCTGCGTTCCACTTCATGTCGTCTTCCTGCACGCGCTCGTAGACGTCCTGATTTGAATGGTGCGTCCGCGAGTTGTACTCGACCCCGTCCTGAATGAACTGGAAGCCCGGAAGGCCAACCGCGTCGAACGACAGGTGATCGGTGCCGCCTGTGTTGTTGATCGTCAGCGTCTTCATTCCGCCGGCATTGAACGGCGCCATCCACGCATTGAACACTGGAGCGATCTCGCTGTTGCCCTGGAGATACACGCCTCGAATCTTCCCGGTCCCGTTGTCGACGTTGAAGTACACGTCGAACTTGTCATGGTCGGGCGTCGGGTGCAGGCCGGTAGAATCTGCCATCCCGAAGTGCTGCCGAACATACGCACGGGAACCGAGCAATCCCTGCTCTTCACCTGTCCACAGGCCGATGCGAATCGTGCGACGCGGCTTGAGGTTAAGGGTCTTGATCACCCGCATCGCTTCCATCATGATCGCCGAGCCGGCTGCATTGTCCGTCGCACCAGTTCCACTGTGCCACGAATCGAAATGCGCGCCGATCATGACGACTTCGTCCCTGAGTCGGGGATCGGTGCCGGGAATTTCGCCAATGATGTTGAACGAGTTGCCGTCACCATCGTAAAACCGGACTTTCGCCTCAATCTGCAACTGCACGCTCTGATTTCGATCGAGCATGCGCCAGATGCGGCCATAATGTTCGGCCGATACGGTGATCGACGGAACCGTCTTCGGGGCGTTCGGTGCGCGCGACCCGCCGTTCCCGAGAAAAACCGTTCCTCCGTCGCCGCGGCCGCCACTCAGCAGGCCGAGGGCTCCTTCATCGACAAGGAACTGTGCGCGTGCTGCGGCGAAATTGACGCCGCCTCCGCGCCCTCCGCGCCCGCCTTGTGCACCACGGCCACCACGGCCGCCACGGCCGCCACGGCCAGCCGGATCAGGTGGCGTGGCACGGGCCATCGCTTCGAGCTCAGCATCCGTGCGGCGAGTCGCCTGGGGCTCAAAGTGTGCCGTCACGGTGGGCGGGGCCTGCAACATCACCCACTTGCCGCGCAACTTGCCGCGATTCGCCGCGAGGTCCGGCATCGAATCGAGTGTCAGGCGGACGACCTCACCTGTCGCGACTCCCTCAGTCCCGGTACTCCACGCGTTGGCATAGGCAATGACGGGAAAGACCGTCGGCGCTACGACCTGAGCTGAGAAGCGTTCGACTTCCCAGCCTCGTCCGAAGGGGCCCCACGTTTCATACGCAACGTTCGACAGGCCCCAGCCATTCATCTTGCTGACGGCCCAGTCGCCGGCTGCCTTGGCCATTGGCGAACCGGTCAGCCGCGGGCCATGAACGTCCGTTAGCCAACTCATCAGATCCATGACCTGCGAACGGTCGGTGGCCTCCTGCATGATCTTGCTGGCCGTGGCCGCATCGCCGCGCTCCTGCGCGCGCGCGGGGCCGCCGACCAAAGCAGTCATCGCGGCTACCAATGCAGCCGTCGTCGCGACGCTGCGGAAACGGAGTTGCGTGGATGGACTCATTTTCTGACTCTCTCCAGTGGTGGCGTCCTGCCGAGAAGCCCGGAGGCATCTATCACCTTTACGTTCGGTGGGACGACGAAGTTGAGCGCGCCCCTTGGCAGCTCGACATCGGTTCGGATATCACGGAACCTGATGCGGCGAATCAGGCCGCTCGGCTCTACCGCTTCAATCTGCCGTACGAGTGCCTCGACTGGGTCAATCCAGAGCGTGGCCCGCGTGAACGGCGTGTCGAGTAGCCGTGGCGTGAGGCGCACGACGGTGGTGGGCCGGCCGTCGATTTCCGCGGCCGGCAGCGGGGTGATCGTGTAGCTCGCGCGTGGCGCGGTGAGTAGCTGGGTGAGCAGGTCGAGCTGAGCGCCCTGCGCGATGGGGAGCTTGAGGGCCTGTCCGCGCGCGCTGCTCGGCAGATACACCCAGAGCGACGTACCGTCCGCGATGATTGCGTCGCCGTCCGGACTGGTAAACCTGAACGCGAAGCGGGCAGGGCCCTGCTGCGCAAAGTTCCCGCGCGACGTCTTTGTCTCGCGAATGTCCGGATTGGTGAGCGTCTGCTCGAACGACGCACTGATAGGCCTCGCTGCGGCGATCGATCGCGCCGCCCGGTCGAGCAGCGAGTCCGTGGAGGTCTGCGCCAACGCGGGAGTCGACGCCGTGCACACCAGTACCGCCGCAACGACCACGCGCGCCACTGTGGGAGCTCGTCCGTGCGCGGCGTGTGGTGTCATGCGACGCCGACCGGTGTTTCGGCGATCTGGCGGTTGACGGCTTCGGCCACGCGCCGGAGCTGCACGACTAGGTGGGTGAACTGATCCGGTGTGAGCGACTGCGCCCCGTCGCTGAGCGCGCGTTCGGGATGGGGATGAACTTCGATGATAAGGCCATCGGCTCCCGCCGCCAGCGCGGCCCGCGCCATGGGCAGCACGTTGTCACGCCGCCCGGTGCCATGGCTCGGGTCGGCCACGATGGGCAGGTGCGACAGGCCGTGCACAACAGGGATCGCCGTAAGGTCGAAAAGGTTGCGCGACGTCGAGTCAAAGCTGCGCAAGCCGCGCTCGCACAGAATGACGTGCGGGTTCCCCTCGCTCAACACGTACTCGGCTGAAAGAAGGAGGTCCTCGATGGTCGCCGCCATTCCGCGCTTCAGGAGTACCGGCTTTCCAATGCGTCCGACCGTCTTCAGAAGCGAGTAGTTCTGCATGTTGCGCGCGCCGATCTGGATGAGATCGGCCACTTCGGCTACGAGATTGGCGCCTTCATCGTCCATCGCTTCCGTGACGACCGCGAGCCCGGTCTCGCGCTTTGCAAGTGCGAGAAGTTTCAGTCCTTGCTTACCGAGCCCCTGAAACGAGTACGGCGAACTCCGTGGCTTGAACGCCCCGCCGCGCAGTGCCACGGCGCCGGCCGCCTTGACTGCATGGGCAGACTCGAGGATCTGTTCTTCGGACTCCACCGAGCACGGGCCGGCGATCAGCGGCACATCCGCGCCTCCGAAGCTCACTCCAGGAGCGATCGTCACGATAGTCGCATCGGCCTTCCATTCGCGGGAGACCTGCTTGTATTGATTCGAGACATGAATGATCTGCGCGACGCCGGGGAGTTCGGCGACCAGTGAGTCATCCACACGCCGGTCGTTGCCGACCAGCCCAACCGTCGTGCGCTGCGCCCCCGGCATCGGCAGCGGCGAGTACCCCATCGCGCGTATGGTTTCACAGACCCGCTCGACTTCCTGTTTTGTAGCCCCGTTCGACATCACGACCAGCATGCAGCGCGTCCCTCCGATTGAACACGAAATATACTTATCGGCAGGAGAAACCCACTATGACACGTACATCACGTATTCTCGCGGCGGTCGGCGCGCTCGGCTTCGTCGCAATCGCGGCGACGCCAATCGCGGCGCGCCTGCAACAGCGCGCCACCTACGACGCCAAGCTCTGGTCCGGAATGCAATACCGGATGGTCGGGCCGATGCGCGGCGGGCGGGTCACGACAGTGACGGGAATACCGTCTCAGCCGCGGACCTTCCTCATGGGATCGGTGGGCGGCGGCGTCTGGAAGACGACCGACGCCGGCGCCTCATGGGCGAACATCTCAGACGGCCAGATTCCACTTGGCTCAATGGGGGCCGTAGAAGTCGCGCTGTCGAATCCTGACGTGATCTACGTCGGTACCGGTTCGTCGAAGATTCGCAGCAACGTTTCGATCGGCCGGGGGATGTACAAGTCCACGGACGGCGGGCGGCGATGGACGTTCAGCGGACTCAAGGACGTTGGCCAGATCGCGACCGTACGTGTGCACCCGACGAACGCAGATCGCGTCTATGCCGCGGCGCTCGGCAATCCGTTCGCGGCGAACGTGGATCGTGGCGTGTTCCGCAGCACGGATGGAGGTCGCAACTGGTCGAAGATTCTGTACGTCAGCGACAGCACTGGCGCGGCCGACCTTGAGATGCAGCCCGGCAACCCAAACGTGCTCTTTGCGTCGATGTGGCGAGGGCAGCGCAAGCCGTGGACCATCGTCAGCGGTGCGATGGAAGGTGGTATCTACAAGAGCACCAACGGCGGCGACACGTGGGTCAAGCTTGGCGGCGGGCTCCCGCCCGGCCTCTTCGGCCGGAGCAACGTCGCGATTTCACGGGCCGCTCCGAACCGGATCTACGCGCTCATAGAAGCCATGCCTGGCGGCGGCCTCTATCGCTCCGACGATGCCGGCGCCACGTGGGCGTTGGTGAATGGTGCACAGAATCTCTGGACGCGCCCGTTCTACTACACCACGCTGGGCGTTGACCCGGTGAATCCCGATATCGTCTGGGTGGGCAACGAAGGGTGGTACAAGAGTACCGATGGCGGTAAGACGTTCAGCAGCTCACCGGTGCCGCATGGCGACAACCACGACGTCTGGATCAACCCGAACAACACGGACATCATGGTCCAGGCCAACGACGGCGGAGCGAACGTGTCGCTCGACGGCGGACGTACCTGGAGCACGCAGGCGAATCAGCCCACCGCAGAGCTGTACCAACTGTACGTGGACAATCAGACTCCGTACCGCATCTACGGCGCGCAGCAGGACAACTCGACGCTCATCGTGCCTGCCGGGCCGACGGGCGCCGGATATGGGACTGAGTGGCGTACCGGTCCGGGTTGCGAGACGGGTCCAATCATGCCGCATCCTACGAATCCGGATACCGTCTACGGCTCGTGCAAGGGGCAGTTCAGCCGCCAGTCCTTGCGGTCCGGTCAGGAGTGGCAGTCGTGGGTTGGCGGCGAATCGCTCTACGGCAACGGTGGCGCAACGCTGATTTACCGCTTCCAGCGTGTCTCGCCGATGGAGATATCGCCGTTCAATTCGCGGGTGATCTACTACGGCTCGCAGCACGTGCACCGTTCGGTCGACGAGGGAATCACGTGGCAGAAACTTAGCCCGGATCTCACGGCGTTTCCGCCAGGCGAACCGCAGGAATCGAGCGGCCGGCCGATCACGATCGACGCCACGGGCGAGGAGGTTTACAGCACGCTCTACTCCATCCGCGAGTCGCCGGTGCAGAAGGGCGTGATCTGGACCGGCGCTAACGACGGACCGTTCCACGTGTCGGTTGACGACGGAAAGACGTGGACGGACGTGACTCCGAAGGACCTGCCACCGGGTGGGCGCGTGCAGAACATCGAGCCGAGCCCGCATCGCGCAGGCACGGCGTACTACGCCGTCTACCGATACCTGCTTGGTGACTTTACGCCGTACATCTATCGCACGGACGACTTTGGAAAGACGTGGACGCGGCTCACCGACGGAACGAACGGCATTGCCGATGACGAGCCGACGCGTGTGGTTCGCGAGGATCCGAAGCGGCCGAAGCTGCTGTACGCCGGGACCGAGTTCGGCATCTACATCTCGTTCGACGATGGAGCGCACTGGCAGAGCTTCCAGCAGAACCTGCCGAATACGGCGGTCACGGACATGAAGATCGTCAACAACGATCTCGTACTCTCGACGATGGGTCGGTCATTCTGGGTGCTCGACAATCTGACACCGCTTCACCAGCTCTCCGAAACCGTCGCGGCGTCGCAGGTGACCCTGTTCAAGCCGCGCGATGCGGTGCGTGGTCCGGGCGGCGGCGGAGGCAGAGGCGGCTCCGGCGTGCAGTACCTCGAGACCGGCGCGATGATCGACTACTACCTCGCGAGTCCACCGGCGGGTGAAATGCGCCTCGACATACTCGACTCTGACGGCCGAGTGGTCCGGTCGATCTCGGGTGCTGCTCCTGGCCCAGGCGCGGGCGCGGCGGCAGGCCGCGGCGGAAGGGGCGGAAGGGGCGGAAGGGGCGGGGGCGGCGGCGAGCTGGCGCCGAGATCGGCCGGGCTCAACCGTTTCATGTGGGATCTGCGATATCCGGGAGCGTGGCAAAGCGCCGCAACGCCGCAGGGTGGGAACGGGCCGCTCGCGCCGCCAGGGCAATACCAGGTGCGGATGACGGTCGGTTCAGCAGTTCAGACGCATCCGCTGCGAGTGGTGTCCGACCCACGCGTCGTAAAGGACGGGATCACGACGGCCGAGCTTCGCACGCTGTTCGCCCACAACATGCGGGTGCGCGACATGGTGAGCGACGCGAACCGCACGGTCGCGCGTTTGCGGGCTGCTCAAACCAGGCTTCGCGGCGCGAGCGGGGCGCCTGCCGATACCCTGCGTCAGCTGAACACTCTTGCGGCGCAACTGATTACGCCGTCGGAGCGGTACAGCAAACCGGAGTTGCAGACGCACATCACCTACCTCTACTCGATGACGAGCAGGGCCGATCAGCGGGTGCCGAAAGACGCAGTCGACCGGTACGGCACGCTACGCAAGCAGCTCGACGAGATTCAAGCTATGCTCACAAAACTGCTTGGGCCTGCGATGTAGCTGGAGCCGCTGGATCGGTGCGTGTTGACGGGCGCGGCGAAAGGGTTCGCCGCGCCCGTCGTGCGTTCACTGTCGGCCGCGGAACAGCACCTTTCGGATGGATTTCAATCCGTCGCCCGAGAACTGAATGAGGTAGACGCCAGGCTATACGAAACGTCCGGAATCGTCCGTGCCGTCCCATGTGAGCCGGTCATCACAGCCAGTGTCACTTCCGAGCGCAACGCGGCCATACCGTCCTGGTGGCAGTGTCCCGCCAAGTCCTCGGCCGGGGAGAATCCGCTTGACGTGGTTTCCCCTGAGGTCGAGCACTTCGAGCGATACGACCGATTGGCGCCTGAGATCGAACCAGATGCACGTCGCATCGAGCCGGTCGGTGGGGAACGGGGTTGGAAAGCTCTGGAACATCACGGTGGCTATAGGTGCGTTTGCGCTCGCAATGACGAAACTGGATGAGTTCACGACCCTGATACTGTCGCCTGTGCCCGCAACGGCCGATATCGCCCACCGGTACGAAGTATTCGATTCGAGGTCCGAGAACGGCGTGTAGACCGTGTCGGTGAGCGTTCCGGTGACGACAGGAAGGCCATCGGACGAGCGGGAAATGACAATTGTGTACCGCCACGGTTCGACCGGCGGGTGAACTGCCACCGCGCTCCAGATGAACGACGGTCGCGTCGTGGTGACCGTCGTGCCGTTGAGGTTGTTCGGAAAGATCAGCGAGACCCACGGGAGCGTGCGTCGGGGTCCCTCTGCGTTCGACACGAAGAGTGTGCCAAGCGCGTTACGGGCAACGACACGCCACCATACCGACGCCTGCGGAGGAAGAAGGCGCGGAATGACAATCGTTGCTGACGTTCCGGTAACGGTGGTGTCGGCCCAGAGCGGTGACGTGAAGTTCCCCGAGAGCGCGACTTCTAGCCGTAGCTCAACCGGAAGCTCCTCGGGAGGAAATCCGCTGGCGGAGAGCGTGAACCGCGGCGTCCCGTCGCGCAACGGGTTTCCGCTCGGACCGGTCACTGAGACGACTCGGGTCTGTGCCACCGCCGGTGCGGACGCGAGAGCCAGTGCGAGAGCCAGTGCGAGAGCCAGTGCGAGAGCCAGTGTGAGCGCCAGTGTGAGCGCCAGTGTGAGCGCCAGTGTGAGCGCCAGTGTGAGCGCCAGTGTGAGCGCCAGCGCCAGTGTGCCGGCAATGCGGGCGAGCGCCAAGGTTGCTCGCGGCACTGCGATAAGTCGGCGAAGCGCTGCCTCTTGTGAGGCCGGTTTCGCTGCGCCTCCCATGGGCGCGCCGCGGCGCATCAGGCGGCGGCGCCCGGCTCCGTCGTGTCGACGGCGGCTCCACGCATCCGCACACTCACCAACGACGACACGCCGGGTTCCTGCATCGTGACTCCGTAGACGGCGTCCGAGGCCTCGGTCGTCGTGCGCGGGTTGTGCGTAATCACGATGAATTGAGTGTTCTTTTTGAACTCGTTCAGCATGCGCACGAAGCGTCCGATGTTCTGGTCATCGAGCGGTGCGTCCACTTCGTCGAGGAGGCAGAACGGACTCGGCTTCGTGAGAAAGATCCCGAACAGCAGCGACAGAGCAACGAGCGCACGTTCGCCACTCGAGAGCAGGTGAATGCGTTGGGTTTTCTTGCCGCGCGGCGAAGCGTGAATCTCGATATCGCAGTCGAGCGGTGTTTCCGCATTCTCGAGGCGGAGGTCGCATTCGCCGCCGCCGAACAGCGTTTGAAAAATGTGCCGGAAGTGTGCGCGAACCTCCTCGAACGTCTTGAGAAACATCTCGCGCGCAGTAGTGTCGATTTCCCTGATCGCCTGACGGAGCGATTCTCGCGCCTGCATGATGTCGTTGCGCTGCGTCTCGATGAGCTCGAGGCGCTTTTGCTCTTCGGCGTGCTCTTCAATCGCCAGCGGGTTTACCGGTCCCATCGCCTCGACCTGCGCGCGGAGCGCGTCGGCCTCAGCACGTAGCGCGTCGTCGTCGGCCTCGACAGGCGTGTACGTCGCGAACAGGTCGTCGAGCGGGCGGCGCCACTCCGTTTCGAGCCTCCCACGAATCGCCGTCCGTCGGCCGGAGAGATCTGTGTGCCGGAGCTCAGCGTGGTGCAGATCGTCTGCGACCTGCGACGCTGCCCGGCGTGCGGTATCGAGCGCACATTCGGCTTCGGCGAGTGCCGTATCCGCGGCGAAGACGGCTGCTTCGGTCGCCGACACCGCAGCGTCGACGTCAACCAGCGCTGTGCTTCGGGCGCTGAGTTCGCTCTGCCACGCCGTCATCTCGCTGGCTAGCGTTGCATCGTCCATCGTAAGTGTTTCGAGCTCGAGCTGCAGCGATTCGAGCCGTGAGTTCGCTGACTCACGCTCGCGCGCGAGCCGTTCGCGACGCTCGCTTGCTACCACGCGGCGAGCTTCGACCTGCGCGTGGGCAACCTGAGCTGCGGACCGCGCGTCGCGCGCCGCTTCCTGCCGGTGCTCGGCGGCAACAAGCGCCGCGCGCGATTCTTCGGCCTCTTGCGAAGCGTCGGCGATCGCCGTACGGGCCAACTCGATCGTATCCGCACCCTCGCCCACCTGCGACGTCAAAGCATCCTTTCGCCCGCTCAGTTGAGCTGCCAGGGCCACCGCGTCGGCGAGGGTCCGGGTGGCTTGCTGATGCGCGCGCTCGGATTCGCCCCGGCGGCGCGCCGCGAGTTCTCGGGCCCCGTGGGCTCGCACTGTCTCTTCGCGCGCCGCGACGACGGCGTGAGCGGTCACGGCGAGCGCGTCCTGCGCCGCCACAATCGCACGAGCGGCTTCGGCACGGCGCACACCGCCGGCGCTCAGTTCAGCCCGAAGCGCAAAAAGCTCCGCTCGTCGGCGCAACGGACCTGCCGACGCGCCGGTGCCGGGAAGCCACACGGCGCCACGCGCGTCGACGAAAGCGGCGCCATCGTCCAGCGGGCGCACCTTGCCGAGCAATGCGCGAACCCACGCGGCGCCTGCGCCTTCGCTCTGTACGATCGCGGCCAATGCCTCGGCGGCATCCGTCCCACGCGCGGCTGGCGCGTCGAGGGGGAGCAGCAACAGCGCCCCTGGATTCGTGTTGGCGTGCCAGCGTCGTACGCGTTCGGCCGTCTCGCCGTCGCGCACGACCACAGCGTGAGCAGTCGCTCCGAGGAACCGTTCGACCTGAGCGGCCGTCCCCGGGTCTGCGCCAATGAAGTCGGTAAGCGGCCCCACAATTCCACCCGGGCCGAACTGGTCTCGATCGCGAAGGAGCCGCGCCGCTGCCGGTGCCAGGCCAACCCGCTCACGCTCGAGCCCCTCGAGGCCGTCTACGCGCCCTGCGAGGGCCGTGTGCTCCTCCTCGAGGCGTCGTGCATCGGAGCGGGCGGTCGCTTCGGCTTCATGTGCATCGTGCTCTGAGCGCTGGGCCTGCGCGAGCGCGCCGTCAGCGATGGCCGACTGTCGGTCTGCATCTGCCAGAGCGGCGTCAACTGCCGACAGTGCCGCTGCCGCATCGCGTTGAACGGCGGCGAGCGCCTCGTGCTCGGCCGTCAGCGTGCTGGAGCGCTGCGCAACCTCAGCTAGTTCGCGGTCCGCCGCTTCAAGCTCGAGTTCCAAGCGGCGCAGCGTATCCTGTTGTTCCCGCACGCGCCCCTCTGTGCGCGCCAACGCTTCGCGCGCCTCGGCCACGCCACCACGTGCCGCTTCCTCTTCGACTACGGCCAACTCGAGCCCTGTGGCCGCCTCGGCGAGTGCTGCGTCCACCGAAGCCTGTTCCGTCTCGGCGGCCGAGAGTTCAGCGACCACCCGTTCGCCCGCCGTGCGTCCGTCTGTGCGCTCCTGTTCCGCGCGGCGGAGACGTTCAACGGCGTTCCGGTGGCGCTCTTCGGCGACCGCAATGCGCCCCTGCAGCGTCATCGCTGCTTCGCGCAACTCCGCGGCCGTGCGTGCGCGCTCAGCGCGGGCCTGCTCTGCCGCCGTGCGTGCCGCGTGTGCAGCCTCGCGGCGCCTCTCAGTTTCACTTTCAGTCTCACGCGCCTGCGGCAGGCGCTCACGTAACGCCGCGACGCGTTCATCGAGTTGTACGAGTTCATCGCGCCACGCCGCCATTTCGCGGGATGCGAGCGTCAATTCCACGGCGAACCGTCGATCGGTAATCTCCGTGTGTCGCTCGGCCCGCTTTCGCTGGCGCGCGAGTGACCGCACTTGCGTAGTCACCTCGGAAATCAGGTCATCGAGTCGCGCCAAGTCGGTGCCGGTCTGCTCAAGGCTGCGCTCAGTGCTCCGGCGTCGGTCGCGGTAGAGCCCGACGCCAGCGGCTTCCTCAAACAACTCGCGACGGTCGTCCGGACGGTCGGAGAGCAGGGCGTCGATCATTCGGCTTTCGATTACCACGCCACTGTCAGCGCCGAGTCCCGTGCCGCGCACAAGATCGTGAATATCGCGAAGCCGGCAGGCCGAGCCGTTCAGCAGGTACTCGCTCTCTCCCGAGCGGGAGAGGCGGCGTGTGATCACGACTTCACGGAACGGCACGGGCAGCTGGCCGTCGTCGTTTTCGAAATGCAGCGACACCTCCGCGATGTTTACCGCGCGGCGCGCCGAAGATCCCTGGAAAATGACTTCTTCCATCTTGGCGCCGCGAAGAAGCCGCGCGCGTTGCTCACCGAGCACCCATCGCACTGCGTCCGAGACATTCGACTTTCCACACCCGTTGGGGCCGACGATTGCCGTCACACCGTGGTCGAAATGGAGTTCGGTGGGATCCGCGAACGACTTGAAGCCGTGCAATTCGAGCTTGGTCAGCCGCACCTAGTATGGTCTCCCTGTTCTGAATGCGACGATGGACGCGCCGCCTGCCGCACGAACCATCACTGCCATTGTTAACGCCTGAGCCACCGTTTCGAACGCACCTGCGTACACACGCACCGTGCCGTTGTCCTGAGCCAGCGCGTATGGCGCCACACCCTTGGCCTGCCATACGTCCATCACTGCCCGCGCCCGCTCTATCGACGCGCTGTCGGCCAACAATACTGCATACGGCGCGCTCACGATTGCACCGCCATCATCGGTAATCACACCGCGCCGCCTCAATAGCGCCAGCGCCGAGTCTGCTCCCTTCACATCGCGCCACGCTCCAAACATCACTTTGTGCCAGCGCGTCGATTGCGCCGGGCCGCTCGGTACCGCAACGACCGAAATAGTCGGTGCGGGCAGCGACGTCGCTCGGATGGCGTCGCGCAGCAATGAATTTGCATTGGAGGCGGTGTTTGCCGCTACGACTTCGATCGCGAATGGTGAAATCATTTCACGATCCGCCTCACTTGCGCGTTCGGTGATCGTTACAGTATCGGGGGCCGTGTACGCAGCTGAGCTGTCAACGCCCGATGCGAGCCGCCGTGTCGGAGCGATCACGACATTTCCGTCCGACGCGTTCGCCAGTCGGACAGCTTCCACGCCGACCCAGCCCCCTGCCGCGGCCGCCACGATCAAGGTGGCGAGCGCTTGCCATGGCGCGACCGCGCCGGGCACTCGCGGGCGAATCGGGGGGCGAATCGTGGCGCCGATCGTGGCGCCGATCGTGGCCCCAAGCGCAACGTCGCGCGGCGCTTCGGCGGCCGGTCCTGCCCAGAGCAGAACAGCGCCGGCATCGCCGAGTACCCGGATGAGTGGGGAAGTCTGCGGGATAACCAAGACGAGCAGGCCGCCCGCTTCGCCAAAGCCTCGAATTAGGCGCGTCCACCGCTCGGCAGATGCCAGCGACGGTTCCGATCGGACTCCCGCACCAGACGGCAACACAAAGAGAGCCGGTTGGTCGGGCACTGGCCTCGCGATGTCGTTCATGGTCAGGCCGTCGCGAAAGCACTCGGCCAGACCATACGCATCCTCGCCGCCGGCCAAGGCGTAGACGGCACCGAGTTCACCGACCAGATCGCCCAGCGCGACGCGGCGATTTGCTGCGGCCGCGCGCGCTACGGCGACGGCGAGGGTGGCGGCGTGGTTGGTGTCGGGTCCCGATACTATGACGGCCGGAAGGGCCGCAAACTCAGCTGCGACGTCGGCCGGCCGATCGAAGTGCGCCGCACCGGGCGGCGCGTGCTTCACGGCGTTGCCTAGTACACCCAAAAGGGGAGTCCCGTCCGACGACCGGCTCGCTCGGCGGCATCGCGCGTAGCAAACGGGCCGTACACGATTCGCCAGATCGTTGCGCCGTCGCGTTCGCCCGCGACGACACTCACCGGCCGGCCCTCGACGCGAATGGTGCCCGCGAGCGTCCGCGCCCGGCGTTCATCGAGGAGAGCGGCAAACGACAACGTCCATCCGGCGGACTCGCGCTGTGGCGCCGTGCTGGTTACGGGGTCACCACCAGACACGGCACCAAGCGGCGAAGAAGATCCGGGCGCGAATACCGATGACGGGTCAGCCGTCGAGTCAGCCAGCAGCACGCCGGGTGAGTCGGTAGAATCGGCGTCAAAGCTCACCGGCTGGTCGAGTCCTACGGCGCGTGGCCGGAAGCCGTTCCATCGAATGAGCGCCCACAGGTCGTCTGCGCCTCCGCGGAATCGCCTACGAACGGTGCCGGCAATCGGGTCGAGATCAATCGCGTCCGTCGAATCGAGCGCGAGAATCGCACCGTCCGGGGCGACGAGCGGCAGATCCTTCCGCCAAAGCGTGCCAATCACGGCAACGACGCGCGATTCGGCCACCGAAATTACCGCTGCTGAATCGACCCCGTCGTACCGCGCCAGCAGATACCGGCCGTCGGGATCCATTCGCAACACCGACGGCTGCGCTCCAAGGAGAATCGAGCCGCTGATACGCTCGTCGTAGCGGCTGATGACGACGATTTTCAAGTCGCCAGCGAGGGCGACAAAAACCCGGTCGCCACTGGGTGTCGGCACCGCGCTGATCGCGGGCCCGGGCAATGCGATCGTTCGCGTGCGCGCGAGGTCGCGAACCCGGACGCCGGCCAGGCCGGAATCCGTCGCGAAGTAGATACGGTCGCCGAGCGCCGTGGGAATCGCGAAGGCGGCCTTCGGAACAGACGCGGTGTCCGTGACGCGCGCTTCAGGTGGATGCAGTCGGCGGAGGACGGAGCGGTCGCCGAGGTCGTTCAGCAGCACGAGCGAGCCGTCGGGTTGCGGAAGCAGCTCGCGGGGCGTGAACGCCGAGCGATAGCTCCACGAGCCACTCGGCGTGATCCGGTGGACTTCGCGGGCCGCATTTATTCCGAATATCGCCCACCCATCGGCGCTCGCTACGGCAGTAAGTGGCGTGGTCGCCGCCGCCGCGATCGAACCGAGTCGCAACTCGACGCGGCCGGGCACTCGGCGAGTATCAGCGTACGTCAGCGTTCCCTGGTCCGCGTCGAACGCAATCAAGTCGGCGAGCTCGGGAACAGGTTGTGCAGACGTCCAGAGTACCGAGTCGCGTCCCCAGCGGTACGCGCGGGCTGCGCCGCCACCGGTCGGAAGCCGCACCAGTACGGCGTCCGGTCCGGTCCACGCCTCAGCGTTGGCGTGAGGCGTGAGGGAGCTTGACGATCCCCCGGAACAGGCTGCGCACAGCAGGAGACACTTGATCGGAGTTCGCACACACGAAAGGTAGGCAGGCAACAGGCGTACAAAAAGCAGCGGGTGGGGCGAAGTGCCCCACCCGCTCAGTGTAGCCGTCAGTCAAGCGTCTTCAATAACTCGGCCCGATCGAGAAGAGCCAGTATCCCTTGTTCTGGAATCCGTCGCGCGGAATCGAGTAATCC
The DNA here is from genome assembly GCA_027622655.1 of Gemmatimonadota bacterium. Taxonomy (GTDB): domain Bacteria; phylum Gemmatimonadota; class Gemmatimonadetes; order Gemmatimonadales; family Gemmatimonadaceae; genus Fen-1231. The sequence goes on along the minus strand of JAQBYI010000019.1, from coordinate 38,930 downwards.
CACCTGAGAATGGCGATGCCGAACAGGTTGACGCGCAGGCCGTAACCGAAGCTTCGCAGCATGTACCGCTGCCTCGTGAAGTCGTAATCATCGGGCCGCGTTACGCTGATAGACTGCCCGCCCGACCATGCCATGCCCGCGTCGTAAAAGACGAGTCCGTCAACCGGTGGCAAGCTGATCGGTAGCAGGCCGAGATCAAAACGTCGAATCAGTGGAAAGCGGAGTTCCGCATTCGCGATGACGAATCGGCTGCCGAGGAGTTGCACGGCAGAGCACACGTCCGCGTCCGCGCTCGATCCGTTGGCGCCGTTCGTTCCGCAGTCTCCCGTGAGGTAGTTCTCCCGATTGTAGCCTCGGATGTAATACGGATTGCCGATGTACTTGGGATACCGGAGCTCACCCTTGCCGACAGACACGTCGGCGTTCACGCGGGTGGCAAGCGTGAGAAAACTGAAGATGATGGCATCGTATCTGCGGAAATCGGCGGAATAGTTCACCCAACTGCTGTCGCCCGCGATGTTCGGCCTGATCTCCGCCCGGTATCGATGCCCATATATCGGCCCGGTGAGCCCGTTCAGCGCGTTGTCGGCCACGTAGGCGGCGAACGGCGATATGTAGTTGAGCGAACCACCACCGCGTACGCTATCGACGCGCGCGGGCTCGCCAAAACCGAACTGGTCGAACCGTTGCGAGATGTACATGCTCGCCCGGTCGATCGTACTGAGCTGAGTGCCGAACTCGAAACGCTCAAAGCGATTGAGCGGGTACGACGTCTGCCCGAAGGCCTGACGAATCACGTAGCGCTCGATCACCTGATTATTCCGGCCCAGGCCATCCGACCCGAACGGAGTCTGTGAGGCGGCGCCAAGGAAGAAATACGGTTGCTGCATCGCGCCGACCGCCCAGTTCATTCGGCGCGCGGAGTTCTGGTAGGCCACAAACGCCTGCGCTTCCTCGAGCCTCCCGTTCAGCGCGCCCGAAACGGCGAGTTGACGGTTGCCGAGCAGATCGCCGAAAATCAGCGTCGTTCCGCCGTACACGCCGCTTCCGTAGTTGTCCTGCGCGTAGCCGACGGACGGTCGCGAGATGTACTCGGGCCGCAGTTTCGCTTCGTACGGCTCGCTCGCGATAGCCGTTTCCGGTGGGAGAGCCATTGCCACGCTGTCGAGCAGTGCCGCCACGGAGACAGCAGGCGTAGAGCCGGGCATTCCCGCGGCGGGGAGTACGTCGGCGGCCCGAATTCCGGTGGCGCTGCGATACACCGAGATGCGGCGTCGGCCTACCGAGTCCTGCGCGGCCTCAAGACGACGGCGGGCAATCTCCTGCAGATCCAGTGCGGCTGCTCCGCGTTCGGCGGCGGCGCGTGCGGCTGCGGTGTCCGTTGTCGCACCGACTCCAACCGACGCGCCTCGTCCCCCGCTGCCCGACGCGGATGCAACGACAGCAACCTTCTCGACGAATGGGTCCTTCTTGAGCTGACGCGGATTGCTTACCGACCAAATGGTGTAGTCGCCGTTGTCCATATAGACGAAGGCGAGCTTGTCGGCCTGACGCGCCCACGTCATCGCGGGACTGTTCTCCGTGAGTGACGCCACCCCGCCGATGACTTTCGTGAGCTGGTAGTGCTCTTTCGTTTCAAAGTCGTACAGGAATATCTGAGCGATGCCCGTGCGGTCGCTGATGAAGGCGACCGAGTTGCCATCCGGGGCCCACTGCGGATTCAGGTTCTTGCCGGCCTGGCCCGGAATTGTCTCGATCGCGTTCGACTCAAGGTCGAGGATGTTGATCTGCCACTTGGAGAACTTGAGAAGCGAGAGGTCGGTAGCGGGCCCACGGTCGCTGACAAACGCGACGCGGCGGCCGTCGGGCGACCACGATGGCATGAGGACGCCGTACGAATCGTTGGTGAGCTGGCGCAGGTCCGAACCGTCGGCGTCTATCATGTACATGTTGCTGAAACCGCCGTAGCTCCCGGCAAACACGATGCGCCTGCCGTCCGGCGACCATGACGGCGCGATCATCTGGTCGAGGCCGGTGTCGAGCCGCTGGACCACCCGGCGCGAACGCACATCCAGTACGAACAGCGCGTCGCGGCCCTGACGTTGCGCGGTGTACGCCAGCAGTCGGCCATCCGGCGAGAAGGCGCTCTGCGAATAGGCGTAGCGCAGCTCCTCGGTTTCCGGATTCAGTGTGCTGTTGGTGAGCTGCTTGAGCCGTTTGCCCGTCGTGGCGTCGGCGAGGTACAGGTCGAGGAACACCTGCGCACGGAACAGGCTCCCGGTCGAGATGTAGGCGATCTGGCGCCCGTCATTCGAGAGCGCCGGTGCCACATAGACGGGAATGATTGCCGACGTGCGCCGCGAGTTGAGCAGCGGCTGCGCGAACCTGCGGGGGCGTTCCAGTTCGGCGACGCCCGGAAGGAAATCCGTCTGCATCGTTTCCTTCCAATCCTCACCGAGATCGTCGAGGTCGTACCCGGTGAAGCGCTTGAAAGCCTGCTCGACGCCCGACGTCGTCGCACCGGCCAGAATCTCTCCGATAATCTCGTCGCCCCAGCGCTTCCCGATGAAGCGCCAAAACGCCTCACCATAGCGGTAGGGAAACCACCGCTGCGGATCCTGCGACATCTGCTGCACCGTGGGGAGGTTGCCGTTGAGCGCGGCGTCGCGCATCACGGCGTCCGTGGCAGGGTGGTCGGGGCCGACCGACAGGTATTCGGCCATTCCCTCGGCGAACCAGAGGGGGAGCGACGGGCCGTTGAACTCGGACGCCACCACTGCAGCGCCCGTGCGCCCGCCGAACTGGGCGTCGTACTGGAACTGGTGCACCATCTCATGCGTCAGCACGTGTTCGGTCTCGGCCATATCCTGGCCAAAGAAGAACATGTTGCGCTGCCGGATCGCATCGGTGACACCGCCCGTTCCTTCGCCGAGGTCGCCGGTGACGTTGTTCTGCGCGAAATCGCCGCGCGATGCAAAGAGGACGATCGGTTTGCGCTCCTTGAACTCGTAGTTCAGAAGCCGCGAGAGCCGCGCATACGACCGCTCGGCCATGCGCGCCGTCATCTGAGCGGCCGCTTCGATCTCGGGGTAGTAGTGAACCTCGAAGTGGTCGGTCCGGATGACACGCCAGATGAAGCGCTTGAACTGCACCTGATTCTGGCCGAAGTACGACTGCGCGTGTGCAGTCTTCGGCGTCGGCGCCACAAGCAACGCAGCGGCGAACGCGATCAACATGGGCCTGAGCAGGCGATGGCGCATCGACAGAACCCCCCTAGCGGTTCAGCGCGAGCACAGGGGCGTCGCCCCACAGGCGCTCAAGCTGATAATACGACCTCAACGATGGATGAAACACATGCACCACAAAATCTACGAAGTCCAGCACGACCCAACGGCCGTTCGTCAAACCCTCTGAATGGCGCACGCGGACGCCGGCCGCGCTTAACTCCGAAATCACATGCTCCGCCACGCTTCGCACATGCGTGTCCGATGTACCGGACGCGATGATGAAATAATCCGTCATGTCCGTGACGCCGCGCAGATCGAGCAGCATGACGTCCGCAGCCTTGTTGTCCACGCACACCGCGGCCGCCTGTTGCGCGTGGGCCGCGATCGGAGCAACGGCACGTCGCGCCGGCGCGCTCATCCGGCGGTCCGCGCCGTGTTTCGCGGCCTATGCATAGTAGTCCACCGCGTGCGCCAAGTTCCGCCCATAAGACGGAAATCGCACGATGGCGTTTGCGCCATCGTGCGATTGGTCCGTGGTCCGGCCCAGTGCGGTGACCGATCGGTCACGCCTTGATTACCCAAACCTTGATCTCCGCCTTGACGTCGGCGTGAAGTTTGACCGGGACCTTGTATACGCCGAGTGCGCGGATCGGATCGTGCAGGTCGATCATGCGCTTCTCGATGTGCACGCCCTGCGCCGCGAGCTGCTCGGCGATATCAGCAGACGTGACCGAGCCGAACAGCTTGCCTTCGTCGCCGACCCGGGCCGAAAAGGTGAGCGAGATCGGTTCGAGCGAATCGGCAATGACCTGAGCGGCCGCGCGGCGGGTGCTTTCCGCCGCCTCGAGCCGGCCCTTTTCCTGAGCAATGCGCTTCAGGTTTCCGGGCGTCGCCTCATACGCGATGCCGCGAGGGAGGAGATAGTTACGGGCAAATCCGGGCGAGACCTTCACCACGTCGCCCGGGTGTCCGAGCTTCTCGACCGCTTCGCGAAGAATTACTTCCATTTGGTAAGACCTCTGAGTCAGGATTTCTTTGGCCGTGCGCGGGAACGCCAGTCAAGCCAGGTATCACCGATACCCAGCCCCAGCGCCAACACGCCCAGCACGTTCCAAAACAGCAGTGACACGACTACCAGCAGCGCCGTGGACAACCGACCAGGCGAAGCCATCCACAAAAACACTCCGACGCCGCGAATGGTGTACAGCGCGCCGAAGAACATCAGCAAGTTCGCGCCGATAGTGCGCACCAGCGTGAGGCCGGGAATCAACACCATCGCCAGTCCGGCAATCACGCCCCAAACCATGTGATCGTTGAACCGGAAATCACGAATGGCCGTGAGCGGCAGTCCGAGCCGTGCCCGTCCAAGCCGGTGATACAGCGCCCACGCAAGCGCCAGCGCCGCCAGCGCCTCGAGAGCAGCGAGCGAGGGAAAGAGCACCCGGCTCGTTACTGGGAGTGCGCCGAGTTGAGCATCGACCATTTCGGCCATTTCGCCGGCGGCTGCGTTCTCTGCCACGAACTCCTTCCACTCCGGAGATCCCGTGACCAAGCGCCAGCTCGCGCGTGATTCCTCCGCGCGCCGACCCGCTTCCGCGGCGACCCCGTCGGCGACTCGTGTCGGACCACCTGGTACGACAACCGTCAGCGTTATCGCCAGCCCCATTGAAAGCGCGATCGCCGCCAGCGCGCGCGGCAGAAAGTGGGCCGCTGCATTGCGACGAACCACGACCACCGCGCCAAACGACGCCGTGACGAGCACCGCCCATCCGCCCTGCATCAGCGAGAACAGGCCACCGCCCGACAGCTGCACCACCGACCACGTGGCCACAGCGACCCACACGATGGCCAGAGCCGCGCGGCCACCCGAAATCCATCCGGCTACGGCGAGGCCTGCAAGAGCCGGTGCCATGAGGAGTGCTGTCTGCTCCGTCGGGAGCAGCACGCGGAAGAGCGGGGTGAGCGGGACAAGGAGAAAGCAGATCGCCGCGAACACGACGCGACCCCAGCCCTGCTCGCGCAGGACCGTGATCTCGATCGGCTCAGCGGTTGTGGCCGACACCGGGCCTACGGCTGGTGGCCGCGGGTGTACGGCAGCAGCGCCAGGTAGCGCGCCTTCTTGATCGCTGACGCCAGCTGACGCTGGTGCCGGGCGTCAACGCCCGAGAGCCGGCTTGGCAGGATTTTGCCGTTGTCGGTGATGAACCGGGCCAGGAATCGTTCGTCCTTGTAATCCACGTAGCGAATGCCGGCTTCGGTGATCGGGCAGGTCTTCTTCTGTCGGCGCATGGGTTAATCCTCGTCGTCGTCATCGTCGTCCGTCTTGGCGCGGGCGGCGAGTTGTTCTTCGGTCATCGGCGGTGCGCCGAGCTCGTTGTGATGTGCGGAAATCAGATAGCGCACCACGCTTTCGTCGAGCTTGAGCGAGCGCTCGAACTCGGGCAGTGTCGGCGGCTCGGCGTGAAAGCGCGCGATCACGTAGTAGCCCGTCTCCTTGGCGCCAATCTTGTACGCGAGCTGACGGCGACCCCAATGGTCGAGCGTGATTTCCTGCCCGCTGCTCAGCAGTGCATGGTGCCTGGCGAGTTTTTCGTTGATGGCGGCGTCTTCGAGTCCAGCGTCGAAGATGTACACCGCCTCGTATTCACGAGACAATTCGGCAATCCTCCTTTGGTCTGTTTGCCCCCGGCGGGTTGCCGACGCCAGGGGAGGCAGGCTCCGATTTCCGGCGGGCGCCGGAACGGGCCATGTCGTAGTGAGCCATAAACCTAGCGCCTCGGAACTGAGGGGTCAATCTGCGGTACCACCACCCGCCTGTTGCCGCTCAAGCCGCAAACCCCGTAGACTCCCACCTTGATGCCACCCCAGTTCAGCGAGCATACCCGAATCGTCGTGTCTGCAGATCAGGTCTCGGCGCCGGTGGCGTCCGACGTCGTCATTCTCGGCATGAAGGATGCGGTGTACTACGGTCTCGATTCCGTCGGCGCGCGCATCTGGACGCTCATCGCGGAGCCACGATCACTCGGCGAGGTCGCCGCGGTGCTCGAAGCGGAGTTTGACGTGACGCGCGAGCGTGCGCTGGCTGACCTCATCAAGCTGGCCGGCGATCTCGCCGCACGCGGGCTTATTGAGGTGGTCGATGCTTCCCCGGCTGCGTAGCGCGCTCGCGCTGGACCGCGACGAACTGGCGCTTTCGGTGCGGGCCATCGGGCTGCTCGTGGCGGCGCGCATTCGAATCGCGATCTCGGGATTCCCGTCGCTGCGACGCGCGCTGGAGGCGGCACCAGCCGGCCGGCGCCGAGGCGACGGCTTTCCGGCTGCCGTACGACGGGCGATCAGTCGCGCCGCGCGCACCGTTCCCGGGAGCCGGTGCCTCCCGCAGGCCGTGGTCGCATATCGGCTTCTCCGAGCGGGCGGCCACCCGGCTGAACTGACCCTCGGTGTGCGCAAGGACCAAGCGGTGCCGAACGGACTCGACGCGCACGCATGGGTGTCCTCGGGGACGACCGTATGTCACCGGAGATTCCGGCGATTTTGACCTGTCGCAGTTCGTGGTGCTGACCCGCATTGGCGCAGCGACATGAGTGTGTTCGCCGCCGTGGCATCGTTCCGCGGCGATACGACGATTTCGCTTCCCACTTCGTGCGTGGCAGCGCTCCGGCTTCCGGGCGCATCCTCGGCCGTGAGCGAGCGGGCCAGCGGCTACGCGTGCGCCGGCGCGTCCACCGGCTGGCGCGCGCCGGCAATCCACGTGCTCGGGGAGGTCATCGTCACGGGCGACGTGCGCCTCGACGCCCGCGCCGACCTGCGACGAGCGATACGCGAGACACCGGGAGCCCTTCTGGCGAAGCGGGCGGCGCCGGGGGAGTCGGGCGATCTTGCGCTGGTTCATGCCGCCTACGCCGCGTGGGGTGTCGCCGCGGTGGAACGGCTGCGCGGCGATTTCTCATTCGCACTATGGGATGGCGCTACCGGTACGTTCGTTGCCGCGCGTGACGGGCTCGGCGTGCGTCCGCTCTATTACGCGTCCATTCCGGGCGGAATCTGCGTCAGCAACACACTGGACGCCGTGCGCGCACACCCCGCCGTGACCGGTGGCCTCAACGTGGGCGCCGTGGTCTCGTTCCTTGAGATCACCTGGAATCGCGACCTGGCGACGACGACGTTTTCCGCGATTGCGCGCCTCCCGCCCGGGACCATGCTGCGACGGCTTCCCGGGCAGCATGCCGCATCGGTGGATGTCCATTGGACGATGCCGGACCCCTCGCCACTCGAGTACCGACGCGAGGCAGATTACGTCGAGCACTACCGCGCCTTGCTCGACGAGGCCGTGCGCGATCGCATGACCGGCCCAACGGCGATCCTGCTCAGCGGCGGACTCGATTCGCCAAGCATGGCCGCGACGGCGCGGCGGGTGGCGCCTGAGCACCTCGTGTACGCCCAGACGACCCGAATGCCTGAAGTGGAGTCGCCGGAAGAAGCACGCCTCGCGACCGCCGTGGCACAACGACTCGGCATTGCGCACGAAGTGCGTGAATTCGATGTTGTGCCTCTGCCGGGCGAGGGTGGACGCACGCCAGAACCCTGTTTTGACTTTGAAGACGCGGCCAACTCGGAGTTCGTCTCGTTGCTCGGGAAACGCGCGCCGGTCGTCCTGGTTGGAGAGGACGGTGACGCGCTCTTCAGCCCGCCGGGCATGGCCACGATGCTGCGGCGGTACCCGCCCGTCACCGTCCTGTGGTGGATGATCACGGACACGATCCGGCGTGGGCACCACCCGTACCTGGGGTTCTGGCTGGCCCGTCGGCTGCGCTTCTGGCGTCCGCGTCGCGCGCCGCGGCCGACATGGATGAGACACCCTGGATGCCAGATCGGCGAGCCGCCCGTGACGCACCGGGCGCGACCGGAGGCGTACCAACGCCTCACCTCCTCGCTCTGGCAGATGATGCACCAGGGATGGGACCGCGCGTTTACTGGCGCTCCCGTCGAGATACGCTGGCCGTTTCTCGACTCGCGACTGCTTGAGTTCGTGTTTGCCATTCCGCCGGTACCGTGGTGCCAGCGCAAGCACCTGATGCGCCGCGCGTTTGCCAGCGAGCTGCCGGCCGACGTCATCCGGCGGCCGAAAACGACGGTCCCCGGATATTTCGAGCTGGCCACGTCCAAGTGGCGGCGGCGCACCGCGGGCGCGGTGCCGCCGCTGTCCGAACACACGAAGGAGTTTGTCGATTCGGCGCGGCTCATCGAGACGCTTGCCACCGGCGATTCTGAGGCCGTCCTGGCCGGCTGGCGGGCGCTGACGCTCGATCGGTGGCTTCGCGACCTGGAGGCGGCATGAGCCGGCCATCGGAATTCGTTCCGTCCGACTACGACTGGATGTTCGCCGACCGGGTTCGCACGACGGCATACCTGAGCGCCATCGCGAGCGTGGTGCGACCCGGGGACGTGGTTGTCGAGATCGGCACTGGCGTGGGATACTTCGCCGTCGCGGCCGCCCGCGCCGGGGCTCGGATGGTGTACGCGATCGAATCTGATCCGTCCATCGTTCTCGCCGAGCAGCTGATTCGCGAGAACGGCTGCGGCGACCGCGTGCGCTGCGTTAGGGGCGACGCCAACCAGATCGTCCTGCCGGAACGGGGAACGGTCCTGCTGAGCGATGTTCGGGGGCTCCTGCCGCTATTCGGTGACGCGATCCCGACGCTGATCAATGTGCGCGAGCGGATGCTCGCGCCGGATGCACGCCTGATTCCGCGTCGTGACGTCGTCCACGCGGCGCCGTGCACGGCACCCCGAAAATGGGCGCAGGATGAACTCGCTCTTGGGTTGGCGCCACACGGTGTCTCCCGCCAGGTGCTTGCCGCTCGGGCGCGGTCGCGACTCCACGGCGATCGTGTCGACTCGGCGGCTATCTGCGCTGCTCCAGCGCAGGTCGCAATCCTCGACTATGCCACCATTACGTCGCCGGACGTTGACGCGACGGTGTCGTGGGCGGTCGACCGCGCCGCACCGCTCGAGGGGATCGCGCTCTGGTTCGACGCCGACCTGGCCGACAGTGTCGGATTCTCGACGTCACCGAGCAATCAGCACCGGGCGACACGATCGAATGCACGCTCCGCATGCGTCTCGTGGAGGGCTCATATGTGATATCGTGGGGCACGGTGATCCACCCGGCAACACCGGGCCGTGCGGCGATCACGATGCGCCAGTCAACGCTCGGCGGGCTGCTGTTGACGCCCCGTGATCTGGCGCACCGGCAGGCGGGATACCGCCCCGATCCTGAGCGGCTCGCCATCATTCGGGAGATCGTTAACCTCGCCGATGGCGCTCGCTCGCTCGCCGATATCGCCCGGGAGATGGCCGGATTGCATCCCGGGTTGTTTGCAAACGACGCCGCAGCGCTGGCTTGGGTGACGAGGCGCTTCGCGGAAATTTCCGACGCGGCTGATGTGTGATTCGGGTCACGTCGACCGAGGCTGTTTCTTGCCGGACAGTTGCAGAAATGCAACCGGGGCGATTGGTTTCACTCAGGCGCCGGGGCCGCTCGAGGTCGCTCGCGGCGCCATTTCTCGCAGCGGTGACGGCACGCCGATGCAGCCGGAGGTACTTGTCAATCATGACTGATCCGTCCTCACCTGATTCCGTGATTCCGCCGGCACGCGCGCCCTATGTCGAGCCGCAGTTGCTGGTGTTTGGTTCGCTCGCTGCCGTGACCGCAAATGGGGCCAACGACGCCAAAGCTGACGGTGGGAAGGGAGCCCCGTCCACCCGTCGCTCGGCGTTCTGATCCGAGAGCGCGGCTGATCGGTGCCATTCGAACGTACCTCGTTCACGGACTGAAGCTTCAGGTCGTCGGCGACCTTCCAGTGAAGCTGGCCGCCGCTTCTGGCGGCCAACCCGACGTGACTGCACGCGTGCGCGCCCGACCGGCTTGGCATGCCGAGCCGCTCGACCCGGACCGCATCCTTCGAGAATCAGACCCTGCAGACGCGAACGTAAACGTCCGCGACGCGGGATGGGTTTCGAGCGGTTTCGGCCTGCGTATTCGGTTCGCAGAGGGAGCGACGTTCTGGATTTCGAGCGTGTTCGACGAAGTCTGGCTCGAATATGACGCGCCGCTGACCGTCGTCGACGCGGCCCACTTTCTTCTCGAGCCGGTGCTGGCGTTCCTGCTGCGATGCCGCAGGACGCTCGTGCTGCACGCAAGTGCTGTCGAGATGGACGGCAGGGCAGTCGCGTTCGTTGGACCCGTGGGTGCCGGAAAGTCGACGATCGCGGCCGCGTGCGTGGCTGCAGGTGCTGCGTTGCTGTCCGACGACGTCCTCGCGATCAGGTTGGAGGGCGGTGATAGCTCCGGTCAATGGCACGCCCATCGTGGGATTGGCGCGATCCGCTTGTGGGATGACGGCGTGCGCACGCTTCTTGGCGATCCGGATTTGGTGCCGCCGTTCTCGGAAACGTGGAGCAAACGGGTGCTGGATCCGGTGTTGCTTGGTGGACCAGCGGCTCCCGCCGAGGCTCCGCTTGCCCTCATCTGCGTGCTTGGCGCTTCGCAGGCTGCGGGATCGCCACTAGTCGATGCGCCACGTTTCGAGCCCCTGCGCGGCAGCGCCGCGTTCCGCGCGCTGGTGACGAACACGGTGGCCAGTTTCCTGCACGACGACAAACGCCGCTCGGAAGAGCTCCAGCAGCTGGCGCAGGTGCTTGAGGTCGTGCCGGTCGTGCGATTCACAGCGCCACGCGGCCTGGGAAAGCTGGGCTCGATGCCGGCGGCGATTTCGACGGCGATTGCGGCCGCGGCAGCCGCGGAGCGCGAGCCGCGCGGTGCCTGACACTTTCGGGGCTGTAGTCGCGTGCGGTAAGGCAGTCGTCGCCCGCGTCGTCGGCGGCCCGCGAGACACCCCCGACTTGCTCGCGTACGGTCGGGGCGATGGCGATTGGGACGCGTTGATGGACATCGCCAAGTCGCACGCGATGCTGCCGCTGGTGGCGGACGTGCTTGGCGACGTGAATGTCACTGGCGTTCCGGCACAGGAGCGGGCGCGCTTGTCTGCGGCGGGCCGTGGCGCCGCGGTCAGCGCGCTTGCGGCAACGCGACAGCTGGCCGACACGATGCGCGTGCTCGAGCGCGCGGGTGTGCCCGCATTGGCGTACAAGGGTCCGGCACTATCGCTCGCTGCATACGGCAACGTAGGACTGCGCACGAGCGATGACCTCGACATCGTCGTCGCCCCGGACGACCTGCGGCGCGCCGCGGATGCGCTCGCCGACGGAGGTTACGTGCCAGTCGACCGACGCTCGTGGACGGAATCACGCGTTGCGCACGACTGGCAGGGCCACGTCGCGCTTGCGCGCGCGGGTGAGCCGCTCCCCGTTGAGCTCCACTGGCGGTTCTGCGACCGCAAGCTCCCGTGGAGTCCCGATGTCGGCGGCGTGATCGAGCGCGCGACGTCCGTGCGTCTTGGCGACGTGGAAACGCACGTCCCCGCAGCCGCCGATCAGATTGTGCTGGTGACTCTGCACGCCGCGCGTCACGGATGGGACCGGCTGGAGAGTCTGGTGTGCGCCGGCGCATTGGTCGCGCGTGGCGTTGATGGCGCGGAACTGATAGCGGCCGCCCGGCGCGCGCGGGGGGTGCGAGCGACGCTCGCTGGGCTCGAGGCCGTGCGGCGACTGTTCGACATTGCGTTGCCGACGGAAGTTGTCGCCGCCATCGGGCGCGACCGTCGGGCTCAGCGTATCGCCGGCGACGTGCTGACGCGGCTCAGGGCAGGCGACAGGGGCCCAGCTCGCGATGCCGCGTTGCACTTGGCGCTGCTGGACGGACCGCTGGCGCGCATACGCTATTTCATCCTTGCGGCGGCGCTGCCGACAGCGCGCGATGCACAGGCCATACGATTGCCCGCCTATCTGTGGCCGATTTATTCGCCAATACGGCTCCTGCGCCTGGCTTGGCGTGCTCTGGTTCACCGACCCGATTCCGCGACGAAATCCTGACCGCTGATCCGTAGCGCCGCGCTGTCAACGGCTCGCTCGGCGGTGTCTTAGACGTTGAATCGGAACAGCAGCACATCCCCGTCGGCAACGACGTACTCCTTTCCTTCCGATCGCACGACGCCCTTCTCTCTCGCGCCCTTCCAGCCGTCGTTCGCGACAAAGTCCGCATAGCTCACGGTCTCGGCGCGAATGAATCCGCGCTCGAAGTCCGTGTGGATTACACCTGCAGCTTTGGGCCCGGTGTCACCGCGGTGAATTGTCCAGGCGCGGACTTCTTTTTCACCGGCGGTGAAGTAGGTCTGAAGGCCCAGCAGGTGGTAGCCGCCGCGAATGAGGCGGTCGAGGCCAGCCGACTCAATGCCGAGTGAAGCGAGGAACTCTGCGCGCTCCGCGGGTTCGAGTTCTGCGAGCTCGCCTTCGATCTTCGCTGAGAACGTGACGACCTCGGCGGGTTCGTGATCCTTCTCGATTGCAGCGCGAAGCGCCTTCACGTGCGGACCTTCTTCGCCTTGCAGTTCGCTGTCGGTCACGTTCGCTGCGTAGAGGACCGGTTTCAGCGTGAGGAGCTGTAGTGTCGCCAGTAGCGCGCGTTCGGTGTCGGAGAGCGCCACGTGCCAGAGTGCCTTGCCCTCCGTGAGCGAACGGAAGGCTTTTTCGAGGGCCGGCAACTCCGCTTGCGCTTCCTTTTCGCCGGTACGTGCCGCGCGCTTCGACTTGTCCAGGCGCTTCTCAACGACGCCCAAGTCGGCTAGCGCCAGCTCGAACTCGATGATATCACGGTCACGCGCGGGATCCACTTCGCCCATGACGTGCGTGACGTCGGGGTCCTCGAAGCAGCGCACGACGTGCACGATCGCATCGGTTTCGCGGATGTTCGACAGGAACTTGTTGCCGAGTCCCTCGCCCTGCGATGCACCCTTCACCAGTCCGGCGATATCCACGAACTGCACGACGGCTGGAACCGTGCGTTCCGGCTTCACGATCACCGCAAGCGTGTCGAGTCTCGGATCGGGTACTTCGACCATGCCGACGTTGGGATCGACTGTGCAGAAGGGGTAGTTCGCAGCTTCGGCTTTGGCTGCGGTGAGGGCGTTGAAGAGCGAAGATTTGCCGACGTTGGGGAGGCCGACGATTCCGAGAGAGAGCATTACCTGCAAGGGCGAGTGTACGGCAGACGGTTGACGGCCGACAGTTGTCGGTCGCGTGGGCGGTGGAATCTACCCGGCTGCGTTGGATTGATGGGGGCGAGTTCGCGTTCCGGTGCCATGCTGAGGCAACGGGAGGTGGTGATGCAGGATTTCAGGAGGCTCGATGTCTGGGTGAAGGCGCACGATCTGGTTGTGATACTGTATGGGGCGACGACGACGGCATCTGAGCGACGGTATCCCGGGTTAGCGTCGCAGATGAGGCGGTCGGCGAGCTCAATCCCGGCGAACATCGCCGAGGGATGCGGACACGGATCGCAGCGCGAGTTCGCGCGCTTCCTGCAGATGGCGCTGGCATCGGCGCATGAGCTGCACTACCACCTCCTGCTCGCGCGCGATCTGGACATGCTGCCCATCGCTGCGTTCGCAAAACTCGAAGCACGCACGGAGCAGGTGAAGAAGATGTTGTCGTCGCTAGTCGCGCGTGTCCGCGCTCCCCTCGAGCGCACTGTGCCGCGCCGTTCCCGGCCTTCCGCACCACCGGCGGCCGTCAGCCGTCAACCGTAAACCGTCTACTCGCTGTTGTTGTCGTCGTCGGATTGGGGTGGCTTCCCCGTGTACTTGTTCATCGTTTCCTTCATCCCCGACTTGATCCACGTCTCGACCCCATCCGTCAGCTCTGGCAGAAGGTCGTGCACCGCGGCCGTATCGGCCTTGCCCATCGCGCTCAGCACGTAGTCGCTGAGGTTCACGCCACGCTCCCGATCCTCCGGCGGGCCGACGCCAATGCGGAGGCGGCCGTACTCCGATGTCGCCAGGTGTTGTTGCACACTCTTGAGCCCGTTGTGGCCACCGGCAGATCCCTTTTCACGAAAGCGGTACCGGCCAACAGGGAAGGCCACTTCGTCAACGACGACGAGCATGTCGTTCGCGATCGAGAAGAAGGGCCGGCGCGTGTACGGGCGCAGTACTTCGCCCGAAATATTCATGAATGCCTGAGGCTTCACCAGTCGTACGCGCGTGCCGCGCACGATGCCCGCCGCCACTCGCGCGGCGCCGTCCTTTTTCCAGCCGTCGAAACGCCAAACGTCGGCCAGATGGTCTACGACCCACCAGCCGACGTTGTGACGCGTCTTCTCGTATTCCCGTCCGGGGTTGCCGAGTCCGACGATGACTTTCATGGCGATTGAAGATTCCCGTCACGCTGCCCGGCGCGCGCAGAGCAGGGCGTTGCCACCCGGATCTGCGTCGCGCGGACAAGTCGCGACTACTTCTTCTCTTCTGTGCCCTCTTCCTCGTCCTCGTCGTCGGCCTTCGCCTTGCGGATGAGCTCCGGCTCTGCAGGTGCGGCGCCATCGGCAGCTTCATCGGCGACCGTCGGTTCCACGACTTCCTTGGGGATCATGCAGACGCAAATCGTGCCTGCCGGATCGTCGAGCAGCTCGACGCCCTCTGGCACCACGACGTCGCGGACGTGCAGAGACTTGCCGACCTGCAGACTCGTGACATCAATGTCGATGTGGTTCGGGATGTTCGCGGGATCGACGCTGATGTGCAGCTCGCGCACGGTTTCGTCGAGAACACCGCCGCCGTTGCGCACGCCTTCAGGTATTCCAACGAACTTGAGGGGAATACGGACGGTGATCAACTCGCCTGCGACGAGTTCCTGAAAATCCACGTGCAGGATATTTCTCTTCACCGGGTGGCGCTGCAGTTCGCGGATCAGCGTTCGCGCCACCGTTCCGCCCACATCGAGCTCGATGACCGTGGTGGTGTAGCTGATCTTCGAAAGCAACAGATGCAATGTGTGGGAGTCGAGGGACAGCGATTGTGCGTCGCGGCCGTGGCCGTAGATGATGCCCGGAATCTGGCCGGCGGCGCGCAGCTTGCGCGCGGTACCCTTGCCGGACTCGGTGCGCACGGTCGCGGAAAACGTGGCGGTTGCCATGGGATTGGTGCCTCAGATAATCGGCGCGCTACGCGGGTTCCCGGTCATTCGCCGGCCCGGCGGCGCACCATTTGTGAACTAATACTGCAACTGCGAGTCAACGGAGTACGGTTGACGGTGAACAGTCAACGGTTGCGGTGCGTGCTAATCGAACAGACTGCTCACACTCTGGTCGGCGTGGGTGAATCGAATCGCCTTGGCGAACAACTCGCCCACCGACAGAACGTTCAACTGCGGGAACAGCCGCGACTCTGGAATGGCGATCGAGTTGGTTACCGTGACCTCCTTGATCGGCGCGCTCGAGAGTCGTTCGACCGCAGGCCCCGACAGCAGCGCGTGCGTTGCGCACGCGTAGATGTCCTTGGCGCCAAGCCGCTTCAGCGCGCGAGCGGCCTCTGACACCGAACCTGCCGTATCAATCATGTCGTCAGCGATGAGGCAGTCCATTCCCTCAACTTCGCCGACGACGTTCACTACCTCTGCCACATTCGCCGCAGGTCGTCGTTTGTCGATGATCGCGAGCGTGCCGTTCAACCGCTTCGCAAATCCACGCGCCATCTTCGCGCTCCCGACATCCGGCGCGACCACGACCAGATCCTTCAGCCCCATTTTACGATAGTGCGCCGTAAACACCGGCGCCGCGTACAAGTGATCCACCGGAAGATCAAACATTCCCTGCAACTGATGAGCATGGAAGTCGAGTCCGAGGACACGATTCGCCCCCGCGGCTTCGATCAGGTTTGCCATCAACTTCGCCCCGATCGCTACGCGGGGCTGGTCCTTGCGGTCCTGTCGGGCGTATCCGAAGTAGGGCACTACCACCGTTACTCGTGCCGCTGATGCCCGACGGGCGGCATCGATCATCAGAAGCAACTCCAACATGTTCTCCGCGGGCGGGTTCGTCGACTGAACGATGAACACGTCCGCGCCCCGCACGTTTTCGTCGATTCGCACGAAGACTTCGCCGTCGGCGAATCGACTCGTCGTGCACCTGCACAGTTCTATACCAAGGTGCTCCGCGATTTCTCGCGCGAGCCCACTGTTGCCCGTTCCGGAGAGCACGCGGAACGTGTGAACTGGTACCGACAAGCCATCCATGGAGAGCCTTCTAACCTACGCTGCTGCAGGGTGTTAGTCAACGCGCGAAGAGTTGCCCCCGGTGGATTCGAACCACCATTCTGCGGTCCAAAGCCGCATGTCCTGCCATTGGACGAGGGGGCAATCGGGCGAAAGGTAGCGGAGCAGGCGGCGTGGGCCAAATGACGCACGGGTTGGGCGCTCGCTCGCCTAGCTCACCATCTCCACTTCCGCCACCCGGGTGACGGTCTGGGCATGAAGGACGGTGAACCCTGGCTGGATCGCCACCATGCCGCCTGTCGGCCGTGAGAAGAAAATGCCGAACACAGTGGAACCTGAGCCGGTCATTTGCACGACAGGCGCACCGGCGGCGCGGAGCAACGCCACAGCGGTGCCGATGGCCGGATGCCGCTCGACGACGACGGCCTGCAGGTCGTTGCCAGAGAGTGCGCCGATCTCGCGCCACGAAAGACCGTGCTCGGTGCGCGCGGGTGTCACCCCGGGAGTGGCCTGCGCAGCCAATGCCGCTTCGACCGTGGCGAGAGCGATGCCGCTTGCCGGCGTTGCCAACCTGCTCACCTTTCGCTCATCCCCGACGTGAGCCGCGGCGTACCAAGCAAACGCCTCCGCGCTCGACACACCGAATGGCGGGACGAGTAGGATGACGTCGCGCGGCGACGGGGGCGGGCACGCAACGATCACATCACCGCGCACCAAGCCGAGTGCGGTCGGCGAATCTCCGGTCAGAAACGGCACGTCGGAGCCAAGCGACCGCGCAACGCCGAACAGCGTTTCGAGCGGCAGCGGGGACGGTGCCAGCGCGTTGAGCACGCGCAGAGTCGCTCCGGCATCGGCGCTGCCGCCGCCAAGTCCGCCGCCGACAGGAATGCGTTTCGTAATCTCGATCGCGAACGTGTCAGGCCATCTGGCAGCTTCCGCGTATGCGAGCGCGGCGCGCCACGCGAGGTTCCCCTCGACCGGACCCACGTTGGTTTCGGAGCATTCGAGCGAGCGGCCGCTCACGTCAGTACGCACGACAATCGAGTCAGCCAGCGACACGCGCTGGAGGAGCGTCTCGAGTTGGTGAAAGCCGTCGGCTTCGCGGCCGAGAATTCGGAGAAACAGGTTGAGCTTGGCCTGCGCTTCGATGCGCGCGATCGCCACGGTCAGTCCGAAGCCTCAGCTGTGCCTTCAGCTGTGCCTTCAGCTGTGCCTTCAGCTGTGCCTTCAGCTGTGCCTTCAGCTGTGCCTTCAGCGGAGCTTTCAGCCCTGGTCTCCGCCGCGCGGGACGCGTCCGGCACCCGAAAATCGGCAAAGCGAATGCGGATCTGCGTGAGATACCACGCGCCAATGACCGTGATCGGTATGTACGACAGAATGTGGAAACCGAGCGCCCACGCCAGCGCGCTTTCGGGCTGTACGCCGTAGAGACCGAGTCCGACGGTGCCGCCCAACTCGAACTGTCCAAAGAATCCCGGTGCCGCCGGCGCGGCGACGAGGATTACGATAAACCCCTGCAGGAAGAGCGCGGCGCTGAACGGCACGACGAGTCCCAACGCCCGGAACCCGAGCCAGAACGCGAATGCGTTACAGAGCCAATGAAGCACGGTCCAGAACAGGACCTCGGCAATGAGCGCGGGCCGCTGAAGCACGCGCAAGCCGTCAACGAATCCGGCAATGAGCGCGTGTACGCGCGGCGCGAATTTTGGTGCCACGCGACCGACAACGGCATCGATCATTCGCGCAGTGATGGCGGGCGCGAACAATAGCATCAGCGCCCCGCCCAGTATCACCGCGAGAAACCCTGCCACGGGACGCATGTATGACGACAGTGGAATCCCGTTGATCGTGTGCTCCGACGGAAACTCCGGCGCAAACGTCGCTGCGAGCATCATGAGCAACACGACAGTTCCGTCAAAGAGCCGGTCCACGGCGAGTGAGCCGAAGGCCACGGTGAATCGCACCCGGGGCTCGGCGCGGCCGAGCGCGAACGCGCGCGCGACCTCGCCGGCGCGCAGCGGGATCACGTTGTTCACCATCATCCCTATCGCCGTGGATCGCCAGAGCGGGCCGAGGGGAAGTCGTCCGTACGACGGGGCAAGAAGTGCCTGCCAACGCCGCGCACGCAGCGGAAAGATCACTGTCGCGAAAAGCGCACACGCGGTCCACAACGCGAAGTCGGATTCGGAAAAGATCTGCCAGACCTTCGCGAGATCCTGGCCTCGCAGCACGAGCCAGAGGAAGACCGCGCTCAGGAGGATGCCGAGCGCGCTGCGCCACCCGAGGCGCACCGTCTACTCCGTCGTCGCTAGTTCGAGCAGGTCGAACAGTTCCGCGAGGGTCTTCTGATCAGGCGTCGCGCCGCCCGACTTAATGGACTCACCGACCTCGATTGCCCGCGCGAGCGCTGCGCGGCCGCGGTACACGAGTTCTTGAATGGGAACGACGCCGTCGTCCTCATCAATGTTAGCGGGCTCGGCCATCGGCTCGTCGTTGAGCCGAGCGAGTCCTGTAAGCCCGGATTCGAGCGCGTGCTCGAGCGACGTGCCCGACGGAGCCGGCATTACGAACGCACCGGTTGCCCGCGAAATCGCAGCCGTTCCCATGTACGGTGTCGGTGCGAGCGACGGCGCCGGGCGCATTGGCCTGGCCGGAGTCGGCAGCGGCGGAGCGGCCGGCTGGGCCAACGGCGGCGTCGCGGGCGTCAGGGGTAGCGCCGCCGGCGGTGCGACCGGTACCGCGACATGTGTGACAGCCGGAGTGGGCGTTGCTGCTGCGGTCGGTACTGCTGCGGTCGGTACTGCTGCGGTCGTTGCGGCGGCGGTCGGTGCTGCGGCGGGATTGGCGAGCAACATCGCGACGCGGTCCAGTTCGTCCAGCGCACGCGTTTCGAGCGCGGC
This sequence comes from Gemmatimonadota bacterium, assembly GCA_027622655.1. Lineage (GTDB taxonomy): Bacteria > Gemmatimonadota > Gemmatimonadetes > Gemmatimonadales > Gemmatimonadaceae > Fen-1231. The sequence goes on along the minus strand of JAQBYI010000019.1, from coordinate 19,639 downwards.
AGCCGGCTCGACCAGCGCTTGAACGGCAAGAGCCGTTGCTGATTCACCGAAGCTCTCGGCGGCGCGTTGCAGGGCGCGCGTCGACGCGCGCAACTCATTTGCCGCGCGCTGGCGGTTCGGTCCTTCGGCGGCCGTACGCGCATCCGCGATCAGGCGCCGCAGGTGCTCGGCTTGGCTCACCACTTCCATTCGGAAGCGCTGTTCGGGAGTCGTCGGAGGATTCGGCGCCGCGTGTACCAGGTGGTCGCCGCCCCCATCGGGAAAGAGCGTGGCGATCGGCACGACATAGTCCTTGTCGTCCGTCCCCACGACCATCAGCGCGGCAGCGGCCGTAAACGCGCTCACCGCCGCCGATGAGGTGCTCGGTTTGCGCCCTCCCTGAACAGCTTCTGACGCTTCGCGCAGAAGCGCCGCAGCAGCCTTGAACAGGTTGCGGTGCGTGTCGCCCGGCACGGTGCCGAGTTCGAGTGTCTTTGCGGCGTCGTCGACCGCGTCGATGACATCCTTGATCGGCGGAAGGTCGGCGAGCGCGGCGATACCACGCATTGCCCGCACGCGGCGAATCGTCTCCGCCATCGCGTCGACGCCCACATTCTGCTCGGACCATCGCTGCAGCCCGACTGCGATGTCGCCGGTCTCGGACGCCATCCAGAGTCCGCTTCCGATTGCGAGCATTGGAGTGACCACGGATCGGCGCTGAAACGCGGGCGCGAGGGTATCGAGTTCGCTCAACCGCGCCGCGGCGCGGGCATCGTCGTCCGTGCCCCAGGTGCGCGAGTTTCGCACGAGGATCTTTACATCGTCGATAGCCGCGACAATCGCCGACCGCAGCTGCGGAGTCCACTGCAAGCTGCCGTCGCGCAGGCCGCGCCCAAGTCGTTCAAGGCCTGTGGCAACACCGGCGATGCCCTGAATGCGGGCCATCGTCGCGCTGCCGCGCAACGCGCGCGCATTGCGCGTGAACGCGTCGAGGTCCGGCATCTTGCCGGACGCACGTGCGAGCGCACCGTCGAGCTGTTCGGTGTACTCGCCAGCTTCGAGCACGAAAAAGTCGAGGAGTCCGGTGCCCATAACGGGTGAGAAGTTAGCGCAGCGTGCGCCGCGTAGTCAGGTCGGCCGGCCGGCGTCCATGGCGGCCCGCATGGTGCGCACGGCCGCAGCAATGCCGACGTATATGGCGTTACTGACGATTGTGTGGCCGATATTAAGCTCTTCGATTTCCGGAATCGCGGCCACGGCTCCGACGTTGGCTGTGGTCAGCCCGTGGCCCGCGTGCACAGCAAGCCCGAGCGCCGCGGCCTGACGTGCCGCGTCGTGCAGCGCCCGGAGCGAACGGTCGTCGTCCGGTCGTTCGGCATACCGTCCGGTGTGGAGCTCCACGGCGTCGGCGCCCATCCAGTGCGACCGTTCGACCATCATCGGAACCGGATCAATGAAGAAGCTCGTCGCGATTCCGGCGGCTTTGAGGCGCCGCACCGCCGCCTCCAGTCGCTCCGGTTCGCGCGTCACGTCCAGCCCACCTTCTGTTGTGATCTCTTCGCGGCGCTCAGGTACGAACGTCACATGGTGCGGTGCAAGTCGCTCGGCGATCGCAACCATCTCGTCTGTGCAGGCCAGTTCGAGGTTGAACGGCGTTCTCAGCGTAGCCTTGAGCCGGTCCACGTCGAGGTCCTGTATGTGGCGTCGGTCTTCCCGGAGATGTGCGGTAATCCCGTCTGCGCCGGCGTCTTCGCACAGCGCGGCTGCCTGAACCGGGTCGGGCTCAAGCGCACGCCGCGCCTGCCGGATCGTGGCGACGTGATCGATGTTGATGAAAAGGCGGAGGTGCATTGGTTTGATAAATGTATAACTTGATGGCGCACATGATCCTTGTCAGTCAGGTTCGCCACCATTCGTCGCCGCGGGAGTGCCACGTGAAGCGCATCATCGCATTGGTCTGTGTTGTCATCGGGTGCAGGACTGTACCGGGGGCGATGGCGACGGGTTCGGCCTCGCCGCGCGCTGCGGCTGAACTGATGCTCGCGGGCGCAAAGATCCAGGATCTTCAGACGATTCTGTCGGTGTTCGGCGACGAGACCGGGCTCGTGCGCGACCGAGAGTCGCGGGACGTCGTTGAAAGCCGAGCTTTTATTCTTGCGTGCGTACTCAAGAGCGACTCGCAAAAACTGTCGGACGCGCAGCCGCTCGGAACCGGACGCATGATCGTGATGGCTGATCTTACCCAGGGATCGAATTCGGCAACGACGCGCTTCGAGTTGGCGCCCACGAAGGACGGCCGCTGGCTCGTGACGAACGTTGATATTCAGGCACTTCAGAACAAGGGCTTCTGCGCGCGTCCCGGTCGCTGACCCGACGGTTTTGTCCGCTCGGCCGGCGGATTCGGACGGGTTGCGCGGAGCGTTAGTATTCAGAGAGTTCGATCAGTATCCCGCCGGTGCTCTTGGGGTGCAGGAAGGCGACTCGCTTTCCTTCGGCTCCAACCCTGGGGGTCTGGTCTACGAGGACGATGCCCGTCGCGCGACAGCGCTCAAGGGTAGCGTCGAGGTCATCGACGGCGAGGCAAATGTGGTGAATGCCGGGGCCGCGCTTGTCGATGAACTTTGCGATTGGAGTTCCGGGGACGGCTGGTTCGAGTAACTCGACCAGAGCATCGCCAGCGACGTAGCCGGCAATGCGGGCTCCGTCGGAGTCGGTGAGCGGCGCGTCGGTGAGGCCGAGTACGTCGCGCAGAAGTGGTCGCAGGGCGTCGTTCGATTGAACGGCGAAGCCGACGTGGGCGATGCGGGTGCCGCGGCGGAGTTCAGCTGGCATGCTGGAAATGGAGACGGATGGATGGCCCGACGCGCTGGGCGTCGTGGCACGAACACTATGCAATGTGGCAGTTGGACGCTCTGCGGCGACAGCCGTGCGGCCGACTGGGCACGCGGGGAGATGAACAAACGATGTCGAACGCGGTTCAGGTAACGGATGCGGATTTCGAAGCTCAGGTCGAGCAGAATCCCGGGTTGACGGTGGTGGACTTCTGGGCCACGTGGTGTGGACCGTGCCGGATGATCGCCCCGATTCTCGATCAGCTCGCGGGGGAGTACGAAGGGAAGGTGCGCGTCGCCAAGCTCGACGTCGATTCGAATCAGAAGACAACGATGCGATTCAATGTTCGGTCGATTCCGGCGCTGCTGTTCTTCAAGGATGGCAAGCTCGTGGATCAGGTCATCGGCGCGGTGCCGAAGACGGCCCTAGCGGCGAAATTCGCCCAGCACGCGGCGTGACCTCGGGCGTCGGCGCTTCCCGCGAGCACGCCCGCGAGCACGCCCGCGAGCACGCCCGCGAGCACGCCCGCGAGCACGCCGGCGCGCAGCAGCGCTGACGCAGCGGCGATGAGTCTTCCGGGCGGCGAGCTTCGATTTCCTCGGTTCCGGGTGCTGTTGCCGCGCACGCGGCTGGCGTACGTGCATCTTCGCAACCTGCTGACCGATGCAAAACGCGACAGGGCCGCGCGAGTATTTGGCTACGCGTGCGTCTGGCTTCCCGACCAGTTCCTGCTCCTCTTCATGCAGGAAGGCGAAGTGGTGAATGCCACGTCGAGTCCCGACGGGCAGCGATTTCACCCCATCGCAATCGCTGACGCTGTTGCCAAGGTTCCGCGCGAAGCGGAGTACGGCGAAGTCTGCTTTCACGAGGCAGACGATGAGCAGTTGGCGATGATGTATTGGACTCAGGTGACCGAGCCGACGACATGGCCGGCGGACGTGATCCAGGACAGCGCAGACTCAGTCCTTGCGTACCTCCACGGAACAATGTTCAACGGCGTGCTGAAGCTCATGCACGAAGGCGGTCGCAGCTACGTCGTCGTCCGGGATGGGCAGCTGGTTCGAGGGTACTTCGCCGACGACGCGTTTGGACCTCCCGAGCAACAAGTGCGGGAGCTTCTCGCGCCCGCTGATACCTGGGTGCGGGTACGGTTGTGGCCGGTGCCGCCAGCGCTCCCCGCGCAGGCCGCGCCGGCGCTCGTTCAGGCCTACCGTGAACTCATGGCCAACGCCGTGCGTCGGCTCGAGAAGGGTGGGGTTGAAACGGCATCTGCAGTCGCGGAACATGCGCGGCGTCACCTTGCCGGCGAGCATCCCGCGCTTGAGCGACTCGCAGTGAACCTCGACGTGCTGCCGCCCGGCGCGAGCGCAGTGAGCACGCTTTCGTTCGGCCGGTCGGCGGGTTCGCACACGAAGGATCCCATCGCGAGTGCGCCGGCGCTCAGCGCAGCGGTGGGCGCGTGGCTTGGCGAACTGCTTTGGACCGCGCCGCCTGCAGACGGAACCGCTCCGGAACGATTCCTCGAAGATCTGCTTCGCGAGCGCCGGCACTTGTTCCAGATGGCTGGACTGTTCGACGCGCTTCCGTGGAAGCTGTTCGTGTGACCGAGGCCACTCGCGGAACGTTGTACGTCGTCAGTACGCCCATCGGCAACCTCGGCGACCTGAGCCAGCGGGCCCGCGACACGTTGGAAACGGCAGGCCTCGTCCTCGCCGAAGACACTCGGCACTCGCGCGCCTTGTTGACCCATTTCGGGATCAAGACCAGTGTCGAGTCGTATCACGAGCACAACGAGGCGCGCTCGACGCCCAAGGTGATCGCCCGGTTGGATGCCGGTCTTAACGTCGCCATCATTTCGGACGCCGGCACTCCACTGCTTTCGGACCCGGGGGCGCGGTTGGTCCGCGCTGCTATCGATGCCGGAATCGCGGTGGTGCCCATTCCGGGTGCGTCCGCGATGCTGTCAGCGCTGGTTGGGAGCGGTTTGTCCGCCGATCGGTTCACGTTTTTTGGATTCCTCGACCGGAAGGGGACGGACCGCAAATCCGCGCTCGCCGAAATCGTTGCGCTCGAGCACACCGCCGTTCTGTACGAGGCGCCCGGACGGGTGGCCTCGTTGCTCGCCGAACTGTCCGAGGCTGGCGCCGGGGGACGCGCAACGGTAGTGGCGCGCGAGCTGACCAAGCAATACGAGGAGTTTGTCCGCGGAACTGCGTCGGAACTGGCGGCCCGGTTTGGTGAATCGCCGCCGCGCGGAGAAGTGGTGGTGCTGATGGCTGGGGCGGAAGTGGCCGCCGTGACCGAGGAGGTGCTCCGCGAGCGTGCCAACGCCTTGCGGGCGGACGGGTTGAGCGCCAGAGAGGTGGCCCGCGTACTTTCAATAGAGTGCGGAGCATCCCGAAACGTCGCATACCGACTGGCCCACGAATGATTCGACGCCCGCTAGCAACGATTTTGATGGTCGTGCCTTTGTTCGCGTGGACGCCTCCAACCGGCGCGCCCACGGCGGGGGCGCCGCGTCTGGCGATTGCCCGGCTGCAGTACGACGGCGGTGGCGACTGGTATGCCAATCCTTCCAGCATTCCAAACCTGATCAATGCGATTCGCACGCGCACGTCGCTTGCGATTGACCCGAACGAAGGGCGCGTGACGCTGGGCGACGAGCGTCTTTGGGAGTACCCGTTTCTGCATTTGACCGGGCACGGAAACATCTCATTGTCGGAAACCGAGGTGGTGCGACTTCGCGAGTACCTCGCGCGGGGCGGATTTCTGCACGTCGACGACAACTACGGGCTCGACGAGCACGTCAGACGTGAGATGAAGAAAGTGTTCCCGGATCGCGAGTTCGTCGACGTGCCGTTGTCGCACCCCATCTACCATGTGGTGTATGACTTCCCGAACGGGGTGCCGAAGGTGCATGAGCACGACGGCAAGGCAGCGCGCGGTTACGGAATATTTCTGGGAAATCGCCTCGCCGTGTATTACACGTGGTCGAGTGACCTCGGAAACGGATGGGAAGATGCCGGCACGTACTCTGATCCGCCCGAACTGCAAGAACAGGCCCTGCGCATGGGAGTGAACATGTTCGCGTACGCGGTGACCAGCCGGCCCATGTCATGACGCTACTGACTATCGTCGAGCGCGAACGGACGCGCGCGCTCCGGCTGCTGCGCGCTGCGATCTCGGCGCGCGCGCTCGCGGCCGCCGTGGCCGTGTTATCGCTCGGCGCGCTCGCCTTGGGTGGCGCGCGGTGGATTGCACTGCCCCGGTTGGTGCCGTTCGCCGTGTGGGTCGTTGCCGTGGCGCTTGCCGTGTGGGTGATCCGGCGTGGCATTCGCGCGGTCAACCACGACGCTTCGTCGTTGGCGATCGCTGCGGCCGTGGAGCGCGAACAGAAACTGCGTGACGGATCCGTACGCGGGCTCGTGGAATTGGCGACGAACCGGACCGCGTTCGTGCGCCGCGCGTCTGAGCGCCTCGCTGACGTGCTGTCGCCCCTGCCATCCCCACTGGCACCGGCGATGGAACGGGGACTCGTTCGCGGCGCCCTGCGCGCCGCTGCTGTCATCGTTCCTGCCGTGATCATCGGATCGCTCGTTGCGTCACGATCGGGCGATGGGTGGCGGGCGATCGCGCACCCAGTTGATGCGTGGCGTGGGGCGTTATTGCCGCCGATCGAGCTCGTGGACGTGCCCACGCGACTGCTCCGTGGCTCGTCGTTGCGCCTGACGGTCAACGCCGGCGGCCGCCCGTCGGTTGCGCTGATGCGCCGCAGTACTGGAACAGCCTGGACTGTGACGCCGCTCACGCTGACCGCAGGTACAGTCACGGCGGAGATCGGGCCACTCGATGCCGACCTCACGCTCGTGGTGAGCGACGGCCGATCGACGAGTGATACCGCGATCATTCGCATCGTTGATCGCCCGTTTCTGGGCGACGTCTCGGTGCGTGCAACGTTTCCGGCCTATTTGCGCCGGGCGCCCGAGATCATGCCGGGCGATGCTCCGCTTCGGCTTCCGGCGGGGACGTCTGTTGAAATCGAAGGCCTCGCCTCTGAGCCGCTCGCGTCGGTCGTTCTCGCGCGCGGAAACGATTCGCTGCGACTTGCGCCAGACGGCCGCCGTTTTGCTGGCCAGTTCCGGCCAACGGAAAGCGGGAGCTGGGAATGGTCCGCGCGCGGACTGACAACGCAAATCGCCGATGTGCCGCCGCCGCTGACGATTGAGGTTGTTCCCGATGCGGCGCCTGTTGTTGAGATCCTCGCACCGTATGCCGACTCTCTCGTCGAGCCGGACGGAAGGGTCGGGGTCGAGTTGCTCGCGAGCGACGACTACGCACTCGCATCGGTGTCGCTGATGATCTGGCGCGTGTCTGCCGATGGGAAAGCTGAGCTTCCGGCGGGGCAGGCCTTCGGTGGCGAAGGCTTGGCCGACTGGGCCGGTTCGTTCTCGCTCGACCTTGCACCGTTCAAGCTCGGCGCGGGCGATGCCGTGCACATTCGCCTCACTGCCTCAGATGCTTCGCCTCAGCGTCAGCAGGGGCTCAGCAGGGAAATCGCCCTCAAGGTGCCGGCTACGAATGAGCAACGGAGCGCTGCTCGCGCGGCCGCCGACTCTGCTGCGGCCCGCGTTGCCGCGCTTTCGAGGGCAGTCGCACAGCTTCAGCAGCGAACACAGCAGGCCGCGAACCAGCGTGGCGATACACGTCCGGGCGAGCAGCGGCCGATGGATTTCGAGAAGGCGCAACAGTCGCAGGAACTCGCACAGCAGCAGCGCGAGATGGCGCAGCGCGTGCAGGAAATGCAGCAGGCGAGCAAAGATCTCGAGCAACGGCTCAGATCGGCCGGCGCGCTCGACACGGCGCTCGCCCGTCAGCTCCAGCAGGCTCAGGACCTCATGCGCCAGGCGTTGACGCCGGAGATGATGGAAGCGCTAAAACAGCTTGAGAACTCATCACAGGAGTTGTCAGGTGAGCGTGCCAAGCAGTCGCTGGCCGACCTGGCCGAGCAGCAGCAGAAAATGCGCGAAGCACTCGAGAAGAGTGCCGAGATACTGAAGCGTGCGGCGCTCGAGGGTGCCATGGAGACACTCAAGGATGAGGCGTCTGAACTGGCAAAGGCGCAGCGTGAACGCAGTGACACGGGGAGCGCTCGTGGCGGTCAGGACGAGATGCGAAAGCTCGAGGAGCGCACCCAGCAGTTGACCAAGGACCTTCAGGCACTGCGCGACCGGCTCGAAAAGGCGAACGCGGACACCGCTGCGAAGCAGGCCGACGCCGCGCTCGACGAAGCCCAAAAGGCGCTGAACGCGCTCGACAAGGCTCTGCAAGAGCGCGACAAGCAGGCGGCCCAGGAACAACAACAGGGCCAGCAGCAACAGGGTCAGCAGCAACAGGGTCAGCAGCAGCAGGGCCAGCAGCAACAGGGCCAGCAGCAACAGGGCCAACAGCAACAGGGTCAACAGCAACAGGGTCAACAGCAGCAGGGCCAACAGCAACAGGGTCAGCAGCAGGGTCAACAACAAGGCGCGCAGCAGCAGGGCGGTCAGCAGAGTGGCGAAGCCAGCGCCGAGCAGGCGGCCGACGCGCTGCAGCGCGCTGCACAGGCGCTCTCCGAGGGCCGAAAGGCCCAGGTCGAAGAGTGGAAGAACGAGGTGACCGGCGAAATCGACCGCTCGCTTCAGGAGATGCTGCAACTCGCACGTCAGCAGGATGAACTCGCTGGCCGTGCACGACGAGACCCGTCGAGTCCATCGCTCCGTTCTGAGCAGGGCGCACTCGAGCAGGGCGTGCAGAAGGCAGCAGAGCGCCTTTCCGACGAAGCCAAGCGTTCAGCGCTCGTGTCGCAGGGAAGTCAGCGGGCGATGACCGAAGCACAGGAACGGGTATCGCAGGCCTCGCGCGAAGCGCGTGACCCAGGGACGATGTCGCAGGCGGCGAACAGTATGACCGACGCTGCGGCCGCGTTGCGACAGGTCGCGTCGGCTCTCGCTCGCGATCGCGAGCGGGCCAACAATTCGCAGTCCGCGTCGGGCCTGCCCGAATTGCTCGCGCAGCTCCAGCAGCTCGCACAGCAGCAGGGCTCACTGAACGGGCAGATGCAGAGTCTGCTGCAGCTCGCGCAGCGGAACCAGGCGGGTCAGGGAACACCAGCCGCCAGAGAGCAAGCCCGCGAACTGAGCAGAACGCAACGCGAGGTCGCACAGCAGCTGGCCGAGGTTGGCGATGCGGATCAGTCCGGTCGCGCCTCGGAACTTGCGCGCGAAGCCAAGCAACTCGCGCAGGCCTTGGAGCAGGGGGCCATGGATCCTGCCGTGCTGGAGCGGCAGCAGCGACTCTTCAGGCGCATGCTCGATGCCGGCCGGACGCTGGAGAACGACAAGTCGGACGAGTCGGCAAAGCGCGAGTCAACGCCCGGTGATCAGTCCAATCCGTTCGTGCCGCCCAACGGCTCTGCCGCCGGCCGTTCGGCGCTCAAGTATCGCGTGCCCGAGTGGAGCGAGTTGCGGGACTTGAGTCCCGAGGAACGCCGCCTGGTGATCGACTACTTCAGGCGCCTGAACGGTGAGAAGCCGTAGCGCCCGAAAAGCGGCACGGCGCTCGCTCGCGATAGCAGTGTTGTTTGCCCTCGCGGCGGCGGCGCTCGCGTTCGGGCCGATGTCCGCCCGCGCACAGGCGCAGCCGAACGTGATCAATCGGGCGCTGGAGGTTGAGCAGGCGGGGCGATGGCGAGATGCGCTTGCAGCGTGGCGCTCCGTGATCGAGGCCGGCGACTTGGTTCAGGGCCCGCTCGGACTCGAACGCGTGTTCGCCCAGCTTGGCCAGGAGGATTCGCTCCGCGTCGTGGTCGACAGCCTGCTTGTCGCTCACCCCGCGAGCCGGGTGCTTCGCGCGATTCAGCTCCGCACGCTCCGCTCCCTTGGCAGCGACCGCGAAGAAATGGCCGCCTTCGAGGCCTGGGTTGCGGCGGCGCCAAACGATGTGGCGCCGTACAAGGAATATGCCGGACAGCTCCTCTCCGATTTGCGCACTTCGCTTGCCGATTCGGTGCTACGGATGGGGATCAATGCACTCGGCGGCAACGGCTTCAAGCTCGAGTTGGCGCAAATCCAAATCGCGCGCGGGCAATGGGGAGCCGGGGCGGCGACGTGGCGCGAGTTGATCCGAAGTGAACAGTACCTTCATCAGGCCGCGTTCTACTCACTCGGGAATGCTCCGGCGAGCAGTCGGGATTCTATTCGCACAGCGCTCGCGCAGGAGCCCGCTACGGCCGGCGCGCGCAAGGTGCACGGCCGCCTCGAGCTCGACTGGGGCAACCCACGCGAAGGGTGGCGCGTCCTTTCGACGCTGACCGTCGGTGATTCCGCGCTCGACGCGTGGAGCGAGTTTGCAGGCGAGGCCGAGCGGCAGGGCGCCTGGATTCCTGCCCGCGACGCGTTGCTCAGGATTGCAGAAGCGGCGCCGCAGGTCTCCATTCTGCTGCGCGCCGCGGAGGCCGCATCAACAGGAGGCGAACCGCAGTCTGCGCTGTCGATTCTCGCGAATGCGCGCGCGTACGCGACTACCGCGATGATAGCGCGACAGATTCTTCCGCTCGAGGTTCGGGCGCTGACGCTGTTGGGGAAGGCGGCCGATGCCGAGGCACTGGTTGCGCGTGAGGCGGGCAGGGCCGATGAGGCCACACGTCGGGGATTTGCAAAACAGATCGCATGGGGATGGGTCAGGGCCGGTGAAGTCGAAAAGGCGCGTCGCGCGTTGGCGGGAGCCAGTGCAGACGACGACGAGGAAGTGTCGGGTTGGATCGCGCTGTTCGAGGGTGATTTTGTGCGTGCCCGGGCTGGCCTTCGGCGCCCGGCTGACGCCACGCCTGACGTCGTGACGGCGATGGCCATGCTCGGGCGGACCAAGGCCGATTCCGGCCGCGCCGCGGGCGAAGCCTTCCTGGCCCTCGCGCGCGGTGACTCGGCGGCCGCGGCCAAGCAGTTCGAGCTCGCGGCCGACGAACTCACCGACGCCACACCGCTTCTGCTGGCTTTCGCCGCGCGAATCTGGAGTCAGCGCAAGGCCGACGCGGCGGCCATAGGACTGTGGGAGCGTGTCGTGCAGTACTATCCTCTGTCGCCCGAAGCCGCAGAGTCGGATCTCGAATGGGCCCGTACACTGCGACGAAAGGGCGACGTGACCGGCGCCACGACCCGGCTCGAACATCTCATTCTTTCGTATCCACAAAGCGCGCTCGTGCCTCAGGCGCGACGTGAACTCGAAATCATCAGGAGCGGTATCGCGTGATGGCCCTGCGTTCGTATCCGACCATCGTCCGACGTTCTCTCTTTCTGGCTGCACTCGTTGCAGCCGCGTTTGCGGTCGGCTTTGCGCCGTTGCGCACGGCGGGCGCCCAGCACGTCCTCGTGCCCATGGACGAGGCGCAGCAAAACCATCTTCGCGCGTACGGGCTCACGTTTTTCGCGCTGAAGAATGGTGACCGTGCCGAATGGTGGGTCAACTATCGCGGCGGGAGCTTCCTGCTGCCGGACACGCCGGCATTGCGACGGAAGGCCGCGCTCGACGGGGTGACCATTGCACCGATTGACGCAGCGGCGATTGTGGAAGCCCGCCGCGAAATCGCGCAGAGCAACATGGACGCCATTCCGCTGGAAAAGGCGCCGCGCGTGGCGATCTATTCGCCTCCCAAGTCGCCGCCGTGGGACGACGCGGTGACGCTGGCACTGCGTTACGCCGGAATCGAGTACACGCAGATCTGGGATGACGACGTGCTCGGAGAAGATCTCGCGAAGTACGACTGGGTTCATCTGTTTCACGAAGACTTCACGGGACAGTACAACAAGCTGTACCTCGGCTTTCGCGACCAGCCGTGGTTCATTGAGCAACGCGATCGCGACATCGCCACGGCCCGGAGGCAAGGGTTCGCCAACGTGCCCACTCTGAAGAAGGCCGTTGCGAGCAGGTTGCGCGATTTCATTGAGCGGGGCGGTTTCATTTTTGCGATGTGTGGCGCCACAGAGACCATTGAGCTGGCGCTCGCCGCCCACGATGTGGACATCGCCGCCGCGTTCACTGACGGAACGCCGATGGATCCCGATGCCGATGCCAAAATGGACTGGTCTCGGACGTTCGCCTTTCAGGGAGCGCGGCTGGAGATGAACCCCGGTGTGAACGCCATGAGCGACATCGACGGCCATCAGGTGAACGTCGCCTCGCGACGCCAGAATCTCAGCACGTTTACGCTGTTCAACTTCTCGGCGAAGTTCGACCCCGTCGCCGCCATGCTCGTGCAGAATCATCGCAGCGTCTTGCCGGACTATTACGGTGTCACGACTTCATTCGTGAGGGCGCGACTCAAGCCTGGCGTCACTGTGCTGGCGAACGAAGAGGGAACGCCGTGGGTGAAGTACATTCACGGCGACTTCGGAAAGGGCTCATGGACCTACCTCGGCGGCCACGATCCGGAGGACCCGCAGCATAACATTGGCGCGCCACCCACCGATCTCTCCCAGCGTCCAAACTCACCCGGGTACCGGCTCATCCTCAACAACGTGCTGTTCCCGGCTGCTAAGAAGAAGCCGCTGAAGACGTGAGCGGCGGGGAGCGCCTCGCGGCGGCGGCGGCCCGAGCGATTCGAACCGCGATTGCGCTCGCCGGCGGGCGAGAGGTTTGCTTCACGTGCCAGGTGGACGCGGACGGCGTCGTGATTGGGGCCCGCGCGGTCGCACGAGGCGACTCCGATAGTGTTTTGGCGCTTCCGGGTTTCGCGCGGCGCGGCGAGATGCTCGTGCACAACCACCCGTCGGGCGTTCTGCAACCGTCTGGTCCGGATCTCGATATCGCGGCCCGCATGCACGACGAAGGCGTCGGCTTTGCGATCGTCGACAACACGGCTGAGCGGCTATACGTCGTGGTGGAGGTGCCGCGAGCGACCGAGTCGCACGCGATCGATCCTGCCGCCACCGCGGCCCTTCTCGGCCCGGACGGACCTATTGCCAAGCTGCTCGGGCGTTACGAAGACAGACCAGCCCAGCGTGAGATGGCCGCAGCCGTTGCGCGGCTGTATTCGCTTGGCGGCATCGGTCTGATCGAAGCCGGAACTGGTGTTGGCAAGTCGCTGGGCTATCTGGTGCCGGCGCTCCGATGGGCCGCGGCGAACGGCGAGCGCACCGTTGTGAGTACGAACACCATCACGCTTCAGGAACAGCTCGTTGGGAAGGATCTCCCGTTCCTCGCCGATGCGCTCGACGACCAGCCGGTCCGGTTTGCGCTGCTCAAAGGCTGGCGGAACTACCTCTGCATGCAACGGCTCGAGCACGCACGCGCGTCGTCGGGGTCGCTGTTCGACGGCGGCGGATCGGACGAACTCGACATGATCGGGGCCTGGGCGGAGCGCACGTCAGATGGTTCGCTGGCCGACCTTCCGCAACCACCGCGCCCGGACGTCTGGGACGAGGTTTCCGCCGAAGCCGATCTGTGTACGCGGCTCAAGTGCCCGCACTTCGACCGCTGCTTCGTGTTCAAGGCACGGCGACACGCGGCGCAGGCCGATATCGTGGTCGTCAACCATCACCTGCTGATGGCCGATCTTGCCGTACGCCGCGCGTCACAGAACTGGACAGACGCCGCGGTGCTCCCGTCGTACACGCGACTGATCATCGACGAGGGGCATCATCTCGAAGACGCCGCTTCATCGCATCTTGCGGCCACGGCGTCGAGACGTGGAATTCTCCGGCTGCTCTCCCGGCTTGAGCGCAAGGGACGCGGGCTCCTGCCTGCGCTGGAAATGCGGCTCGCGCAGTCGAACGATCTGCTTTCGACGGCGAGCCTCGATCTCGTGCGTGTCCGGCTTTACGGAACGACGACGGCCGCACGCCACAGTGCCGAACGCCTCTTCGACCTCCTCGGCGATTGGATGTCGCGGCAGAGTGATGCGCAGATTCGTCTGACAGACCGATTCGATGACGACATCATCTGGCGCGAGGGCTTGAGTGGTGCCCTCGACGAAATGCTGCGCGAACTTGACTCCCTGAGCGACGGACTCATTCTCGTGCGCGACCGAATCGAGACGGACGAGCGGCGTGCCGAAGAACTTGCGGCTCTACTCGCAGAACTTCGCGGCGTGATTCGCCGGCTGGAGAACGCCGGTGATGCGCTGCGAGGCGCGCTCCGGCCGGGAATGGATGCCGACGAGCGTGTCCGGTGGATCGAAGTGCGTGGCGGCTCTACGGACGATGCGTATGCCGGCAGCCGTGAACGCCAACAGCACGTCGGCGTTGCCAGTGTGCCGCTCAACCTCGCGCCGATCCTCCGTGAAGATCTCTTTCGCCGCATTGAGACATGCGTCGTGACCAGCGCAACGCTCGCCGTGGGCGACGGATTCGATTTCATCTCACGGCGACTCGGGCTCGACGAAGACGACGTTGAACCGGTCACTGCGGCGCTTGGTTCGCCGTTCGATTTTGCCACGCAGGCCATTCTCGCGATTCCATCGGACGTGCCGCTACCTGTCGCCGGCGACCGCGCGCATCTCAACCGAACGGTAGACATCGCGGCGGACCTTATCGAGTCGGCGGGCGGCGGAGTATTCGTCCTGTTCACCAGTCACCGCGACGTAAAAGAAGCGGCGCGTCTGCTCCGGGAAAAGGGAGTTGAGCGTCACGGACCGCTGCTGGTGCACGGCGAGGATTCACGTGACTCGATACTCCGCCGATTTCGCGCGCACGGCGACGCCGTGCTCGTCGGGACGGCGTCATTCTGGGAAGGCGTTGACGTTCCGGGCCGTGCGCTCCGCGGACTCGTGCTGGCGCGGATTCCATTCCGTGTTCCGAGCGAGCCGATAACGGCGGCCCAGTGCGAGGCGATCGAGGCGGCAGGGGGAGACGCGTTTACCGACTACATGGTTCCGCACGCCGCGCTGCGGCTGAAGCAGGGCTTCGGACGCCTGATCCGGTCAACGGCCGATCGTGGTGCGGTGGTGATTTGCGATCCGCGGGTGATTCGGAAGGGCTACGGCGCCGCCCTGCTTGCGGCGCTCCCGCCGGCCCGTCGAATTGACGGCCCGTGGGCCGTGCTGCGCCCTGATCTCGACGCGTTCTACCACGCGACCGAATCGGCGCTTCGCGGGTAGATTGAGCAGATGCCAACACCTGGAAAGATCATCTGCGTGGGGCGGAACTACCGCGACCACGCCAAAGAGATGGGGAACGACGTCCCGGCCGAGCCGCTCCTGTTCCTCAAGCCGCCATCGTGCGTGATCGGCCCCGATGACGCCATTGAGCTTCCGCCGGGCGCCGGCAGAATCGATTTCGAGGGCGAAATCGGTGTGGTCGTCGGTGCGCGCCTGCGGCATGCAGACGAGGCCACGTGCACGCGGTCGATTCGCGGAATCATTGCGGCGAACGACGTTTCGGCACGCGAATGGCAGAAGAACGACGGCCAATGGGCTCGGGCCAAGGGGTGCGACACTTTCCTTCCGCTCGGTTCCGAAGCGCCTCCGCCAGCCGATCTGGAGCAGCTCACCGTGATCACACGGCACAACGGTGAGGAGAAACAGCGAGCCACGGGCGCGGACATGGTGTTCAAGATTCCGTTTCTGCTCTCGTACATCTCGCGCTACATGACGCTCGAACCCGGCGACCTTCTGCTGACCGGAACGCCGGCGGGCGTGGGGCAGCTGGCTCCGGGAGATACGGTTGAGGTCGAAATCGTCGGTGTGTCGTCAGTGCGGAACTCGGTTGCGGCTGGGCGCTAGGATTTCGGAAGCGTGACGAGCCCGCGGCGACGTGTCATCTCGACGCCGGGCGAGCGACGCATCGCCGACGGACGCGGGCCGTGGACGGTCGGCGTGTCGCTGGCGGTGCACGTCGTGCTGGTGCTGGTGCTGATCCAGGTCACGATAATGCCGAGCGAATGGTTCGACGTGCTGAACCGAGCCGGTTCACTTCCGCCCGTTGAGCGCGTGGGGTTCCTGCAGCTCCCAGCGGGTGAACCGCCACTCGAGGCTCCGCGTCGGGGCGGGGACGACCGGCCCGCGCCGGCACTCCCGCGTCCGCCCGCCATTCGCCCAATCGCGCCGGTTGCAGTCCCGAGCGGATTGCCCGCGATTCCCTCGAGGCCACCGCGAACCGCCGAAGAAATCGGTACCGGGCCGCTGGTTGGTGGCGGCGGAGACACCCGCGGCATTCGTCCGTCGTATGCCGACCCGCGCCTGTGGGTGCGCGACGCACCGACCGTGACCGCGCCGCTGCAGGGGACTGAGAAACTCGACAGTGCGTTTGCTCCGATCTTTCGCGAGCTGTCGGATTCGATCCGCGCCGCCGCCGCGTCGGGCCGCGACCCGAACGATTGGACGTTCCGCGTAGGCGGTCAGAAGTTCGGCGTCGACCAGAAGTTCATCCGGCTCGGTCCGGTATCGATTCCTACGGCGGCGCTCGCGTTTCTTCCGCTGAACCTCCCACAGGGGAATCCGACATCCGCGGATCGTGACCGCAGGCTGTCGCAGATACGCGGCGAAATCATGCAACAGGCCATGCGCGCCGCACGCGACGAGGATTTTCGGAATGCCGTGAAGGCGCTCCGCGAACGGAAGGAGAAGGAGCGGGAAGAAAAAAAGAAGGCTGACCGGCCGCCCGGAACGATTATTCCGTAGCTGCGCGCCGCGGCGGGCGAATCACGCCGGCCACCACCCCGAGCACGACGAAGTCGTCGCCCGCGGAAAGCTCCACTTCGTCGCCCGCACCGCTTCCATCGAGTACCAGCGTCGCTCCGCGGCGGGTCATGGCACGAACCACGATTGCGCCGCCAACGCGTGCGACGATCAGATCGCCGTCGTGCGCCCGTGCCGATGGATGCACGATCACAAGATCGCCGTCAAAAATGCCGTGCGCGGGGGCGCCCTGCGGCAGTGCGCGCACCAGAAATGCGTCAGGTGCGTTCACCAGGCGGCGATCGAGCGTGACGTGATCTTCTGTCTCCAACTCTCCCGTATCCGGGCGCAGCGCGAGCAGGGGAACCGGGATCGCTCCCAGCGCGCCCGCGAAGCCGACAAGCGCGAGGCCGCGCGACCGACCGGGTTCCTTGTGGACATACCCCTTCGTAGCGAGTGACGTGAGCAGATCGGCGACCGACTTGGTACTCGGAATCTTCAGCGCTTTGCCGATTTCCCTCACGCTCGGCTGATACGTGTGCTCCGCGAGAAAGTCGAGAAGGAACTCGTAGAGTTCCGCTTCGATGGGAGAGAGCGACTGACGGGGCGTGGTCACAGGGTACCCGGTGCCTCATGCGTGAGCGCCGGGTGATCGAGCGCTGCACTGATCCGGGCCAGTGACCGTTCGCGACCGAGCAGGGCGAGCACGTCGAACATGCCCGGGCTCGCCGCGACGCCCGTCAAGGCTACGCGGAGGGGTTGCATGAGCTTTCCGGGACCGACGCCCTCCGTTTCGGCCAGCGCGCGCAGCGACGCTTCCATGGTGGCTGTGTCCCACGGCTCGAGCGTCTCGATTGTCGATCGCGCCGCTTGCAGAAGCCGCCGCGTGAGTGTGGCGTCCTTCCACTGTTTGGCGATCGCGTCAGGATCGTACGAGACGGCCTCAGTTAGGTAGGGTGCCGACTGAAGGACGATGTCGTTCACGGTACGGGCGCGGACACGCAGCAGGTCGATGAGACGAGCGAGCCATTCGCCGCGTGCCGAGAGTTCGCTTTCAGTTGCGAGTCCGGCAGCGGCGATCGAACGACTGGCAACGGCAACGATTTGCCCGAGCGGCATGCTTGCCAGGTACTGTCCGTTCATCCACTCGAGTTTCTTCATGTCGAACACCGAAGCAGCGGCGAGCAAACCCGAATCATCGAACAGCTCAGTCATCTCTGCGCGCGTCATGATCTCGCGGTCACCTCCCGGGCTCCAGCCAAGGAGGGCGAGGAAGTTGCACATCGCTTCGGGAAGAATTCCGAGATGCTCATAGTCGCCCACGGCCGTAGCGCCATGTCGCTTGGACAGCTTTTTTCCGTCGGTGCCGAGAATGTTCGGAAAGTGGGCGAATACGGGGAGTTTGGCACCGAGAGCCCGGTAGAGCAGGATCTGCTTCGGCGTGTTCGAAATGTGATCGTCGCCGCGCATGACGTGAGTGATGCGCGTTGCGATGTCGTCCGACACGACGGCGAGGTTGTAGATCGGTGTTCCGTTGGACCGGAGGATCACCAAGTCATCAAGGTCGCGATTCGGAAACGAGATTTCGCCACGCACGAGGTCGGTCCAGCCCGTGGACCCATCGGGCACGCGAAATCGAATCGTATGCGGCGTGCCGGACGTTACTCGTCGCTCGACTTCGGCAGGGTCGAGCTGGTCGCAGCGGCGGTCGTAGCGAAAGACTTCCTTTCGCGATTCTGCTTCGGCCCGGCGCGCGTCCAACTCGACGGCCGTGCAGAAGCATCGGTACGCTGCCCCGCTCTCAAGGAGCGAAAGGGCGTCGGCGCGGTGACGTTCAAGGTTGGCGCCTTGAAAGACGACCTCTTCGTCCCAGTTCAAGCCGAGCCAGTTCAGTCCGTCGAAGATCGCGCGTGTGGACTCGTCGGTGCTCCGCGCGCGGTCGGTGTCCTCGATGCGCAGCAGGAACTGGCCGCCGTGCTTGTGGGCGAAGAGCCAGTTGAACAACGCGGTGCGCGCGCCGCCGACGTGGAGGTAGCCCGTGGGTGACGGGGCGAAACGGACGCGCGGAGGAGAAGGCAGAAGACGGGCGACGGAAGGGGGTAGGGTGACGCGAATCGCGGTCACCGACAAGCGGAGAAGCCAGAAAAGCGACGGCTTTCCGTCTTCACTCTCCTGCCTTCTGTCTTCAACGGTACAAACGGAGACGGGGGGATTCGAACCCCCGATACAGGTATAAGCCCGTATAACGGTTTAGCAAACCGCCGCCTTCAGCCTCTCGGCCACGTCTCCTTGATGTGCTGCAACAACTTAGCTATCGCGCTTGTGCTGCCTCAAGCGAAATGTTTGCCGCTTGTTTGCCATTGAATCGCTGAGCGACTGCTTCGTTCAGGTCTTCTTGATTCGTGATGTTGTAACGGTCAAACATAGCGCGTGTTTTCCATCCGCACAGCCTCATAATCCGGCCCTCACTCACGCCAGCTTCGACAAACTCACGTGCGGCTGTGCGGCGAAGGTCGTGAACCAGCCGGTCGGGAACACCCGCCGTGCGGCAGGCGCGCTTCCAGGCGCGCTGGAAGTTGCCGATCGGCGTGCCGCGCCTGTGAAATACGTAAAGCCCGTCACGCTCCCGCCACCGCGTCAGCAGCAAGTCGCGTAACTCGGGCGCGTGGGCAAGGGGGAATCATCGCGCATCCTTCCCCTTGGTTTGCGCCCTGCTCAGCCGCACACCCGCGTTCGGGCCGGGAACCGGCTCGTCGTGCAAGCCGGGGTGTTCGCTATCGTCCCAATCAATCTGCTCCCACATAAGTCCGGTTGCTTCGCCACGCCGCCAACCGGTCATCCGAAGAAAGCGCACGAGTTCAGCGATCTCACGCGGCAGCTCCACCACGAGTGCCGCGAAGTCGCTGTTCCGAAAGAAGCCCTCGCGCACAGCATCAACGTCGTCGGGAAGGTTCGAAAACGCGAATCGCATAGCGAGAATCTTCCGTTCAAACGCGGCGGTGCAGGCTGCGTTTAGGATTCCGGTTTCGTACTTCACCGAGTTACGGGCCGCCCCAGCACCGAGACGCTCAGCTTGGTGCTCGGCAACGGCATCAGACGTTATGGCGAGCACTCGGGTAAGTCCCAGATCTAGTTGAAAAACATCAGGTGGTGTCTCGATACTAGAGCGTGAATCCCGCC
>JAQBYI010000018.1 GCA_027622655.1 Gemmatimonadota bacterium | reverse complement strand
CGAACCCCTTGCGGTAGTCGTCTAAACAGCACCAATCACAGAGTCACATTCCCGCTGAACCAGCACACCCCGACCTGTTCGAGTACTGGTCTGGAAACCTGATGCCGCGCTGGCAGTTCGCCAGCACGGTCGCAAACCTGAGCGCCGGCAACATCATCGTCAGCTCCACTCCGTATCTGGCAGGCACGCCCGACGCGGCAATCGACCTCATCAATACGAACTTCTTCGGCGGCGAGATGAACCTCGCCACGCGCACAGGCCTGCTCAACTATCTCAAGGCCGGCACGTTCAACAACACGCGAGTACGGGAAACTCTCTCGCTCGCGATTTCGTCCAAAGCCTTCCAGTGGTACTAAGCCGGAGATGACTGCGATGACAGACCAATTGGATCATGACGACTGCGGCTGTTCGGAATACCGCGAACTCTCGCGACGTCAGTTTGTCACCACCGCCGCCGGAATCTCCGGCGCCGCGGCCGCGGCCGCGGTTTTTCCCGAGTGGCTGCCCAAGATTGTGCTCGCGCAGACGTTTGCGGGCGAACGCGATGTCATTGTGTCGATTTTTCAGCGCGGTGGTGCCGACGGACTGAACCTCTGCGTGCCCTTCGGTGATCCGGCGTACTACACCGGCCGCTCGACGATCGCGATTCCCCCGCCCGACGCCACGCTTCCGGCTGATCAGAAGGTTGCCGCACTCGACAACATGTTCGGTTTCGCGCCGGCCATGCAGTCCCTGCTCCCCGCGTTCGCCAGCGGCAACCTGCTCGTGATGCACGCGGCCGGCCAAAGCTACGTGTCTCGTTCGCATTTCGACGCGCAGCGGTACATGGAGGTCGGCAAGCCGGCTGATGTGAACTACGTCACGGGTTGGCTCGGACGTCATCTCGCGCTCGTTCCGCCGATGAAATCCGATGCCGTACTTCGCGCACTCGGAGTCGCCAACGGTCTGCAGAAATCGCTCGTCGGCGGACCAAGGACGCTTCCCATTGCGAACCCGGCAAACTTCACGATCGGCGGTGCACAGAACACGGCCGCTGCCCGACAGGCGGTCATCACCACCGACTACGCCGGCGCGCCGGCGCCGCTCGACGCGTCAGCGCTCGATGCGGTGAACACCATTGCATTGTTGCAATCCGTGAATTTCGCCGGCTATACGCCGATGAACGGCGCCGTCTACCCCAATACGTCGTTCGGCCGCGCACTCCAGTCTGTCGCCACGCTGATTCAGGCCGACGTTGGCATCGAAGCAGCGCAAGTGGATATCGGCGGCTGGGACACGCACGCGGCGCAAGGCGGAACTGTGGGCGCACTCTCAACGCTGACTGACCAGTTCGCGAGCGCGCTCGCTGCGTTTCATGCAGACATCGTCGCAACGAACACACGAGTGACGGTCGTTGTCATTTCGGAGTTCGGTCGCAATGCGCGCGAAAACGGATCGCAGGGCACCGATCACGGCCGCGCGTCCACCATGTACGCCATGGGCCAGGGCATCGCCGGCGGACGCGTGCTGGCGTACGGAACCAACGGAATGCCTGGCTGGCCCGGCCTGGCAATTGAGAATCTGGAAAAATCACAGGATCTCAAGGTTACGCTCGACTATCGCGACGTGCTCGCGGAAATCGTCCAGAACCGACTCGGCAATACGCAGCTCGACCAGGTATTCCCGGCGTGGACGCCAACATTTCGCGGCGTCACGCTATGACGCAGCTACTCGACCGTCACCTGACCGAACATTCCGGGATGCGTGAAGCAGTCGAATGGAAAAACGCCTTTCGTGTTGAAGGTGCGACTGACCACCTGATTCGTCGTGACCGGAATGCTGGCTGGAGCGCCGTTGACCGCCTGAAACGTCACGTCGTGCGCGAGTCCGGCGATGTTGAATCGAACGACCGTGCCAACAGAAACCGTCATGAACGCGGGGCTGAAAACGAGACCCGGAGTGAACACCTCCACGATCGCGGCGCCGGGCGTCCCATCGTCCGGCGCCGTCGGGGCATCCTTTCCGCCCGCACACGCTGAGAGCATGCATATGGCGACCAATCCTATGACCATCGATCTCATGTCGTCTCCCAAGTCGGGTGCGCTGCCTGTGACCACGCTAGCCGGTGTTCGCGCGGTGAACCAGCCTGTCCACCATGCAACCGGTCGTTCCCCGCGATGGTTGACGCTCTGGACGGCCGCTGTGTTAGCGGTCACCTCGGCATGCAGCGCCGGTAAAGACGTAACAGCGCCGGGTGGTTCCGACAATCCAGGAGGGTCCAACGGGCCGGCAACGCCGGTCGGGAGCTACACGCTCAGCACCGTGGATGCGAAGCCGCTCCCGTGGACCATGTATGCCGACACCGGATACACGCTCCAGCTGCAAAGTGGAACGCTCGCCATTACAGCCGACGGGAAATGGGTCTCGAAGGTCGTGTCGCTCGAAAATGTGGCCGGCAACCTCTCGACGTACAGCGACAGCACCTTCGGCACATGGACCGTCGCGCCGGGCGCAAAGACCGCAGTGATCACGAACGTCGAGACGAATTCGACGTCGAGTGCCACATGGACATCGACGGCGGCCACCGTCGTGCAGCTCGACGGCGCAACATCGCACACTATTGTGTACACTAAAAACTAGCTGACTTCTGTTGCGCACCCGAGGACCTTCTCGAGGGCGCAACTCAGCTGACGCTACGCACTCACCGCTGCGAAGCTCCGGTCGAGCACGTCGAGTGCAAACTCGACATCTGCGGCGGTAATGCACATCGGCGGCTTGACGCGAAGCACGTTGCCGTCGAGGCCACCCTTGGCGATGAGCAGACCCGCTTCGCGCGTCGCTTCGAGGATGTCCACCGTCTGCCCTTTTGCTGGCTCCCGCGTCGCGTGGTCGGTCACCAGTTCGATTCCGAGCATGAGTCCCATGCCACGCACGTCGCCGATCACAGAGTAGGAGCGCCGGAGTTTTTCCAGGCCCGCGCGGAACTCTGCGCCCCGAGCTTTGCAGTTCGCCTGCAGTCCGTCCTCGTCGATGATGTCGAGCACGGCCAGCCCAGCCGCCATTGAAACCGGGTTCCCGCCAAAAGTATTGAAGTGCGTCGTCCCGGCTAGCGACTTGGCAATGTCCATGCGGGTCGTCACAGCGCCGATGGGCGCGCCGTTGCCGAGGCTCTTGGCCATCGTTACAAAGTCGGGTACCACGCCGAAGTTCTCGAAACCCCAGTAGTGATTGCCAGTGCGCCCGAATCCAGTCTGGACTTCGTCGGCGATGCAGAGACCACCAGCAGCGCGAACGTGCCCGTACACTTCGCCGAGGTAGTTGGGTGCCCCGTGCGTCACGCCGCCGGCGCCCTGCACCGGCTCGCAGATGAATGCCGCGACCTTGCCCGGGGTTGCCGTCCGGATGATGTCCCGCACGTCGTTGGCAGCGAGATGAGAGATTTCCTCGGCCTTTCCGCTGAACGGGCTTCGGTACGGATCGGGATTCAGCGCATGGTGCACACGCCCGCCGTGCTCGAGCGCGAACTTCCAGGTGTTCAGCCCGGTAAGGCCCATCGCCGTCGCCGAGTTGCCGTGGTAGGCGTGGCGCAGCGCAATGATGTCCGAGTTGCCGGTATGCAACCGCGCCATTGCCACCGCAAGTTCGTTGGCCTCGGTTCCGCTGTTCGTGAAGTACGTGACGTCGAGCCCCTTCGGCATTTTGGACGCCAGTTTCTTGGCGAGCAGCGGGAAGTTCGGGTGCAGGTAGATCGTCGTGGCGTGGTTCAGCGTCGCGACCTGCTCCTGCACGCGCTTGACATACTTGGGATGTTCGTGACCAATACCGATCGTAACGATGCCGGCTAGACAGTCGAGATAACGCCGGCCCGTCTCGTCCCAGAGATACTGCATGTGCCCTTCGACAATGAGCAGCGGGTCCTTGTAGATCGTGAAAACAGCGGGATTGGTATACTGCTGCCGCATCGCGATGATTTCGGCTTTCGAAGGACCGTCGTATTTCCGCGGAACGTGATCGGTCGCGGGCATTGAGAGCATCGTTTCAGTGGCGGTCATCGGTATCTCGTCGTTACAGGTTGCGTTGCGCGACTGCGGTTCACCTGCTCAGAATGCGGTCTATTCAATCTTGAACGGCTGCACCATGCCGTGCTCGAGGTGCGGCTTGCCATCCTTTGCGTCGGGCACAAAGCACAGCAGTGCGTAGTCACCCGGGGAAAAGTCTACTTCGATCCAGCTCTTCACCCCTGGAAGCGCGAACGTGGTGCCTCCGAGCGCCGTGCCCGGCGGCGTTCCTTCCATTGTCGCCATCCACTTTCCGAAATCGTCGAGCGTCTTGCCCGGCGCGAGGCGCATTATGAACACCTCGTGCGGCTGCGGGCCGGTATTGACCACTTCGATCACATGGCGACCGGCCGTGAGTGGGGTCGAGAGCGTGAAGTTGTAGTCGAACATCGTCAATACGATATCGGCCGTTGGGGCCGCAGCCATGGCGCCGGTGCCCGCGGTGACCGTAAGTCCCTTCACCATTCCACGCGCGAAATACGGCGTCATCTCCGGAATGTCCACTACGCAGATCACCGCGTAGTTGCCCGCAGCGACCTCTGCCGTAAGAATCGACGATCCTTTCGGGTCGGGTGAGTTCGGACCCGGCATGAACACCGCCCATCCCGGCGGCATGCCGGGTGTCTTGAGCGCTGTTTCAAGGTCGGCGAGCGTCTTCGCGCTGTCGAGTCGAACGAGCTGAATGTGGTGGTATCCAGGCCCGTCGTTCACCAGCGTGAATCGCGTCATTCCGGCCGAAATCGTGTCCGGTCCCTGAAACGAATAGTCATTCGCATGAAAGGTCACTTCATTCAACGCTGTG
Organism: Gemmatimonadota bacterium; assembly: GCA_027622655.1. Lineage (GTDB taxonomy): Bacteria > Gemmatimonadota > Gemmatimonadetes > Gemmatimonadales > Gemmatimonadaceae > Fen-1231. The sequence continues at coordinate 54,246 of JAQBYI010000018.1, read as the reverse complement.
TCTGCCGGCGTCTGATCCGAGGCCGTGCACGCCGCGAGTGTAGCGCCAACCAGCGCAGTGAGAGTTGCTATTCTGGGATACGTCATAGCTGGAGTTCCTTGCGTGGGGAATTGAGTGCTAGCCTGTCTTGGCGGCGATGCGTTCCGCCCGCGCCGACCGAAGCATCGATACCGACGTATAGAGAACCACGACGACGACGAGCCAGCGCACCGTGGTTAGCGGCAGCGATTTCACGATGATTGCAGCAAGCAGCACCGCTGGTACGCCGGCCAACGTCAGACCGAGCGCCGGTCGAAGTGCAAAACTTCCCTTCTTCACGAACCGGCCGCTCGCGATCGGCATCAAGAACGCGCACGAGCCCATCATGATGGGAAACGCGGCCGTCGGGTTCATCCCCAGAAGCGAAATCATGATCAGGCTTGGCGCATAGGCCCCGACGCCGATCGTCATCAACGCGCCAAGGATGAAGTTGCCGACGATTCCGACCATCAGATACACGCCGGCCAGCGAAAGCGCGGTGCCGCCGGCAATCATCGGAGTGCCGCGCATTTCGTCGACATTCTTGATCACGAAGAGCGCCGCGGCGGCGAGTAGAGCGAGACCCATGCCGAGTTGCACGTTTCGTTTGGACCACGTCGCTACCACCCCGGCTCCGAGCCATGCACCGAGCACCGCTGCCAGGATGAGCAGCGTGAGCGTCTTGAAGTCGACTTCGACGATCGCGATGAAGATGAAGGCCTGCGCTATCGTCGATGGAAAGTGCCCGGCTGTCAGCGTTCCGGGTATGACGCGGTCGTCCACCATCTTCCATGCCTTCCACATCGCCGTGGTCGGCGCGTAGGAACCGATTCCGAGCGTGTCGAAGAAATTTGTGATAAACCCGATGAACAATTCGACCGCCTTCGGCCACCCAGGGCGCCCCTTGTGGAACACCAGCCCGATTGCAGCGCCAAGGAACGTCATCGTCGCGATTGCGACATACATACTCGGCGTGCCCGTGGCTCCGAATGGTGAGGTGAAGGTGACGACCCAGTCGGTCACTTGCACGCCGCCTCCGCTGATCCAGCCGAAGAGCATGCCGACCATCCCATACAGCACCATTTTCGGTATCGGCGATCCAGCCGGCGTCGGGTCTGCGCTCGCTTTCTGGCCCGATTCGGTGAGCGACGCCCCGCGCACCCATGACACGGAGTAATACGCCACGAATAGTCCAAGCAACAGAAAGAGCCAGGCTTTGGGTGTCATGGAATTCCGGGTGTGCAGAGTGGAAGTCGGGCGCCGCCGTTCGTGGGCATCAATCTGGCACGGATGCGCTCACAGCGCACTAGCACGCACAAAGTCAGTAACAGGCATCTTCCTCCGACGCGCAGACAGGTAACCACGACTGGAGAGTGTCCCGAACGACTCAGAAGGGCAATCGGTCTGTCTCCGCCGGTTAGCCGACCTGGGACGGCTCCAGCCGCTCGAGCGCGCGCCCGAGACCGAGCATCATCGCATACGATTCGCCGACGAGCGCGAGCGAACCGACCACCATTACGAACCCAGCAGCCACCACGGCCGGCGGTTTCACCATCGTGAAAACGATGAACGCAACGAGCGCGGGCAGAATCAGACAGATCAGAAACGCGATGAGCATCGCCATCATTCCGAGTATTGCCTGCCCCATCATGTCCACGGCTCCGACGCCTTGCCCTTCGGAGCCAAGACGGATCCATCCCGGAAAGAGAACGGCGATACCGTTCTGGATCGTCGAGTAACACAGGTTGAGTCCGAACAGCGCGATCGGCAGCGTGACGACTACGGCAATCGTGACGCCGAACGGCAGCGGTTTCTGACTGGACTGCAGCGCCACGGCCGCGATGCCAAGCAGCACGAACTGAAACAGCGAGAGCGGAAGCGCAGACGACGTCACTTCGGCCAGAACCAGTTCGCGACCGCGCAACGGAAACGTCTTGAGCGATTCAATGTTCAGCAGGTCCGCACGGAGGTCGTTGCGCACCGTCATCGGACCAGCAATGAACGTGACCATAGCGATCATGCCGGTCACACCCGCAACGATCAGCGCGGGGTCGCCGGAACGTTTGCCAAGAATCAAAGCGGCAACGACGGGCAGGACGAGGATACCGATGAATTGAGACGGCCGGGTCGTGCGCATCAGGCCCAGGAGGTTTTTCCATACGATGGCGATCGCCGGATGCCCCGTTGAACCGAGCGGGATAGTCCGCGTTGCCTTGGGCGTTGCTTCGTTGGCCCCGCTGATGCCGCGTCGGCGCACGTTGTCGATCACTGCCTGACGCTTCGCAGACGCTTCGACTGCAGCTTCTTCGAACGCCACGTCACTGCGCAGTACCCAGATGAGGTGAGCTGCGAGCAACGCAATCGCGGGGATCATCGCCAGCGACCATTCACCGACTGTTTGCGCGAACGCCGGAGCAATCATCAGGGCGAATGGGTACAGCACAGCGCGCACAGCAGGCGCCGAGAGCAGCTGTTCGAACCGACTCATGAAGTCGATTGGGCTCGACGCGCCTTCGAGCTGCACTTGGTGCGGCACCACGGCGAGTATGATCACAGCGAGCACCGTCAGACCGATGACGTATGACACCCACGTCCGCTTGGCCCCAGCCACACCGTGCTCGGCCAGGGACGCGCGCACGAGCGCCGCGCCGAGTCTGTGCAGGCTGATCGTGGCAAACATCGTCCATAGCGACGCGAACGCGAGCCAACGGGGAATCTCTTGTAGGCCGCCACCAAAAATGAACGCAAGAATGAGCGCGTTTACGATGACCGGGATTTGGGCCCCGGCCAGTTTGTACAGGATCAACTCGCGCCGGGTCACTGGTGCAGGAAAGAGGAGCGCTACTTCGGCCGGAAGAAATGCCAGCGCGCTCTGCGCTCCAGACGCAAACCACCCCATTGCGAGGATCAACACGAGGAAGAGCGGCGCCAGCGCTCGGAACGAATCATTCTGGAACAGGTTCGGACCGTCGCCTCCCCCGCGCGTCTGTCCGAACACTATGAACCCGAAGTACAGCACTCCCACGGCAAACCCCAGAGCGTACTTCGGCTGGCGGAGGCGTCGCGCCATCGTGATCACACGATTGCGAAATGTCCGCGTGACAAGGTATGCCAACGTTCCCACGGCGAGATTCATTGCTGCGCGGCGTCGCCCGTGAGAGTGAGAAACACGTCCTCGAGCGAACGACCCGCGAACTCAGGCCGCGTGGCTATTATCGAATCGATAGTGCCGAACGCGACAGCGCGCCCCTGCCGCATGACGAGAATCTTGGTACAGAGTTCCTCGACGAGCTGGAGCAGGTGCGAACTGAGGACGACGGCCGAACCAGCACGCGCACGCGCCGCAATCGTCGCGCGCATCTTTCGCATGCCGCCTGGGTCGAGGCCCGTTAGCGGTTCATCCAGAACGAGCACGGAAGGATCGTGCAGCAGCCCGCACGCGATCGCCAACTTCTGTTTCATGCCGCGTGATAGTTCGCGAGGCATCGCCATTGCCTTGTCCGACAATTCGAGCTCGGCGAGGAGCGGGCCCATTCGCGATTCTGCGTCTGCCACGCCGTAAAGACGGGCGATGAACCGCAAGTGCTCTTCCACTGTCAGGTATTCGAAGAGGTGCGGCTCATCGGGGATGAATGCGAGAGCGCGCTTGGCCGGCACCGGATCACGCTGAATGTCGTGACCTCCGATCTCCACCAAGCCACGCGTCGGCACAATGATCCCGCACAGCGCGCGAAGTGTCGTTGTCTTGCCAGCGCCGTTTGGCCCGACAAGTCCGAGTACTTCGCCCGGCTGCACGTCGAACGACAAACCATCAACGGCATGCACCGCGCCGTAGTGCTTTGCGAGCTCGCGAACGACGATCATACGGCGCCTACGGGCTTCCGGCCCCCATAATCGGCGGCTTCTCTGCCTTTTTCAGGTACTTGTCGAGCCACGGCTCCATTCTCGCGAAGAAGTCGAGCCAGCGTGAATGCAGCAATGTCTCATGTACGTCGTCGGGAATGACCATCAGTTCGTAATAGATCTTGTTCGCCCGAAGCAACTGCACGAGCCCCACCGTCTGCGCGAATGCGACGTTTCGGTCGTCGTCGCCATGCAGCAGCAGCACCGGAGATGTCCATTTGGAGATCTGCGAAATCGAACTCGACTTGTAGCTGACGCTGGCGGTGTCGAGCGAATTCCCCTGAAGGTGCACACCTGCAAGGTCAACGCCCGTGATGAAGACGTCGGAGTTGCGCGCGAGCGCCTCGGCGGTGAGTAGGCCCCCGTACGACAGGCCCCAGATTCCCACGCGGTTCGGATCAACGTCGTCGCGCGTCTGCAGGTACTTCCCCGCAGCCAGCACGTCCTGATACTCCGACTTTCCATTCCCGCCGGTGTTCGGCGCCATGCGGAAACTCTTTCCGTATCCGATGCCGCTCCGGTAGTTCACGCTGAGCACCACGTAACCCTGGCTCGTCAGCCACTGGTTCACCGCGTAGAACACGTGATAGAACGAGAGGTAGTGGTAGCCGAGCAGCATCTGGCGGCGCGGCCCACCATGCACAAAGATGATCGCCGGTCGCTTTTCACCCGGCTTGAGATCCTTCGGGAGGAAGAGTTGGTTGTTGAACTTCATCCCGTCTGCCGCGGTGAGCGTGACGTTCGTCGGCGTCGCCTGCGCGTCCATGGGAAAGTCGCTGGTCAGCGTCGGATAGATCAGCTTCTCGCTGCTCACAGGTGAGTTCGCGGCCGTTGGCCAGATGCCCACGCTCTGCGGACGAAGCGCCGTTGCCGACAACGTCGCCACGTAGTTGCCTGAGGCGAGCGGTGCCGGGAAGGTGTTGATCTCTCCCGTCGTCACGCGGACCGCCTCGCCACCCGCCGTGGGAACTTTCCAGACGTGGCGACGGTCGATGTCTCCGACATTCGTTGAATAGAAGAGCCACTTTCCGTCGGGCGAGATACCCGTCTGCTCCATCTGACCTTCACCCGGCGTCAACACAATGGGCTGCGCACCAGGCGTGTTGACCTTGAGCGAGTACATCCGCGCCCACTCCTCCGGTTCGAGCTGGAAGAGAATCGCATCATTCGCCCACACGATTCCGTTGATCGCCGTATACATGAGGTCGGTCGCGGTGTTGCGCCACATTTCGCGAGAGACGCCGGTCGCCGGATCGCCCACCATGATCTTGAGCGTCGAGCCATCCTCGAATGCCGAACTGAATAGGCCGGGCCGACTGTTTTCGGCACGCCCTCCTCCCCCACCACCTCCGCCGCGCCCTCCCCGGCCGCCACGGCCACCGAGCACCGCTGCGCCGCCCGCCGCCAGGCCACCCGGCTGATTCGCCATCATCTGGCCGAACGACAGGCCGGGCCGCCTGAGGAACGCGACCTGCTTGGCATCACCTGACCACGTGGGACTCGAATCAAAGTCCACGTCAGGCGCCATGTAGCGCACGGTGCGCTTCGCCACGTCGTAGATGGCGATGTAGCTGTGGTCATTGCGATTGGAAACGAACGATATCTTCGTCCCGTCGGGCGACCAGCTCGCGTTGCTCTGCGAACCCCACGCCTTGATGAACGGCTCTTCGCCTTTGTCCATCTTGCTCGACTGCGCTGTCTGGGTAGTGGACGCACGATAGATCTGGCCGTCCTTCAGGAACAGCACGTGCCGCCCGTCGGGCGAAAGAACCGGACTGCTTCCCTCCGCCACACGCCGCGCTGCACCGCCCGCCGTACGAATCGCCCAGATCGCGCGTTCGGCGCCGTCGGGGTTGGCGGTCGGGTTCGCAACCCATCCGTCGCGGTTCGGCGCGAGACCCCGCACGAATGCCACGACCGACCCGTCATCCGAAATAGTGACGTTGGTGAGTTCGACTCCATCGTCCTCGAGAAAACTCGTCAGCCGGCGTGCCCTGAAATCGGGCGCGGCCGCGAAGTACACGTTGCGCTTTCCCTCGTCGTAAACCTGCCACGCGATTCGGTCGGCCTTCTTTGCGGCGACCATGAATTGCGGATAGCCGGGTGCCAGCCACTGCTTGATCGTTGGCGTGTGCTGCGCGACTACGACGGACGTCGGCGCCAGAAACAGCGCTCCGATAATCGCGGTGGCGCTGGCCATGCGAGCTGAAAAACGCATCAGAACCTCGGGGCGAACTTGTGTGAAATTTCGGGGCGCGCGCGGAAAGCGCCGCCCCGAAATACTAGAATGCAATCATTTGCGTGAACTTCACAATTATGCTCCGCCCGGCCACCGGCGCGTCAGGTGTCGTGAACCGCTGCTCATTGAATACGATGAACAGGTCCGACAGCGGGCGGTGAATCACGTTGAAGCGCACGTTGGAATTGAACTGATTGATCGCCGCGTCGTACTGGGCAAGCGCGTCAAGGAACATGTTCGTCGAAAACGAGTAGTTCGCGCGCCCCGTCCATACGGTCGCGTCGAACGTCTGGTTCGGCCGGTCAAGCTTCGCGCTGGTGTGCTGCACACCGGTTGAGATTTTCAGGCGATAGGTCGGACGCACGGTCACGGTCGTGTTGATCGTGTTCTGCGTTCCACTCCATAGCCCCCCGGTTATGCCATCAAAGTTCAGTGAAACACGACGTGAGGCATTGGTCGTATACCGCAGCCGCCATTCGGTCCACTGATAGCCGCCGGGCGCCAGCCGCTGCGCGCTGGGATCTCCGCGGTTCAGCCTGAGCGAGTCCGTTATTCGCTCGAACTTCGCGTTCGCCGAGAGCTCGGCGAAACCGCCATTCGAGAAGGTCCAGCTGTTGGCCGTGTGCAGATTCTTGCCAATCGGGCGGCCCGCCAGATCGTTGTAGTAGTTCCATGTAATGTGCGGATGCCACTCGCGAATCCCGCGCTTGCGCGTCCACTCCGGTCGTGGGCGAAGGCCAATGTCGAGAAACCATTTCCTGACGTCGGTGCGCCGATAGAAGGCGAGGTCGTCGCGGAAGCCGTCGCCAACTTCAAGCGCCGCGACTTTCGCGTGCACGAACTGCGCCTCGTAATTGAGCGACGTGCGCCATGCATACTGACCACCGCTTTTCCCGGGCGTTTGCGAGCCGACGGCAAATGAGTTCCAGTCCACCTTGCCCAGGAACCGGATATTCGCGTCCGCCCCGAACGCGCGATTGTAGTCACCCGTGGAATCGGTTGCGTCACGACCCATGTAGATCAGGCCGACGTCCGAGCCGGGCGAAAGATTTTTTCGCACGCGAAGTGTTGAGTAGGTACTCGCCGGCGTCGAGCCGGTTCGCTCTGTCTGCATGGCCAGCGCGCCAACTCCGTATGACCCTACGGTCCCCGTCAGCCGCGCGCCGCCGGGAATGGTGACCCGCTGCCCACCCGGCGTGATTCCGATTCGGCGACTGAAGAAGAGCAGAAGATCTTCATCCGGCGTTGGCGGCACGAACGCTCGATTGCTTCTCGCCGCGTCACCAACGTAGAACGTTCCCGAATTCTCCAGAAAGAACTCGCGCTTTTCGGGAAAGAACTGCGAGAACTGGGTCAGGTTCACCTGTTGTTCGTCGGCTTCCACCTGCGCAAAGTCTGGATTGACTGTCACGTCCAGGGTCAGCGCGCGAGTGAGGCCGGCTTTGATGTCTGCGCCGAAGTTGCCCTGCGTAGTGAACGCGCTGCCACCGACCCCACGAACCGTGCGTCCAAGCGCATACGGTTTGATGCGCAGATCGCGCGATTCGCGCGCGGGCTGTACGCCCTTCAGATCACCGGCCAGCGACAGGCGCGAGAGGTTGAACTCACGAGGAATAGGCGCCCAGAAGGTCACCTCATTCTTGCGGCGGATCCGCCGAGAGAAGTTCACGCCCCACGTACCGTCGCCGTTGACGTCGAATCGAAGCGACCTGAACGGAATCGCCATCTCCACCGTCCAGCCGTCCGCAACACGCTTGGTCTTTACATCCCAGACAGCATCCCAGCTCGCGTTGGTCTCCCGCCCCTCGCCCGCAACCTGCCGGTCGGCTTTCGCGCCTTCTACGTTCGTGATGAACACGTATCCGTTGTGCCGGTCGCGAAAGGTGTCGAGAATCACTTCGAAGTCGTCCTGGTCTGTCTCGTTGAAATCCTTTCGGATTTCATTGACGACGAGTCGGTCCGGTTCGCGGTCGTGCAGGTAGGCGCCGATGTAGAGTGTATTGGCATCGAACGCGACTCGAACTTCCGTTGATTCCGAAGCGGGCTGGCCGGTGTTTGGTTCGCTCTGGACGAATCCGTCGGCAACCGGCGCGCGCTGCCACACCTCGTCGTTGAGCACGCCATCGACGACTATCGTGCCGGTCACGGCCACGGCCGCCAGAGTCTTGCTGGCTGCTGACTGACGCGGCGGCGCTTGGGTCGCAAATGATCGCGGAACTTCCGGCCGCTGCTGGGCACGGAGCGACGGAGCGAGCGCTGTCGCAATGAGCAGCGCTACGATTTTTGACGATTTCATATCGTCAATTGTACGCCGACGCCCCACCGCAGCGCTGGCAATTCACCGCTTGTGCGGTTGACTCACCGAAAACGCCGTATGTTCACCGGCTCAACCTGAAAGAAAGGGGCTGCAGCGTGCCACGCTTCAAGATCGTCGTCCCGGACGACTTTCCACGTGTACTGTCAGGGTCAACCGCGGAGGATCGGCTGCGCGCGCTGGGCGATGTCACAATCCATTCCGAGCGCGGTGCCGATCAGGAAGTCGAGTTGATTCGACGGATAGGAAACGCGTCCATCGCACTGAATATCCGGGCGCACGCACGTTTTTCCGCACAAGTGCTGGACGCGTGCTCGACACTGCGGTTGATCTCCATCTGGGGCACGGGAACCGATCACGTCGATCTCGACGCCTGCCATGCACGGGGAGTAACAGTCGTCGGTACACCGGGTGCCAATGCGAATGCGGTGGCCGAGCACGCAATCGCACTGATGCTGGCAGGTCTCAGGAGAATCCCCACGCTCGACGCGGAACTCCGACGAGGCGACTGGGCCCGCGCGCCGATCGCGCAACTCGAGGGAAAAACCCTGGGCATCGTCGGGCTGGGCGCGATTGGACGCCGGGTTGCTGCGCTTGCCGCGCCGTTTGGCGTTCACCTTCTCGCCTCCACGTCGGGACCCGACAACGGCCGCGCAGCGGCGTGTGGCGCGGTTCACGTTCCTATTGAACAACTCCTGACGGAATCCGACGTCGTCTCGCTCCACCTGCGGCTCGACCCCACGACGATCGGCTACCTGAGCCGCTCCCGCCTCAGTCTCATGAAGCCCACAGCTTGGCTGGTGAACACCGCTCGGGGCGCATTGGTCGATCGCGATGCACTGCTCGACGCTCTCCAAAAAGAGCGCATCGCCGGAGCGGCGCTCGACGTATTCCACGAGGAACCGCTTGAGGGCGCAGATCCGCTACGCGCCCTGCCGAACGTTGTGCTCACTCCGCACATCGCCGGCAACACCCCCGAAGTCATCGACGGCGGACTCGCCCTCGCCGTCGCGAACATCGAGTCATTCTTGCGCGATCGCGGAACCTGACGGCGCTTCGCCAGCCACTCGTTCCACAACCACGGCGCCAGCGAGGTGCGAGGTGGCATTGAGCAGCGTCTTGAACATGTCGGGAATCGCGTCAACTGCGATCAGAATTCCGACGCCCTCGGCCGGGATGCCGTACTCCATGAGCACCGGCGCAATGAGGAAGAGGCTTGCCGACGGAATTCCCGGGACGCTGAATGAAATCAACGTCGAGGTTACGACGAGCATCGCCAGCGCGGGCGTTCCGACGGGCACCCCGTAGAGTGTTCCAAGAAAGAGGAATCCGACTACCCACGCGATGGGCACATTTGGACGAAATACTGAGACGGCCAGTGGGAGCGTAAACCCAGTTTCCGTCGGACCCAGACCGAGCACATTGCGCGCACCTGCAATCACCGCCGGGAACGCCGCGAGCGACGACCGGGTCGTGAACGCAACCGCCTGCGCCGGCAATACCGCTGAGGCAAACCGGCGCGGCGAAGCGCGGCCGGCGATCATGACGAACGGATAAACGAGTACCGTAAACGCGAACAACACCGCACATATCACGACGATGTAGTGCAGCAGCGCGCCGGCCGACGACGCTCCCATCTTGGCTCCGAGTCCGAGCGCCAGCGCGAAGACCCCAATCGGCGCGGCCACCAGGATCCACTTCACAAGCACGATGAGCGCGTCCGAAATGGCCCGGCAGACCTCCACGAACGGCTCACGTTTTTCCGCGGCGACCCTGCTGAGCGCGAGGCCCAGCGCGACAGAGAAAACAACGACCGGCAGTAGCGTACCGTCTGCGGCCGCCTTGATCGGGTTCACCGGAACGATGTCGACGATGCGCTGGGCGAGCGACGGCATCGCGGGCGGAGCTGCTGCGATGGCCCCACCAACTGACTCCCGAAGCCGTTCCGCAACATCGACTGGGATGGTGAGGCTCGCCATTGCAATCGGCGCCGTCAGCATGGCAAAGAAACCACCAGCCAGCAGGATCACCACAAACACGACCACGGCGTATCCGCCGACCCGGCCTACCCGGGCCGCGTCTCCCGACGTCGCAACCGACGAAATGGTGAGCGCGGCCACGAGCGGAATGACCGTCATCCGGATCGAGTTGATCCAGAGCGTGCCGATCATTTCGATGTTACCCGCCGCGCGCGCGAAGCCCGGCGTCGCCATCGACTGGATGAGGGCGCCGACCGCGATTCCGGCAACGAGCGACAAAAGAACGGTGACGGCCGCACCAGGTGTGCGGCGTTTGGTTGGCGGGGCGGGCATGGATTCCATATTATCGGTCATCCCGCCATTCCATAAGAAGGAGCCAATATGAAAACCATGCGGACACTGGCTATTGCCGTGACCGGCCTCGCCGTCATCGCGTCCACCTCGTCTGTTCTCCCGGCGCAGCAATCCACCCGTTTGACGCTCGCCGACTACCTCGAGTGGGAAGGCGTTTCGAATCCACAAATGTCGCCCGACGGCACGCGGATCATCTACACGAGGACCTGGGTCGACAAGCTGAACGACTCGCGACAGTCGTCCGTCTACATCATGAACGCCGACGGCACGAAGTCGCGAAAGCTCGTGGATGGCAGTGCGCCAAGCTGGTCGCCTGACGGTTCGCGCATCGTGTACACCACGCAAGGCGAACCAAACAACACGGCACAGATTTTCGTCCGTTACATGGATGCCGAAGGTGCCGTCACACAGGTCACGCGACTGACGTCGGCGCCCGGAAATGTTCGTTGGTCACCGGACGGCAGGTCGCTGGCGTTCACCACCCAAGTACCCAACAAAGCGCCGGCCGCGCGTGCCGAAGGCCAGCTCGCGGAGTTTCGGCCGCGTGGTGCGAAGTGGACGGAGGCACCCCGCGTGGTTGAGAAGCTCGATTACCGCCAGGACCGTCAGGGCTTCACCGCCGACGCGGTACAGCACTTGTTCGTGGTACCGGCTGACGGTGGGACACCACGCCAGATCACGTCCGGCGAATGGAGCGCGGGAGCCGGCATATGGACACCGGACGGGAAGTCGCTGATTTACGCGGCGGGACCGCGCGTCCCCGACGCCGAGTACGAGTGGCGCCAGTCCGATGTGTACACGGCGGACATCGCGACTGGTTCGATCAAGCAGTTGACGACTCGGAGCGGCCCGGACAACAGCCCAGAGGTGTCGCCCGACGGCAAGTGGATAGCCTACACGGGTTATGACCAGTCCACCGACACTTGGACGGACTCGAAGCTGTACTTGATGGGCACCGACGGATCCGGCTCCCGCCTCCTCCTCGACATGGATCGGTCACCGCAAAACCTCACGTGGGCCGCCGACGGAAGCGGCATCTACTTTACCGTGCAAAGTGAAGGCTCTGCAAACCTTTACTTCGTCACGACAGCTGGGCAGGCCCGCAAGGTTACCGACGGCAATCATATGTTGAGCGTGTCCGATATCCATCCCAGCGGCATCGCGGTCGGCACTCTCACGTCGTCGCTCAGACCAAGCGATATCGTCTCGTTCAACGTTCGGACACCGGGGCAGGTCAAGCAGCTCACCGAAGTCAATGCCGACGTGTTGTTTGGCAAGAAACTCGGCGCGGTCGAGGAAGTCTGGTACACCTCGGTGGATGGACTTCGAATTCAGGGTTGGATCGTGAAGCCGCCGGACTTCGACGCGAACAAGAAGTATCCGCTCATGCTTTCGATCCACGGCGGACCGCACAGCATGTACAACGTCGCGTTCAACTTTGCATATCAGGAAAACGCCGCGAACGGATTCGTCACCCTCTACACCAATCCGCGAGGCAGCACCGGGTACGGCAGCAAGTTTGGAAACGCAATCAAGAATGCCTACCCCGGCAAAGACTACGACGATCTGATGAAGGGCGTCGACGAGGTCATCGGAAAGGGGTACATCGACACGCAGAACATGTTTGTTTATGGGTGCAGCGGTGGCGGCGTGCTCACTGCGTGGATCGTTGGCCATACCGACCGCTTCGCTGCGGCGTCCGCCAACTGTCCGGTCATCAACTGGCTCAGTTTCGTCGGCAACACTGACAGCCCGGGCTGGTACCGGAACTTCGAGAAACTCCCGTGGGAAGATCCGTCGGAATACCTGACCCGCTCGCCGCTGATGTACGTAGGCAACGTCACGACGCCGACGATGTTGATGACTGGCGTAAACGACCTGCGCACGCCAATCGCACAGACGGAAGAGTTCTATGAGGCACTGAAGATCAGGAAGGTCCCGACCAAGATGGTGCGCTTCAACGACGAATGGCACGGCACCAGTTCGAAGCCGTCGAACTTCATCCGCACGCAGCTCTACCTGCGCGACTGGTTCAAACAGCACGCGCGCGGGAGTATGAAACCGGTTACGCAGGAATAGCGCGCTCTCGGCGCTCTCGGCGCTCTCGGCGCTCTCGTAGTAACCGGATGAACGCGGATTGAGGCAACCTCCACGGATTAGCTTGCAGTATCCGTTGGCATTCGCCCTGTCCGCGTTCATCCGTTAACAGTTAGAGCCGAGACCTAAGCCTTATGCGCATTCGCCGGATTGGAGTCGTCGGAGCAGGAATCATGGGAGCGGGAGTCGCCGCGCTTTCCGCGTCGGTCGGCATTCCGGCCGTTCTGCTCGACATCCCGGGATCCGACGATCCCAAGTCGCCGGATCGCTCCGGTCCAGCCAGGAAGGGACTCGAGAAGGCGATCAAGGCGAAACCGGCCGCCTTCCTCGACGCCGACCGCGCTGCGCTGATCACCACCGGCAACACCGCTGATCATCTCGATCTCCTCGCGGGCTGCGATTGGATCGTCGAGGCCATCATCGAGAAGGCCGCACCCAAGCAGGAACTCTTCGCGAAGCTCGAGCGCGTTGCGCCCAACGCCATCGTGACGAGCAACACATCGGGCATCCCCATGACCGTGCTACTGCAGGGTCGCAGCGCCGTGTTCAAACGGAACTTCTGCGGCACGCACTATTTCAATCCGGTGCGCTACATGCACCTGCTGGAGATCATCCCGACGGCTCACACGGCCCAGGATGTCATCTCCGCGATTCGCCATTTCCACGAACGTGTTCTCGGAAAGGGCATTGTCATCGCGAAGGATGCACCCGGGTTCGTCGCCAACCGCATCGGCATCGCAGGCTGGGCGACGACGATGCGGCTCATGATGCAGCTCGACCTCACTATTGACGAAGTCGACACGCTCACCGGCCCACTGATCGCCCGCGCCAAGAGCGCGACGTTTCGTACCGGCGACCTTTCGGGCATCGACACGCTGGCGCACGTCACTGCAGGCCTGTCACTGGCTACCGGAGAAGACTTTTCCATGCCGCCGTGGGTGGCGGAGCTCGTCAAGCAAAACCGGCTCGGTGCGAAAACCGGCGAAGGGTTCTACAAGCGTGTCGGCAAGGAAATCCACACGCTCGACTGGAAGACGCTTGAATACCGCCCGCAGAAGAAAGTCTCAACATCCACGATGGACGAGATTCTCAGGTTGCCTGCCGCCCAGCGCGTGCGAAAGGCACGCAGCATTCGCGGGCGCCACGGTGAGTTTCTGCGAAGGATGTTCGTCGAGAGTTCGCACTACGTCGCCGACACGACGCCCGAACTGGCGTACGACATCACATCCGTCGACCGTGCGCTCGAGTGGGGATTCGCGTGGGAAATAGGCCCGTACAAGGTGATGGACGCGCTGGGACTTTCCTGGTTACGCAAAGAATTCAACTCGGCAGGCCTGTCGGAACCAGCGTTGATCGCCGCCACTGGAAACGCTTTCTACAAGACCGGAAAGAAGGGCGTGATGGTCCCTGGATTTGAGAGCCCGGAGGCGGTCGGGCCGGCCGGGATTCTCCCGAAGCGCATTGTCGCTGAGCCGGTGCCGGGACAAATCTCACTCGCTGAACTGCGAAACGCTGGAAACCCGCCCGACGTCGGCCTTCGGCCGGCTGGTCACGTGCTCATCGCCAACGACGATGCGCGTTGCGTGGACATCGGCGACGGTGTGCTCTGCCTCGAGTTCTGCGGCAAGATGAATACGCTCAGTAGCGGTGTGCTCGATGTGCTAGCACAGACCATCGACCGGATTTCCAGAGAAGGGTACGTCGGCCTAGTGATCGGCAACGATGATTCGCGTACGTTCACAGCCGGTGCAAATCTTGGTCAGGTCGCGTTCGCCGTCGCCGCCGGCGAATGGGCGTTGCTCGACGCGGCAGTTCGGCGATTCCAGGATTCCGTGATGAGCGTGCGGTTTGCGCCCTTCCCCGTCGTCGCCGCACCATTCGGGCTAACGCTCGGTGGCGGGTGCGAACTATCGCTGCACGCCGATCGTATTCAGGCCCACGCCGAGTTGTACATGGGTCTCGTTGAAGTTGGCGTCGGGCTGATTCCAGGCGGGTGCGGCACGAAAGAGATGCTGTTCCGGTTCACCGGCGCGCTCGAACCGTATGAAGAGGCCGACCCGTTCGAGGCGGTCAAGCGTGCGTTCAAGCTCATCGCGCTCGCGCAGATGAGCACAAGCGCGCATGAGGCACGGAAAATGGGATTCCTGCGGCCCGTCGCTGATCGCATCACGATGAACCGCGACTTGCTCATCGCAGATGCCAAGGCGCGCGTGCTCGATCTCGCACCTGACTACGTCGCGCCAACGATGAAGACGGTCCGCGCACTCGGTCGCGAAGCACTCGGCAACCTCAACTATGCGCTCTTTGCATTCCAGGAAGGCGGTCAGGCGAGCGCGCACGACGTTTTTATTGGCAAACAGGTGGCATACGTGCTGTCCGGCGGCGACGGCCCGCCGCGAAACGTCACGGAGCAGGATATTCTCGAACTTGAGCGCGAAGCGTTCCTCAAGCTCCTCGGTACCGAGGAGACTCAGGCGCGCATCAAGCACATGCTCGAGACCGGAAAGCCGCTGCGCAACTGACTCTGGTCTGAGAAATCGCGAAACTATTCGTACCGCAACGCTGCATCGGATCAATGCGCGATGCACGCACCGCCGGCACGAACCCGGCACCGAGCGCAACGGTAGTCAGGACCAACACAGATACCGCGATGACGACCGGATCTGTTCCCTGCATCTCGAACAACATCGACTGCGCACCTTTCGCCAGGCCTATCGCCGCCGCCACCCCGATCGGCGCGCCGATTGCTGCCATGATTCCTACCTGACGCAGCATCATCGTCCGCACGCGGCCGCGGTCAGCACCGAGCGCCATGCGCACGCCGATTTCGCGCGTACGCTGCGTCACTGAGTACGCGAGCACGCCATACAGGCCGACTGACGCGAGTAGCGTCGCCAGCAGGGCAAACAGCGTTGAAAGTGTTCCGATCATCCGATCGAGAAATACGCTCTCCCGAACCTGTTGCGGCATCGTCTTCAAGTCATCGACCGGCAACGTCGGATCGATCCGCTTCATGAGCGCCGGAATCGCCCGGAGCAGTGCCGTCGGGTCGCCGGACGCCCGAACATAGAAGTACGCGGTTCCCGCCGTTGTGTCTTGCTTGAACGGCGTGAAGTAGACTGGCGGTATGACGTCCTTCACCTCGGAATACTTGGCATCCTTGACGAGTCCCACTATCTGGATCGTCAACGAATCGCGCGCGCCATCGCCAATGAACTTTCCGACGGCGTCCGCTCCAAGACCGAACTTCTTTGCGAATGTCTCGTTGACGACGGCAACGCGAGGCGCGCCGCGCGAATCACCGGCCGTAAACTCACGCCCCGCCAGCAACGTCGCGCCGACTGTCTTGAAGTAGTCGGGGCCGATCTCATTGTACCGGGAGTTTGCGTCGGTGTCGGGTCCGCGCTCGAAACCCTGAACGCTCACGCTGTTTCCCCAGCTGCTTCCGCCCAGGAGCGGCACCATTGCAGTCGACGCGCCCTGCACACCGGGTAGCGCGGCGAGTTCTTGTTCGACGCGTGCAAACAGCACCGCAGAACGAGACGGTTCATACCCGCTCAGTTGCGGATTGAGGCTGAACGTCACGACGTTGTCCACGTTCAGCCCCATATCTGCGCGGCTCACCTTGTCGAGGCTCTTGAGAAAGAGCCCCGCCGTCATCAGCAGTGCCATGGAAAGGGCAATCTGCGCCGTGGCCAACGCGGTCCGAAAACGCGCGGCAGTCCGTGCGCCCGAGATCTTGCCTGATCCAGCGCGCAACACGGCGTCGAGGTCGGGCCGCGTGCTGAGCACTGCCGGGAGAATTCCGAACGCAAAGCCGGTACCGATCGCCACGATCGCCGTGAACACGATGGCGGCCGGCTGAAGCTCGAGCATAATGTCGAGCGCGATTTCGGCGGGAAGGAGCGCCATGATCAGCGCCAGTGTCCACTTGGCGACCATGATGCTCGCGATGCCGCCCATCGTGGCGAGCATGAACGACTCTGTGAGTAGCTGCCCAATGAGCTGCGACCGTCGCGCACCGAGCGACAGCCGCACCGCGAGCTCAGTCGAGCGATTGGCTGCCCGTGCAAGGAGGAGGTTCGCGATGTTGGCGCAGGCAATGAGCAGCACGATCGCTGTCGTTGCGAGCAGGAAGAAAAGCGGCGTCTTTGCGTCGCGTTCGATTCCGCTCTGTCCGGTCTTGCCAGGCTCTACCGTCAGCAGCTTCGCCTTGAACTTCTCGAGCGTCTCCGGACTCATATTCTGCTGCAGAGGCGCTTCAACATCGTTGATGATCGGACGGTACGTCTGATTGATCGCCACGCGAGCTTGCTCGATTTCCACACCCGACTTTCGTCGCGCAAACACGTATATCCAATACCAGTTTCGCCGCTCGAACGCGCCCACCACCGTGGGGCTGATTACGCCGCGCATCGAAATCGGAATGAAGATCTTCGGTCGCTGGCCCACCGTGATGCCGTTGAATCCCTTAGGTGCGACACCGACAATCGTGAACGGGTGACCGCGCACGAGGATTTGCTTGTCCAGCACCGTACTGTCGGCGCCGAGCCGTGTTTCCCAGTAGGCATGGCTGAGGACTGCCACCGAATGCCCGCCAATGATCTGATCGTCCGCCGGCGTCAGCAACCGCCCGAGTGCCGCCTGCAACTGGAGCACGGGGAAGTAGGAACCGGAAACGTAGAGACCCTGCCCACTTTCAGTCTGGTTGTCGTACGAGAGATTCGCGCCGAAACTGTTGTGCGCCGCAATCGCCGTGAACGGCGACTGCGCCTTCTCGAGGTCTCGAAACATCGGGTAGCTGAACACTACGTCACACCCGCCAGCGTCGTTGCACGATTGGCTCCCCGGCTTCGGTCCCGGCGCACCAAGCTTGACCAGTTCGTCGGTGTTCGGCACGGCGGGCACCGGCCTGAGCAGCATCTGGTCGAACGACGAGTAAATCGCGGCGTTGGCGCCAATGCCAAGGGCAAGCGACACTACTGCGATCACCGTGACGAACGGCGTCTTGCGGAGCGAACGGAAGGCGACTTTCAGGTTCTGCATCTCGTCTCCAGCGGTGGGCCTGACTAGCAGTGCTTACGTACGCACCGTCGCGAAGGCTGCGGACACACGTCGCGCCGGCCCTGCAAGTCCTAACCGAAGCCGTGGGCCGTCTTGTTTCTGACACCCCGTCAGGGGATTGGGTTTGTTCGCCGCCTGGCCGTACGCAACGCTATGCCCCCAGCCGGTGTCAAATTCGGGTATGAGCGACCCCTCACGCGCCACCTCGCCACGTCGCGCCATGCCCGCCCGGCTCGAAACCGTCCTGCAAGACGCACGGTATGCGTTCCGCGGCCTTCGTCGGTCGCCGGCGTTCACGATCACCGTCATCCTGACACTCGGCCTGGGAATTGGGGCCAATACGGCGATGTTCGGTATTGTCGACCGCCTGATGTTCAAGCCGTTTCCGTACATGCGCGACCCGGCGAGCGTGAACCGTGTGTACTTGCGGGAGACGTTTCGGGGTCAGGAATTCACGGGCGGCGTAAGCCAGTACACCCGGTACCTCGACCTTCGAAAATTTACGACGACGTTCAGTCAGTACGCGCCGTTCACAACGCGTACGCTCGCCGTCGGATCCGGCACGGCCGCTCGTGAACGCCAGGTCGGTGTCGTAGGTGCGACATTTTTCGACTTCTTTGACGCCAAGCCGGCCATCGGTCGTTTCTTTGTAGCCGCGGAGGACACGACGCCCAGAGGCGCAGAGGTCGCACTACTCAGTTACGAGTTCTGGCAATCCGAGTTCGGTGGGCGAGACGACGTGCTGGGTGAAGTTCTGCAGATCAACAACGTGCCAAGCACGATTGTCGGTGTGACCCCGAAGGGATTCGTGGGAATATTCGATGGCAACCCGCCAGTCGCCTACCTGCCGATCACCACATACGCAGGATCGAGCCCGGGCGAGGCCGACAGAACCACGTACTTCACGCGCTATAACTGGGGATGGATGGACATGATGGTCCGGCGCAGTGCCGACGTGAGCGTCGAGTCTGCGTCCGCCGACTTGACTCAGGCATACATGAAAAGCTGGGCGGCGCAAACCGCGCAGGAACCGCGCAACACGCCTGCCGAAATTGCAAGGCCGCGCGCATTTGCCGGTGCCTTGAAGACTGCCGCCGGCCCCGATCCGTCTGTCGAAGCGAAGACCGTACGCTGGGTCGGCGGCATCGCGATCATCGTACTTCTCATTGCCTGCTCGAACGTCGCGAACCTGTTTCTCTCTCGCGCGCTTCGGCGGCGGCGTGAAACCGCAGTGCGCATCGCACTTGGAGTGGCCCGCAGTCGCCTTGTGGCACAGTGGTTCACCGAAAGCTTGATGCTCGCGTTGGTTGGCTGCGCCGCCGGCGTGCTGATCGCCCAATGGGGTGGCGCTGCGCTGCGTCAACTCTTTGTCGGCGACGGTGCTGCGATTCCCGTGGCTACAGACTGGCGCACGCTCGGCGTGTCGGCCGGGCTCGCAATTGTCGCCGCTGTGCTCACCGGACTGGCGCCAATCCTCGTCTCGGGGCGCTCGGGAATCGCCGGCGACCTCAAGGCCGGCGCCCGGGAAGGAACGCACGGCCGTTCGAGGCTGCGCAGCGGACTCCTCATCCTGCAGATGACTATGTCAGTCGTCTTGCTAGTCGGCGCCGGACTGTTCGTGAAGAGTTTCTCGCATGTCCGGTCCATGCGCCTCGGTTTCGATTCCGATCCGGCGGTGCTTGTCAGTCGCAATCTGCGCGGCACGTCACTCCCCGACACTCAGCTGATCTCGCTCAACCAGCGCCTGCTAGAGACCACTCAAGCGCAGCCCGGCGTCGAGCATGCAGCCGTTGTGAGCAGTGTCCCGTTTTGGAGCACTTCATCAACTCAGTTGTTCGTTGCGGGAATCGACTCAGTCCGTCGACTGGGTCGGTTCAGCTACCAGACCGCCACCCCCGACTATTTCGCCGCGATGGGTACGCAGATCATCCGCGGTCGGCCGTTCGCCGATACCGACCGCGCGGGCACCGGCAACGTCGCTGTCGTGAGCGCGGCAATGGCGGCTGTGCTGTGGCCGTGTCAGGACGCCATCGGCAAACAGATGCGCGTTGGAAGCGACACGGCGGAATACACGACCATCGTCGGAATCGCCGAAGATGCCGCGCAACAGGAACTCAATGGCGACGACCGGTTTCGCTACTACATGCCGATGAATCAGTACCGGGCGGAACGCGGCAGCTATCTCATCGCCAGGGTGCGCGGCGACCCCGCGCTGGCCGGCGAGACCATCCGAAAGGCACTCCAGCCGTTGATGCCCGGCCAATCGTACATCACGACCCGCCCGCTGCGCGACCTGATCTCGAGTCAACAGCGTGCCTGGCGCTTCGGCGCCACGATGTTCGTCGCGTTCGGCGGGCTGGCTCTCGTGGTCGCCGCCATCGGCCTGTATGGCGTCATAGGGTACAACGTCGCCCAACGCATGCACGAACTCGGAGTGCGTGTCGCGCTCGGAGCACAGACCGGTGACTTGACGCGTCTCGTCATGCGTCAGGGATTGCAGGTCGCGCTGATCGGAATCGCCGCCGGGACGGCCGTTGCGCTCGCACTGAGTTCGCAGGTGCAGCCCTTGCTCTTTGAGCAGTCGGCCCGCGACCCGGTAGTGTTCGGCATTGTCGCCGCTGTTCTGCTCACAGCAGCTCTCGCGGCTAGCACCGCGCCCGCGCGCCGCGCCGCAAAGGCCGACCCGAACATGGCGCTCCGCAGCGACTGAGCAGATCGGTTTGCTGCCCACATCGGCGATGGCAGTCTCGGCATTGTGTCTGAATTGGAATGGCGTCGTGGGCTCACCTGACTCAGATTCCGGAACTGACGGTTGACCCCAAATCGCACTGTACGGAGCGCATCGTGTCGAGAAAATTGATCCTGGCTCTCATCTTCGCCGCCGCCCCGGCACTCCATGCTCAGGCGCGGACCGCGACGCGGACGGTCTGGCCCGACGAGGGCCCGCGCATCTGGGCTCCTCGGCCCACGGTCTCCGCCATCACGGCAAACGACCTCCGAACACGCCTCTATCAGTTTGCCGACGACTCGATGGCCGGCCGCAGGATCGGTGAGCCCGGCAACTTCAAGGGCACCACGTACATCGCCGACGAATTCCGCCGGCTCGGGCTCAAGCCCGCCGGTGATAACGGCACATTCTTCCAGACGTTGCCGTTCGGGCCGCTTGGCTTCGACGCCGCGAAGTCACGCCTGACCGTCGGCCGCGCAACGCTTGCACCTACGCGCGACTGGATCCCGCTGGCGCCGGCAGCCAACAACGGGCTCGGTAGCACGTTCGATGTTGCCAACGTACCGGTCGTTTATGCCGGCGCCTGGGGTAGCGCTGCCACAGCCGCAGACCCCACGATCTTCCGTGGAAAGATCGTCGTCTTCAGCGGCGTTCCCGGTGGCTTTCCCACTGGCTCTGCCGCTGGCGGCGGGCGCGGCGCGGCACCGGTTCGATCCTGCCAGGATGTTCCCGACCGCTTTGGCGCGCGCATGGCAGCGTACACGGATTCTGTGACGAATGCCGGTCGAGGTGGTCGCGGAGGGCGTGGCGGGCGTGGAAACGGCGCAGTGAACAACGTGGCGTCGATGGGCACGGCCGGAGTGCTCTTCATCGGCCTCGATTCTGTCGCGCCGGCAACCGTTCAGAATGCGTTTGTCGCCCGCGGTGCAATGCAGCCGGACGCGAATCCCGCGCCGGGAGGAGGCGTCATCTCGTACGCCGCCGCCGCGCGACTCTTCGGCAAGCCCGTGTCGCAGCTCGCCGTCGGTGATGCGGGCCAGCCGATTACAGCTCGTTGGAGCTACGAATGGAAGCTTTCCGACGCACCGGCGCGAAATGTTGTCGCGATGCTTCCCGGCTCCGACCCGGCGCGAGTTGGTGAGTATGTGCTCGTGGGTGCTCACAATGACCACGTCGGCACGAACGCCAACGCCGTTGACCACGATTCACTGCGGGCCTACAACTGGGTGACGCGCCGTCAGGGCGCCAACGACCCTGTTTGCCTACCGACCGCGTCTCAGCAGCGGTCCATTGACTCGATAATCGCGCACGCCCGCAGCATCCGCCCCATACGGCGCGATTCCATCATGAACGGTGCAGACGACGATGGGTCGGGCACCGTCGTTATGCTCGAGATTGCGGAGCAGTTTGCGTCGGAAAAGCCCGCGCGTTCGATCATCTTCATTTCGCATCAGGGCGAAGAAGGTGGCCTCCGCGGATCTCGCTGGTTTGTTGATCATCCGACCGTGCCACTCGACAAGATCGTCGCGGCGCACAATATGGACATGGTCGGAAAGGGCCGAGTGGACTACGTGAAGTTCGGCGGTCCGTCCTCCGTACAGACGCTTGGCTCCCGGCGTGAGTCGCGAGAGTTCGGCGACATTATCGACTCGGTCAACGCGACTCGGTCAGAGCCGATGGCCATCGACAAGACCTGGGACGTGTTCGAGAACCCGATGAATCGCTTCTGCCGAAGCGATCAGGTGAACTACGTCCGGAAGGGCGTGCCCGTAACCTACTTCTCCACGGGATATTCCCCGGACTACCACCAAGCTTCGGACGAGCCGCAATACATCGAGTACGACCATTCCGCACGCGTCGCGAGGTTCATCCACGATGTCATGTGGGCAATCGCGATGCGGAAGGACCGACCGGCGATCGCCGGTGCGGACCCGCGCTATCCGAGCTGCGGCGGCTGACGCAAAACGCGGACGCCGGCTCGAAAGCCGGCGTCCGCGCCGTATGGTGTTCAGTTAGTCGCTACGCCGACGCGATTTCCGGCGGGCGTGACATCTCGCGCAACCAGCGGAAGTGCGACGCTATTGCCGACCGGAATGTCGGATGCTTGCTGTAGCTCACCCCATGCTCCAAACACGTCTTTTCAACGATGGGAGCAAGGTCGGGATAGTGTATGTGACTGACGCTTGGAAACAGATGGTGCTCGATCTGATAGTTGAGCCCACCCAGATACCATGTCCAGAGCGCCGAGTTTTGAGCGAAATTCACCGTCGTTTCCACCTGGTGTGCCGCCCACTCGTTCTTTATGCGTTCTTCGGGGGCTCCCGGAGGCGGCGGTACAAAATCCGCTTCCTCCACCGTGTGCGCCATCTGGAACACCACGGCGACCGTCGTGCCGAGCATGATGTTCACGGCCAGATATCCGGCAATCACGACGCCGATTGAATGTTGCGTCAGAGGAAGCACGAGAAACAGCGTCAGCCAGGCAAGTTTGCCGAGCACAAATAACACAATCTCAGCGCCCTTCGGGCGCGGAATGCTGGCAGACCCGATTCTCGCCCTGATGAGACAGATATAGTCATCCGCCAGTTGCCACTTCACGGTAATCAGCCCGTAGAGAACCCAGAGGTAGTAGTGCTGAAACCGATGGAACGCGTAGCGCTTCTGCGTCGGCGCCATGCGCCCGATTCCCGCAAGGTTGATATCGTCGTCAACGCCGGGAATGTTGGTAAATCCGTGGTGCAGGACGTTGTGCTTCCAGTGCCAGATGTACGAACTCGCGCCCATCATATCAAAGGCGAACGCGAAGGCTCTGTTGAGTTTGGGATTAGTCGAATAGCTCCCGTGGCTGGCGTCGTGCGGAATATTGAAGCTCATTCCGGCCGCAGCCAAGGCAAGCGAAACACCGCAAATCGCAGCCTGCCACCACTGGGTGCTGAAGTACACGAGACCGACGTATGACACCCCCATCCAGGCGATGATCACCAACGACTTTCGGTACATCGCGAATGGGGCCCGGACCCGCCTGCCACATCCAGCGAGGTAAGCATCCACTCGTGCGTGGAGTTCTTTTCGGAAGTCTGACCTGACGCCGAATTTGATAGGGACGGATAGCATGGGTCTAATGTAGCGACAAAGGCCCCCTCAGGCCGAGTAACTGACCCCTTTGGGCCGTTTCCGCATCAAAATGACACACCCGACCGGGGACCCTGTCCCCGGTCAACACCGCCTTCGGCTCGCCATCGCACGTGGGAGCCACGTAGGCCGTTATTCTGAAGGTGGCCTCGTCAGTCGCTACACTTTCCCAACGGTGGTATCACGATGGAAATCCGCGATGTCGTCATTGTCTCTGCCGTCCGCTCCGCCGTCGCCCGCGGAAAAAAGGACGGCTCGCTCGCCGGCACGCACCCGATCGACCTCTCAGCGGCCGTCATGAAGCACGCCCTTGCAGAGGTCCGCGCGGAGCCAGGGGCGTTTGACGCGTCGATGCTCGACGACGTGCTCTGGGGCTGCGCGATGCCCGAGGGCTCGCAAGGCCTCAATCACGCCCGGCTCGCGCTGCTGCGAACGGGGTTTCCGGTGGAGATTTCCGCGGCCACGGTCAATCGTTTCTGCTCTTCCGGGCTCCAGACGGTGGCAATGGCTGCGCAGGCGATCATGACGGGAATGAACGATGTCGTCCTCGCGGGCGGAATCGAGATGATGAGTCAGGTGCCCATGTCGGGTTTTCACACACGCCTCCATCCGGAGATGACGGAAGAGATGATCGGCATGGGCTTCACCGCCGAACGCGTTGCCGCGCGCTGGGGAATCACGCGCGAGGCGCAGGATGCCTTCGCGGCCGAGTCGCACCGTAAGGCCTCCGCCGCGAAGAACTCCGGGGCGTTCAAGGGACAAATCGTGCCGATTGGCGTCACGCGCACCGCATGGGATGGCGCCACCAAGACCGAAACGCCTTTCGCGTTTGACAACGATGAACTCGTTCGCCCCGACACAACTGCGGAGGGACTGGCCAAGCTCAGGCCCGCATTCAGCCCCACGGGAACCGTCACCGCGGGCAACGCGAGCCCGTACTCCGACGGCGCGGCAGCGGTCCTGCTCATGAGCGCAGAGCGTGCGCAGTCACTTGGCATCAAGCCGCTCGCACGCTTCGTATCGTTCGCCACAGCCGGCGTCGCGCCCGACATCATGGGCGTTGGCCCCATCAAGGCCGTCCCAAAAGCGCTGGCGCGCGTGGGCCTCAAGCTCTCGGATATGAAGCTGATCGAATTCAACGAAGCGTTCGCCGCTCAGGCGCTCGCAGTGGTGAAGGACCTTGAGATGGATCTCTCGCGAGTCAACGTCAATGGCGGCGCGATTGCGCTTGGCCACCCGCTGGGCGCGACCGGATCAAAGCTCACCGCGCAGCTCATCCACGAACTCGGCCGCCGAGGCGGCGGATTGGGAATGGTCACGATGTGCATTGGCGGCGGAATGGGCGCAGCCGGCGTGTTCGAGGTGATGGCGGCGGCCTAGCTCGATGAGCTGGGCCGCAGCTGCAGCATTACGTCAGCTATCATCAGTTATCCCATTCGCGAGGTATGCCACGATGAGCCTTCGTGCAACGCTTACGCACCGACTGCACGACACGTGGCACGGCAATCCATGGTACGGCGACTCCAGCGAGAAGATCCTGGACGGAGTCACCGCGGCCGAAGCATCGCGGCGCGTCGCGCCCGACACGCACACCATCTGGGAGATCGTACTCCATATGACGGCGTGGACCGAGGCGGTCGCTGCACGTGTTCGTGGCGCTGGCGCGAAGGCTCCTGAGCGCGGCGACTGGCCGAAGACGCAGACGGATACTGACGAAGCCTGGGTCGATGCGCTCAACCAACTCAAGACGGCGCGCAAGCAACTCCTCGAGGAAATCGACGTAACGCACGAGGAGGACATCCAGATCCACGTGAAGAATCACACGCCGCCGTTCAAGGACACCGGTATCTCACGTGCCGGAACGGTCAACGGGCTCATTGAACATGATGCATATCACCTAGGCCAGATCGCTCTATTGAAACGCGCCGTCCGCGCCTCTCCCTAGGCCCACCTCGCTCTACTTTCTCGCTTTCGCCCGGTCGACGATCCCCTTCACTTCGCGAAGCAGCTGTGGTCCATTGTACGGAATGCCGTCCTTGATGACCCACTCCGGACCGAGCGTACGAGCCTCTGCGCCATCTCGAATCGTGGACGTGCCACCGGCATAGAGCACCTTGATATCCTCGAGCGGATTTCCGTCCACGACGATCAGGTCAGCCAGCCAGCCGGCGCGAATACGACCCAGGTCATTTTCACGCCCAAGAATCTTTGCGTTGTTGCCGGTGCAGTGCTGGATTACCTGCAGGGGATTGAAGCCAGCCTCAGCGTGCAGTTCCATTTCACGTACGAGCCCATACCCATACATCTGATAGATGAAGCCGGCGTCGTCACCGCACCCGATCGTGCCACCCTTGCGCTCGAAGTCGCGGAGCGCGGCCATCCAGATGCGGTAGTTCTCCTTCCAGTACACCTCATCCGTCGAGCTCCAGCCGATGAAGTATGAGCCGTGATTAGATGGATCGGGCTTGAAGTAGTTCGCGAGTGACGGGTGCAGATAGTCCTTGAACCATGGCTGTGTCTGCGCCCGCTGTAGGTCTCGACTCGCTTCGTAGATGTCCATCGTAGGCACCCACGTCACGCCCGCCTTGACCAGCGTGGTGAGGAGCGAGTCGAGCATTTTCGGGTCGGCTTCACGCCAGAGCCTTCCCGCCCAGCGGAACCGATCCGTCTCGTCCAGATAGTTGTAGTCGGTTGGAAAACGCTGGCGAAGGTCCGGAATCGCCGCATCCGGCACGCCGTACCAATGCTCGATCGAGCGCCCGCCGAACGCGGCTTCGTCCCACGCATTCGTTTCCTCAACGCCGATGTGGTGCGCGATCGGGAGACCAACCTTGTGCGCTTCGTCGTACGCGGCCTTCATCAGGTCACGATCGATTCCGGCAAACTTCACGCCGTCGGCGCCGAGTGCTTTGAGCCGCCTGATGTGCGCGCGGGCATCATCGGGTGTCTTCACATCGCGCCCTTCTTCAGCCCAGAACTGAGGATACACAAAAATCCGCGGTGCTACGATCTCGCCGCGGGCGGACTTCTCGCGCAGCTCGATACTTCCCTTGTTGTTCTCCGCTCCCACTTCGCGCACCGACGTAATGCCGTTGGCGAGCTGCAGTTTCATATAGTAGTCAAAGCCGTCAAGCGTCTGCCCCGAGCGATTGCTCTGCATGTGCGTGTGACCGTTGATGAGACCAGGGAGTACGTATTTCCCGGTGGCATCGATCTGAGCGTCGCCGGTCGGCCGTCGCGCGTCGCCGCGGCGCAACGCCACTGGGTCGAGCGCCACGATCTGAGTGATGCGGTTTCCTTCCAGAACTATGTCGACTGGACCCCGCGCGGGCGTGCCGTTGCCGTCCACAATCGTAGCTCCACGTATTACCAGGCGCTGTGGTCGCATGCCATGCGTCACGCCACGCGTTTGCGCAGCCAGCGCGGTCGCGCCCAGCAAGAAACAGGTCGTCGCTAACGTGACGCGTGCAAAACGGAACATCGGTGTCTCCGGCGTTGAATCGTCCACAGCGTACGCTATTCCGCGCTGCTCATCGCCGCTAGCCGAGGGTCGTCTGTGTGGCGTCGGCCCGGCCGGGCTATGCACACCAAGGGCAGCCCGAAACAGGGTGGGTTTCGGACGTACACCAAATGAGCCATAGTTGACGGATGAATCATCGCGCACACGGTGCACCACGGCCGGGAGATCCCGAATGAAGCCGAAGTTTGTTTCATCGCGCACGCTGGCATGCGCCGCGATCTGGTTTGTCGCCGCCGCGTGTGGCACCGCCAGTGGAGCCCAGCAGTCCACGCTCCCCGAGCGCTACGCCGACTCGACGTTCTGGCGGCTCTCGATCGAGTTCTCTGAACCGAACGGCTTTTTCCGATCCGACAACCTCGTCTCGAACGAGACGTCGTTCCAGTGGGTCGTACCAACGCTCGCAAAGATGACGCGCCCTGACGGCGTGTATCTCGGCGTTGCCCTGGAGCAGAACTTCACGTTCATCGCCGCGCTCAAGCCGAAGGTCGCGTTCATCATGGATATTCGGCGTGGCAATCTCCTCGGTCACCTTATGTACAAAGCGCTCTTCGAAACAACGGATAATCGGGTGGACTTCGCCTTCCAGCTCTTCGGACGCAAGCGGCCGCAGACCGTATCTACGGCCGTCGGGGTGGAAGAGTTGTTTACCCTGATCGGGAACTCAGCGCCGAACCCGGCGTTCGCGGCGCAGTCGCTCAACGACATCAAAAACCGCCTAACCAAGACGCACGGCTTTCCGCTCTCACAGGAAGATCTCGAGTACATCGATTACGTCTATCTGACGTTCGCCGACGCCGGCCCTGGCGTGCAGTACAACATGAGTGGTGGATATGGCGGTGGCGGCGGCTTTCGCGGTGGCAGCGGTTTTCGCGGCGGCCGCAGCCGAATGCCGAACTATGCCGACCTCATGACCGAGACTGACTCACTCGGCACGCATCGATCATACTTGGCCAGCGACGAAGCGTTCCGCGTGATCAAGGACATGCAGGAACGCAACGCAATCATTCCGTTCACCGGTGACTTCGCGGGAACGAAGGCCCTGCGCGCCTTCGGCAGTTACGTGCGGGACAATGGCGCGGTGGTTCCAGCGATCTACGTGTCGAACGTGGAGCAGTACCTCTTTCAGAGTGTCGATAACTGGCGCCGATACTATGAGAATGTGGCGAAGCTTCCCACGGACTCAACGTCAGTGTTCATCCGATCGGCCTCGCAGGGCTACGTCCGGCAACAGAGCATCAACAGTCGGCAGAACGAACTACTCTGTCCCATTGCCGCACACATGAAGGGATTCAACGCGGATCAGATTCGGCAGTACCTGGACGTCTTTCAGTACTGCAAATAACAGAAAACGCGACCGGCCGGCGTCCACGCCTCTGGGCGCCGGCCGGTCTTCTTTTCTCGGTACTAGATCGCCCAGCCGTTCCGATATTCTCGCGTGAGGTACTGGTTGGCCTCGGGCGCGTTGCTGAACTCGCCCATCGCACCGTCGTAGTAGACCTTTCGCCCTTGTCCGGCACGTAGCGCTGCCACACCGAGCAGCATCGTTTCAGTGAGTTGCGCGGCGTATTCAAGCGGTGAACTCGCCTTGGCTTCACCACGAATCGCCTTGGCCCAGTTAAGTTCGTGGCTCCACTCAATGCGCGGCATGGTCTTCGGAACGGCCTGCGCTGCAGCCATCACCGATTCCGGATAGCAGCGCGGATTGGATCCGTACGTGTCATTCATCAGGATCCCTTTCTCGCCATAGAAAATCACCCCGCCTTCGCCTTTCAGTACTTCGCTGTCGGGAAGCAGGTCAGGGCGCGGCGGATACAGGCCACCGTCAAACCAGTTGAGCTTCACGGCCGGCATGTCTCCGCGCGCGGCGAACTGATAGTGCACCGTGCTCGCCAACGGGAACGAAGCCGGCACCTGCCTCGGCCGCCCCTCGCGCGTGTTCGGCGCAGCTGACGGATCCATCGGCGGCAGCGTTGCCATGCCAAATGCCGTGCTCGTCGCTTCGATGCTCGTAGGTGTCGTGAGACCGAGTGCCCAGTATGGATGATCAAGGAGATGAGCGCCCATATCGCCGAGCGCACCGCCACCGAAGTCGAGCCAGCCGCGCCAGTTGAACGGGTGATACACCGGGTGATAGGCAATGTCCTCGGCGACTGGGCCGAGATAGAGATCCCATCGCAGATCGTCAGGCACCGGGTAGGCGCCCATGCTGCTCGCAATCGTGTCGTTGATACGGCGGTTGTTCCACGAGGTCCCGAACTGTGGCGCTCCCGGAGCAGAGAGCGCCGTTGGATCGGGACGCGGCACACCCTGCGGCCAGTAACCAACCGGGCGATTCGTCCAGACGTGCACCTCGCGCACCGCACCAATCACGCCGGCTGCAATCCATTCGTTGATTAGCCGCGCACCTTCACTCGAGTGACCCTGATTGCCCATCTGCGTCACGAGCTTCGGATTGCTGAGCGCCGTCGCGCGGAGCACACGCGCCTCGTGCACGCTCCAACACAGCGGCTTTTGTACGTATACGTGCTTGCCCAGGTCCATCGCGGCCTTCGCGATGACGGCATGCGTGTGATCGGGAGTCGCGATCACAACGCCGTCGATGTCTTTCTGTTTTTCCAGCATCTCACGGAAGTCGGCATATTTTGCCGCCTTGTCGAACTGCTCGTTGAGTTTCGTGGCCTCGGGCCGCACCACTCCTTCGCGGTTGGGCCGAAGCTTGTTCGTCGTATTGGATTTCGAGAAAGCCATATCGACGTCACACACCGCGACGAGGTTTTCCGTTTGGACGAGCTGTTGAGCGTTCCCCGAGCCCATGCCGCCATAGCCGGCCACCGCGAAGTTGACGGTATCGCTCGGTGCTTGGTATCCGGGACCGCCGAGCACGTGGCGCGGAACGATCATGGGGAACCCTTTGGCCGTAAACAACGCCCCTGCGGCGACGGTTCCGGATTCGGCGACAAATTCGCGACGGGTAACTTTCTTGCGGGCCATGGCTGCCTCAGTTCTTCGTTGGTGGGAAAGACCTATCGAATCTCGGTGCGCCGGGCGCTCACGTCAAACACCGCCCCGCTCAACTTCACCGCGCCAGGATCAATCGCGGAGACTCACTGTGCCCTGCCGGCGTCGGTCGACCGTAAGGTGAGTAACGTCCGGACGACCGTAGTGGCCCGCCGCGTCAAAATTCTGACGCTCTTCGCGAACGCGCCGATGGTCTATCGTCCGCACGATTAGCGTTTCGCGGTCCGTCACCGGTGGCGCGATCCATTCGCCGTCGGGCCCGGCTATGCAGGATCCGCCGTTCCCCAGCGCGGGCGGAATACGTTTCCGCAGCGCCGCTGCGTGCGGAACCGAATCCGGAATGTCGCGCCTGCGCATCAACGACGACGCTGCGAGGACGTAACTCCGCCCTTCGCGTGCCGCAAAACGGGTGACATCCCGGGTGTTGTAGTCGCTTCCCGGCCACGACGCGACGTGGAGATCCTCGCCTTGCGCGTACATCGCGGCTCGAACGAGAGGCATCCAGTTCTCCCAGCAATTCAACGCACCGAGTGTAAACGCGCCCAGGCGGTGTGTGCGAAGTCCGTGTCCGTCGCCGGGCGCCCACGACAGACGCTCTTCGTGCGTCGGCATCAGTTTGCGGTGAACCGACGCGATCGAACCATCCGCAGCGATTACGACGAGAGAACAATAGAGACTGTGGCCGCCCCGGTCTCGCGGCCGCTCGATCGTGCCGAGCACGACCGTGATTTTGCGCTTGCGCGCCAGCGTGCTCGTCGCGTCGAGGTGCCCTGCATCCAAGTCCACCGCTTGATCCAGATAGTGTGCGTGCAGCCGTTTTTGCATCGGCGAGTTGAACCGCGCGCCGTCCGTATGCTCAATCCACCACGGATAACCGGGTACAAGCGCCTCGCCGAATGCGACAAGTTTGCATTTTCGGTCGGCCGCGCGGGTTATCCATCTGCCGACCTTGGCGAGCGTTCGCTCGCGGTCGAGCCATATCGGCGCGATTTGTGCTACGCCGACGGTGAGCGACGACTTATTCTCGCGTGCCATCAGCCGAATCCGTAGCGTCTGTGTTCATTCGCTTCTCCGTTGCAGCCAGGACACAGCCAAAAACTCAAGGCGTCACCGGCGCCGAAATGATGCGCAGGAGCCGGTAGGTAAACTCCTGCCCCCGTTCGAACGCTTCAATACGCACCCGTTCGTCGCGTCCATGTGACCGGATATCGTCAGTATCAATCGCAATGCCGCTGAGCCCGTAGGTCGGGATCCCTGCGTTCCTGATATAGAGCCCGTCCGTGGCGCCCGTCTCCATAGTCGGAATGAGCGGCAGTCCTGGGGCAATAGCCTCGCTGGCCGCACGGACCGCCGCTTCGACATCTGCCCGGAGCGGAGACGGCGGACTTTGCGGCGCGTCTTCCAAAATCGTAAGCGCGACGCTCGTGTCGGCGATGACGCTGGTCAGGATTCGGATCAGACTGTCGGACGCCAGACCGGGCAGCCGCCTGCAGTTGACGTTGGCAGTCGCCGTCTGCGGAAGGGCGTTGGGAGCATGCCCTGCGGAAAGCAACGTAGCGGTGCACGTCGTGCGCATCAGCGCGTTGAACCATGCGTCGTCCGACAACCGACGAATCGCGGCGCTGTCACCGGGTTCTGTGGCAGCCGCCCTGAGATCAGCGGCGAGCGCGGCGGAGTGAAATGCCGCGGAACGCAGGAAGTAGGCACGGGTGATCTCGTTGAATGCGACCGGAAACGTGTGGTCGGAAATCCGCACCAGCGCGCGCGCGAGCGTGTTGATCGCGTTGTCCCGCCGCGGCAGCGACGAGTGTCCGCCCTTGTCGCGCACGGTCAACGTGACGTCGAAGTACACCTTTTCGGCGGCCTGCATGTTGAGTGCGATCGGAATGCCGTTCTCCGAATCGGCGCCGCCGCCGTCCATGTTCACGCAATACTCAGCATCTATCAGGTCGCGGTGATTGGCGAGGAGCCACTCCACTCCATTTGGCATGCCGCCTTCTTCACCAGCCGTGAGCGCGAGAATCAGGTCGCGAGCCGGTGTGAAGCGCTCAGCCCGCATCCGCAGCAAAGCCGTGACCAGCGTTGCCGCTCCGCCTTTCACATCCTGCGTGCCACGCCCGTAGTAGAAGCCGTCCCGTTCCGTGAACGCGAACGGATCCATCGACCAGTCCGACCGCTCCGCTTCGACAACATCGAGATGCGCCAGTAACAAGATTGGTTTTCTCGTGCGATCCGCCCCGCGGATGCGAACGATGAGGTTTTTGTGCGTTTCGTCGGGACCGATGACAACGATGTCTGCCACCGGAAAGCCGGCCGCGCGAAAGCGCGCGGCGATCAATTCGGCCGCCTTCGTCGTATTGCCAACGGACGGCGTCGTGTTCGTTTCAATCAACTCCTTGAAGACCGCGCGTCCCACAGCCCGTTGATCGAACGCCTGCGCGGCGAGCGAGCCGGCCGCTGAAACAGCGGCGCAAACCGCGATGACAGCATGTCTGGCAAAACGAATCATTGCGGCACCTCGGGTGCGGCCCGGACAAGCTGGCCGATGATCCCAAGTTACGCTCGGCCGTGCGCCGAAGGCGACGTGTGTCATACCATGGGGTGCTTGATGCCCTGCGATAGTCGGTCCACCACACTGGCAACTCGTCGCGTCCTGGTTTCGGCCCGCTTCGCATCTGTTATCCACCGCACGTAGAGCCGCCTGTATCCCGGCGCCAAAGTTTTCCAGACCGCAGACGCCTTTGCATTTCGTCGGAGGGCCGCCGCGAGATCCGGAGGCGCCGCAATCGTTCCGGTCAGTCGTTTTTCATGCTTGGCATGAAACGCATTCGCCGCGCGAGGCGAGGGAATGTGCGCGGCTCCGGCCGGAGTCATCAGCCCCAGGGCCCCAAGACGCTTTACGCGCTTCAGATTCGGCGTCGACCAGTTGCTCCGCGGCTTTCGCGGCACAAACCGCTGTGCATATCGCTCTGGGTCGATCGTCTTTACCGTCGTGTCAATCCACCCGAAACAGAGCGCTTCTTCCACTGCCTCGGCGTAAGCAACCGTGGTTTTGCCGGAGCTCTTCTTGTAATAGACAAGCCAGATCTCGCGCTTTTTCGTGTGATGCCTTGCAAGCCATCTGCGCCAAACCGAGCGGGATGTCGCGTAAGTCGATTCTCCGATCAGCATGACGCAATACTCTACACGAGCGAACACTGTCGGCAAGAACCCCAACCATGGCGAACGGCATTTGCATCGGCTGTCGGCGCGCTCAACAATCTGCGATCTACCGCTGGCCTTCCACCGTAGCCTGAAGCCCGGTCGCGGCAATGAGAGCGTCGAACGCGGGGTTGCTGCGCAGCCCGGCGTACACCGGTTTGCGGCCTAGATAGACCAACTCCGGATCGCGATCGTCGGCCGCCGTCCGAAGCCAGGTGAGCGCACGATCGTGTTCCCCGAGGGCCGCGTACAGTTGGGCAATCAGCGTGGCCGATACGTATCGCTCCGAACGCAGCGCCACCAGTCGATCGATCTCCGCCTTCGCAGCCGCACGATCGCCGAGGTGTGCCTGCGCCTGAGCCAGCCCCGAAGACATCTCAGGTGATCCGCCGCTGATTGCGATCGCGCTGGAGAAACTCTCGACGGCCTCCGCATGCCGTCCAGCTCCCATCAGCGTGTGACCAAGAAAGAAGTGAGCAATTCCAAATCTCGGTTCAATCGCCAGCACGTCGTGGAAGGCCGAAATCGCGCTTCCCACGTCGCCCGCGATCGCGTGCACGAGACCCGCCGTCGCACCCAGCGGAAGTGAAAGCGGGTCGAGCCGCCGGGCCTCTTCGACGTCAGCCCGCGCTTCGTCTATTCGCCCGAGCGGAACGTGAAGGGCAATCGCCCGCCACTGCCACGCGGTGACGTAGGTCGGCGAAAGCGTGATTGCACGCGCAAACGCCACCTCCGCTTCCGCCCAGTCGTGGTCGTACACGGCAGAGACGAGACCAAGCGTGGCGTGCGCCTCGGCCAGCGACGGATCGTTCGACAATGCACGTTGCGCGCTGGCACGGGCGAGCGGCATGACGTCTGCGGCCGCTTGAGCGCCGTAGGTGCCAAGCACCGCGTAGGCGTCGGCTAGCCCGGCATGCGCGGGCGCGAAGTTCGGGTCGGATTTTACGGCGGCCTCAAAATGCTCAACGGCGCGCGCAAGCTGTGTCTCGGTTCGCTTGTTCCACGCGTACCGCCCTTGGAGGTATCGCTCGTACACGGCGGCGACCGTGGCGCTGCGGAGTGCTCCCCCGGCCTTCTCCGTGCCAAGAATCGTCGCCTCGAGGGCGGTCGCGATCGCTCCGCTGATAGCGTCCTGAATTGCAAAGATGTCGTCGAACTCGCGATCAAACTGCTCTGACCAGAGCTCGACGCCGTCCGAAATTTTGACGAGACGCGACTTCACGCGGACCCGTGCCCCGGCGCGCTGTACGCTCCCTTCCAGAAGAGTGTCCACGTTCAATGTGCGCCCGATCGCCGCTATATCCACTTGTTGGTTGCGAATGGCGTACGACGACGTGCGCGCCGCTACGCGCAACGTGCGCAGTCGGCTCAGCACGGAAATGATTTCGTCGGTGATGCCATCAGACAGGAATTCATTCTCTTCGTTTCCGCCCACGTTGGCAAAGGGCACGACCACGATTGACGGTTGCACCGAGGCGCGTCGAATCGAAACCGACGTTCCACCAGCCGGATCCGCGAGCGCCTTGCCGAACTCGCCAAGCGTGGCGTATCGATCGGCAGGCTCTCGTTGCAACGCGCGGGCAATTGCGACCACAACGTTCG
Organism: Gemmatimonadota bacterium; assembly: GCA_027622655.1. Classification (GTDB taxonomy): domain Bacteria; phylum Gemmatimonadota; class Gemmatimonadetes; order Gemmatimonadales; family Gemmatimonadaceae; genus Fen-1231. Next base: position 19,077 of record JAQBYI010000018.1, on the reverse strand, counting down.
GTGGGGTCTCAGGGCGCCCGATGTCTGCGGCGGGCGCCACTTCAAGAAAACGCTTCGATATCACGGCTTGAGCGGTCGGTCCCTTGAACGGCTGCGACCCAGTCAGCATTTCATAGAGCATGACCGCGAGCCCGTACATGTCGCTTCGACCATCCTGAACGGCGTCGCCGGACGCCTGCTCCGGACTCATATAGGCCGGTGTACCGACGACCATTCCGGCCATTGTGAAGTCAACCCGCGGTTCGGCGGCGGTGGAAATAGCGCGTGCAACACCAAAATCGAGTACGACGGCATGGTTCCCGAGCAGCAGCACGTTTTCCGGCTTGATGTCGCGATGCACGATGCCGGCCGCGTGCGCATAGTCGAGAGCGTCGGCCACTTCGCGGGCGAGCAGTACCGCCTCGTCCACGGGAAATCGTCCCACCCGCGCCAATCGGTCGCGAATGGATTCGCCATCAACGAACGGCATGACAAAGTACGGTCGCTCGTCGGCGAACCCCGAATCGAGCAGCGGCAGAATGTGCGGGTGCGTCAGGCGCGCGCATATCTGGATTTCTCGCAGAAAGCGCTCCGACGCCAGGCCAACCGCAACCTCCGCGTCGATGACCTTGATTGCGACCGGACGATCATGTTTCAGGTCGCGCGCGAGATACACGCGCGCCATGCCGCCCTGGCCGACCTCTCGCTCGATGTCGTAGGTAGCGGCCAGAGCTTTTCGGAGCGGCTCGAAGCTGGTCACGGCGCAGAATATTTCAACGGGCTGAATGTACCCGTCATCCAAAGACCGAGCCAGCGACGAACCGCTGCCCCACCGAGTTATGCCTAGTTCTTGAGCTTTGCTCCGGTGAGCGTTCCAATCGCACCCATCGTCGTCTGAGCAGCGTTCAGCCCGAGCCGAAAATCCTTGTCGCTGAAGGTCGTGTAAACATCGGTCGGCTGGTGCCAGTTCGGGTCCCAGCCACCACCGATCTGCGCCCCGCGCTCGTTTTCGCGAAGACTGATCGCCGGAATGAGGTCCTGGAACGGACCCGAGTCGGTATTCGTCATGTTCGGTCCCACGGCCACCGGATAGTCAGTCGCGTACTTCTGGTTCGCGCCGTGGAACACGAACGCGAGCTTCATCGACGCGTCCGCCATCATCGAGTTGATCTGAAATTCGACGTTCACATCCGCCTCCGGACGTTGCTCAGGCGACAATGTGCCGTCTGCTCGCGGCATTCCATGGTCGAACAGCATCATGTCATGCTGGATCATCCCGAGCCACTTCGGTTCCGGAAACCTGCCCGACCCGACCGGGTTTTCCTTACCCTGAAGCGTTTCGCGCTGCTCGATGTACGCGCGCGCGCCGTTCAGTCCCGTCTCTTCATTGTTCCAGAGTGCGAAACGAATTGACCGGTCGGTCTGCACGTCGGGCATCGAGAAGATGCGCGCGAGCTCCATCACGATGGCCGAGCCCGAGCCGTCGTCGTTTGCCGCCTGGCCCCAACCGTGACCATCCATGTGGCCGCCGACGATGTACATCTCGTCCGGTCGGGTCGTACCAACCTTTGTGCAGACCACCTGTTCGCGCATGCCCGGCGAAGTCGGCTGCATGTTGATCGCGCGAATCGCCGTATCTGGCTGCCGGAGTGAATCGTTATTCACGCCCGTGCGCGCCCTTAAACCGCGAATGCGGCTGCCGCCCGGCCCCGAAACTATGCCCGTGCCTTGGCCCGCTCCACGTCCTGCACCACCAGCGGCTCCGCCCGCACGGCCACCGCGAGCCGCCCCTGCTCCGGCACCGGCACCGGCACCAGCTTGCCCTCCACCACGGGCCGCTGGTGGGGCTGGATTGTATTCGTAGCGAATCCGCTCGACGTTTTGGCAGCCGTAGCTCCGCAGCTGCGCTTCGATCCAATCCACAGCCGCACGGTTCCGATCAGTGCCTTGACGGCGGTCACCGAACTCAGTCAGCCCCTTGATCGTGGCCTTGTACCTCTCCAGATCGAGGCGTCCGACGAGCTCCATAACCGGGTCTGGTTCAGCGGCGGCCTGCTGTCCGGCCCGTTGTGCTGTCGCTGCAGTCGCGGCAATCGTGATTGCCGCGCTACCGATGACGAGGGTGTGAATCAACTTCACGATACGTCTCCTGCCTGATGGGTTGATCAAGATTCTAACTCCAAGCGAGCCCCCGCCACCACCGCGTTGGCGCGCATTGCAGCCTTCCGACGATTCGGGCACATCGCCCCGCAGGCCTGCTGACACCGTTAAGATTGTCCCATGCGCTTTTCCAGTCCGATTGCCGCCGGGGTCTTGCTCCTCTGTGCGCCGCTCGCCGCTCTGACGGCACAGGGCGTGGACCCGCATCTGATTCCCAAGCCTCGCGAGATATCCGAGGGCTCGTACGTCGCGATCCCGCGCACCGTAAGCATCACGGCCTCCGGCGCCGCCGAGGACCGATTCGCGGCTGGTGATCTCGCGTCGACTCTGCGAGACCGTGGCCTGAGCGCAAGCGTCGTCGCCAACCCCGCCGCCGGTACCTATCGAGTCTTACTCGTGCGCGCGGACACTCCGCTCGGAACACAGGTGCTGGCCGCCGCCGGATTGACGCTCGGCGACGAACAGCGAGCGGAAGGGTACGTGCTCGTTACCAACGAGGATCGGGCCGTCGTGATAGCCGCGTCGGCCGCCGGCATTTTTTATGGAGCGCAGACGGTCAAGCAACTGATGCGCACCGACGGCACCGAGCCTCGCATTTACAGCGCCGCGATCCGTGATTGGCCGGCCATGCGCTGGCGCGGAATGCAGGATGACCTGTCGAGGGGACCGTTACCCACCCTTGAATATCAGAAATCGCAGATTCGGACGTTTGCCGCGTACAAGTTGAACGTATACTCGCCGTACTACGAGCACACCTTCGAGTACAAGTCCCACCCGATTATGGCGCCGCCCGGCGGCGCAATGACGCAGGAAGAGGTCGCGGAACTGATCGCGTACGCCACCCAGTTTCACATTGATGTCGTACCTGAGCAGGAGGCCTTCGGTCACCTGCACCACATGCTCAAGTACGACATTTATGGGCAGCTCGCCGAAACACCGCACGGCCATGTCCTGGCGCCAGGGCAGCCCGGATCGCTCGAAGTGATCAAGCAGTGGTTCGCCGAGATCGACTCGGTCTTTCCCTCTAGATTCGTGCACATCGGGGCCGACGAGACATTCGAACTCGGACGTGGGCAGACGCGTGAGCGCGTCCAGAAGGATTCGCTTGGTGTCGTGTACATGGATTTTCTCAAGGAAATCGAAGCGGCTATCCGTAGGCCGGGAAAGCGCTACCTCTTCTGGGGCGACATCGCGCAGGCGTCGCCGCAACTCGTGAGTTCGCTTCCCAAGAGCATGGTCGCAGTTGCGTGGAACTACTGGTCGTTCAGCGGCTTCGAACGGTCGCTCAAGCCGTTTACCGACGCCGGAATCGATACGTGGGTTGCCCCCGGAGTGAACAACTGGAATCGAGTTTACCCGAACAACGACGTGGCACTACGAAACATCCAGGGCTTCGTACGGGACGGACAACGCCTCGGAGCTACGGGGATGCTGAATACGAATTGGGACGATGACGGAGAGGGTCTCTTCAACCAGACGTGGTACGGTGTGCTCTTCGGCGCCGCCGCGTCATGGCAGCAGGGCGAAACTGTCATCCCTGCGTTCGCCGCAAGCTTTGGGCTCCAATTCCATGGCGACCCGACCGGAAACATCAACGCCGCGCAGGTGAAGCTGTCGCAGGCCCACGCACTGCTCGCGAAGGCCGGTCCGAGTGACGCGACCAACATCCTCTATTGGCTCGACCCGTTCAGTACCGAAGGTCAAGTAGCCGGACACCAGCTCCGAGGCGCAACTCGCGACGCTCGAGTGCTCGCCGAGTCCGCCCTCGTCCTCACAGCACACGCCCGACGGGCGCTTGCTGCGCGCGCCGGCTCGCTCGGAGCGCTTCGCGAGCGCGATGCGCTCGACGCCATGGAAATGGGCGCGCGCCGGATCGACTTCATCGGAATGAAGTTCCAGTTCGCCGATGAGATCGTCTCGCATTATGCCGCCGCGCTCGATTCGGTGGCCAAGGGTGCCAACCCAACGCGCGAGCTCGTCGAGATCGCATCGCAAATCAATAGTCGGACGCAGGATCTTCGCGATGGATACGTCCTCGGCCGCGAACTCTACGAGCGAAGTTGGCGTGCGGAGAACCGGCCATACTGGCTGTACAACGTCCTGAATCGCTACGACATCGGCGCTCAAACGTGGATCCGGCGCATCGATCAGTTCAATCAGGCGCGGGCCGAATACAATCGCACCAGGCGACTCCCCAGCATGGAAGCGATGGGCCTGCCCCGGCTGCCGCCCATCACGCCGTAGCCCTGATTTCGAGTTAACTGATGACCACATGGGTTCGCCGGCTGTTGATCGCCAACGTGATGGTGTTCTTTGTGCAATTCATGGCGCCCGACCTGATCGGACCGGTTGGCGATCAACAGCCGGCGAACCCATTCGTCTTCGTTCCGCGCGCCGTTCTGTTCCGGCCGTGGTCGATCGTGACCTACATGTTCCTGCACGCCTCAATCACACATATCCTGTTCAACATGATCGGGCTCTTCTTCTTCGGCCCGCAGGTAGAGTCGCGCATCGGGGCGCGCCGGTTTGTGCAGCTCTATTTCATCAGTGGAATCTCGGGCGCTCTCTTTCAGTTCATCTTCTCGCCCCGGTCCGCCGTGATCGGGGCGTCGGCGGGTGTTTTCGGCGTGATGCTCGCGTTCGCGATATTCTGGCCGCGCGTGCAAATCATGATCTGGGGAATCATTCCCATTCAGGCGCGCTGGCTTGTCGTGATCACTACGGCGCTCGCACTCTACAGTGGGTTCGGTGGCTCGCGGGGCGGCGTGGCCGATTTCGCACACCTTGGCGGCTATGCTGGCGCGTATCTCTTCCTCAAGATGATCGACCCCGCAAGGCGTGTCGCGAAGTTTCGGGCCAGCACGATCGCCAAGCCCGACAAGGACAAACTCGCCAATTGGAAACGCGTCGACGTGGCGGCCGTGCATGAAGTGAATCGCGACGAGTTGAACCGCATTCTCGACAAAATCAGCGCCACCGGGCTCACGAGCCTCTCGGCGGAAGAGCGGTTGTTCCTGTCCAACTTCGTTCCGCCCGACGACCGACCCGCAGTATCCTGACATCGCGGGGCCGCCAGCGGACTTGCATCGCCGAGAGTGTGCCGGCCAGCACGATGAACCCCGACCCCGTAACCCCGGCTGCACCCTTTGACGTGACCATCAACACGGCGAGCGAGTACCTGAAACGTGAGATTTTTTAGGACGCGTTTCACCGCACGCGAATTGCCACCGGGACCCCGCCCACACCGGTGCGGCCCACCGGCAGAAGTGTGACGATGTCCGGGCGGTCGCCGCGCGGCGATTCGAGCCTGGAGACTGGCATCTCCGACAACGCCCCGTCCACGACATGGACGTACCAGTCGGTGCCAATGCGCGCCTGAATGACCCACCAACGCACATCGTCGGTAGGGCGCCGGGCGATTGTCAGCATGTCTCCTTGCCTGCTCTCCACGATCGCAATCGCCGGTGTCCGCGGAACTGCGGCTCCCTTCCATGGCATCGCCGGAACAAGCGCTCGGCTTGCATACGGTCCGCGTGCCAGCACGGTCGCCAACGAATCGCGATCCTCAAGCAGTGCCGTCATCTGAAAGTGTACGGCGCCGGCCACACCGGGCACAGTGCGGGTCGTGTCGATCTGACGGAGGATTTCTCCGCTCCGCCATTTCGCTCTGGCATCACCGATCTTGTAGTCGGCGAGTCCCGGCCAGATGTGGCGTGACGAATCGTTCTGCGCCTGCCACCACCGGAGCAACTCGCCAAATCGCTGTCCATCCTGTTCCACGCCCCAGTACAACTGCGGCACTAGGTAGTCCACCCAACCACGGGCCAACCATGTTCGGGCGTCGGCAAATATCTTGGTGAACGCATCGAGCCCGGTCACCGTCTTCGGTTCACCGGGCTTCCATATGCCGAACGGACTGATGCCGAACTTCACCCACGGCTTCGCTTTCGTGATCTCCGCGCGCAGCGTGTCTACCAGCCGATTCACGTTATCACGGCGCCAGTCGTCGCGGTCCAACGCCCCGCCAGTGCGCCGATAGAGGGCGAACGTTGTCGCGTCCGGGAACGGAATGTCGACCCGGCGTCGCTGCTCTGGGTACGGATAGAAGTAGTCGTCAAGGTGGATTCCGTCGACGTCGTACCGGTTGAGCACGTCCAGAACAACACGCACTGTACGTTTGCGGACGTCGGGTTCGCCCGGGTCGAACCAGAGATACCGCCCATACGGCTTGGCATACGCCGGATACTGCCGCGACAGATGATTCGTGGCGATCGGTCCCTTTGCGGTTGGATCCTTCGCCCGGTATGGGTTGAACCATGCGTGCAGTTCGAGTCCACGCGCATGCGCTTCGCGGACAACGAATGCGAGCGGATCCCAGGCCGTATCGGGGGCACGACCCTGCCGTCCCGTGAGATACTCCGACCACGGTTCGATTCTCGACACGTACAGTGCGTCGCCGGCTGGTCGGACCTGGAACACAATCGCGTTGAGCCCGGTCTGCGCGGCATGATCGAGGATTCGAATCAACTCCCGTTTCGCACTGTCGGTCGGAAGTCCAGGCCGCGACGGCCAGTCCATGTTCCCGACTGTTGCCACCCACACTCCACGAAACTCACGACGTACGTGGGGAGGAGAGCATTCAGTCTCCATGGCCAGGCACGGTGCCGAGCGTACAACAGGCGCGTCCCAAGGTGACTGCTGCGCTCCCCCGTCTGTGGCGGCGAGGACAAACAAACCAACCACACACCCTGCGCTGACTCGCCTGGTCATTCGATCCGCCGGAGGTCCGCAGCCATGTCAGCTGGGTGCGTATTGGGTGGATAGATGAGGCGAATCCGTCCGGCGCGATCCACGACGAACGTTCCGGCAGGATGCGCGACAGAATAGCCGGGCATGCCCGGGCTCGTTTCGTTGGTGACCGCAAAGCCCCGGTTCTGTTTCAACGAGTCGAGCTGCGCTACCGTGGGAGCGAGCCCGACGAAACTTGAGTCGAATTGCTCTGCGTAGTTGCGGGCGATCTCCGGTGTATCGCGTGCCGGGTCGATGCTCACGAATACCCAGCGAATTCCGTCGGCAGCGGCGCCGAGCAATCGTTTCGCTCGGGCCCAATCGGCCAGCGTCGCTGGGCAGATGTCGGGGCAATGGGTGTACCCGAAGAACACCGCCGCCGCCCGACGGCCGCGTTCGCCGTCCAGATCGAAGGTGATGCCAGCAGCGTCGGCGATTCGGATCGCCGGTACTTCCTGCGGTGGATCAATGACGACCCCGTGCAACGGCGCTTCGCTTCCAGCGCACGCAACACCGGCCGCCAGCAACGCTGCGCAGGCCAATCGCGAGGCGGGCATCCTTTCAATGTAGCGAAGGCCTCTCGCGCCATTCAGCCGCGAACGCGAAGTTTGTCCTGTGCCGATTTACCTCACCCAAGGCCCCGACGTGACAATCCGACCAAGCCGATGCCGATTCACGCGCAACCGAAGTGTTGCGCTGCTCTCGATCATAGCCGCGTCTGCCTGCGCGGGAGGTATGTCGGGTTCGGCTCTTGCTGGTGGAACCCCGCTCGTCGGACCTCCGACCGGTACGCTGCTCGTCGTCGGCGGCGGCCAGCAAGGTCCCGAGTTGTACAAGGCATTCATTGACGCAGCTGGTGGTCCGAACGCGCTCATCGTCGACATCCCAACTGCCGGAGGCGACACGGCGTACCCGGCAAACTGGCGAGGCGCGAACGGGTTGAAAGGAGCCGGCGCCACAAACGTCGTCGTGCTCCACTCCAATCCGGATCGCAAAGACCTCGCCAACTCCGACAGTTTCGTGAACGTGCTGCGTCGGGCCGGCGGGGTCTGGTACGAAGGCGGCCGGCAGTTTCGTCTCGTCGATTCGTACGGCGGCACGCGCACCGAAACTGAAATCATGAACGTCCTGCGTCGCGGCGGCGTGGTTGGCGGTTCGTCGGCAGGCGCATCCATTCTGGGCAGCTTTATGGTTCGGGGGGCGCCGTCAAACAACAACGGCATTATCGAGTACCCGGGATACACCCGAGGCTTTGGCTACCTCAGGAACACAGGCGTTGATCAGCACGTCGTCGCCCGCATGCGTCTCCCGGACGTCGCCGACTCCCTGATGCCGCGTCACCCGGAGATGCTGTTCATCTCCGAGGACGAGGGCACCGCCTGGTTGATCAAGGGCGACAACGCCGAAATAATTGGCCGCAACAAGGCGTTCGTCTACAACGGCGCCGATGCGACCGATCCGGGCAAGCCGTTTCTCACGCTCTTTCCCGGAGACAAGTACGATCTTGGAAAGCGTCGTGTAGTGTCGCGCGCCATCGATGATTCACCTCTGACGCGCGCGTTCGTCGACTCGGTGTTCGCGGCGTTCAACACAAACGGCGGTAATGCGACGGTCCACGTCGCACAGGAAGGCCGCGTGTTTGTGGCCACTGGGTATGGTGTCCCGCCACAGGCACGCTACATGCCGGTCACCGGAGTGCCGAATTTCCCGATCGGGGAGATCGGCGATGTTTTCCTCGCGTCGGCCGCGCTGACCCTGGCACGCGAAAACAGGCTCACGCTCGACGATGCGCTCTCTCCTGGCGAAAGTACCACTATCCGTGAATACCTGACTCGCGAACAAACAGCGCCCGAAGGCGCCCGGAAAATCGCGCGCCTCGTCGCTGAGCGCTCGGGTGGTACGGTCGCCGTTTTCGTACAGCGACGCCTGCTTTCATCCGGCGGTGCACAGCGCACGCGTGCCGAGGAAGACGGCACTGTAGTGTCGAACGTCGACGATTTGTACCGTCTGGAACTCGGCCTGCAGGCCTACACGGCGCTCACCGTTGCCGGGTCGGATTCAATGTTCGCCGCTGGCGGCGGCAGGGGTTCTGGCAACGGACTCGGATGGCGCCTCGATGCATGGCGCGGACTCCCGCGGCAGTCGGCATTCATCAACCCCAACGGAACTCAAGGCGCCTTCGTACGAATTCCTGGCCACCGGGCATCCATCATCATCGTCACCGATCAGCCGACTTTCGACGCCAAGGGTGCGGCCGAACGCATCGCGGATCGACTTTTTTTTGAAGGCCGCGACCGGACACTGTTTCGCAATGCGTCCGTCGCGAGCAACTCCAGCTGCCGCAGCATGAGCGCGGCGAGCGCACAGGTGGCTTGGGCGGGATGCACGGGCGGCAAGGTGTTTCGGACCACGGACGGCGGAACCACCTGGACCGTAGATTCCGTTCCCGGCGCCGCAACACTCGATTTTCGTGGCATCAAGGCGTTCGACGCCAATACGGCCGTCGTCGTGAGCGCCGGCCCGGCCGAACGCGGTCAGGCAAAGATCTTTCGTACCACCGACGGGGCCCGCACGTGGACGCTCGCGTGGACCGACACCACCGCGGGCGTTTTTCTCGACGGTGTGGCATTTTGGGATGCCAGTCACGGTTTCACGTTTTCAGATCCGGTCGATGGACGGTTTGTGATTCTCACCACAGATGACGGCGGTGCGAGCTGGGCAAGAGTGCCTGCCGATCGGGTTCCGGCGAATCTGCCGAATGAAGCCGCGTTCGCTGCGAGCAACACGCAACTCACCGTTCAGGGTACGTCGAACGGTTGGATCGCCACGGGCGGAGGAGCCCAGGCGCGCGTCTATCGCACGACCGATCGGGGGCGGTCGTGGACTGTTGCCTCTACGGGCATGCCGGGAGGTGCTAGCTCGGGCCTTTTTGGCATCGCGTTCGCCGATGCGATGAACGGAATAGCCGTCGGTGGCGACTACCGAAATGAGCGTGGAATCACGTCGTTCGCGCTGAGAACCTTCGATGGCGGCGTGACGTGGGCGCCCGCCGGCGTGCGCCGGCCCGATGGCACGACTTCCGGCGTTGTGCACGTTCCGGGCACAAGTCCTCCGATTTTCGTCGCCGTCGGCCAGATCGGAGTCGCGTACACCCGCGATTTCGGCGCTTCATGGCTTTACGCGGATACACTGACGGCGTATGGCATCGGGTTCGCGGGCGCGGAAGCCGGATTCATCGCCGGCCCGCGCGGCCATGTTGGTGTGCTCATGAAGGCACTGAAGTGACGTACGACCTCAAGTCGCTTGACCTCCCGCGTCTCGGTAGCCGCGGCCTGCGCGCGCTGGTCGCCGCGATCGAGGCGCCGTTCATTGGCCCGTTGCTGATTGAGAAGCTGAAGCGCGACGCCGGCATCACTCGCCTCCGCGAGCTCGCCCTCGTCGAACCGCCGACATTCCTGCCCCTGCATCCGTCCGACGATCCCGGCATTCCGGCGCTTGCTCCGTCCGACGCGAACGACAGTCCGTACAGTGATGCACCGGCTCCGCCCCCGGTCGCGCCGGGTTTCCAGTTTCCCTCGGCGGATGACTTCACGAAGGCGTATCGCAAGGGACGGGTCTCGCCCGAAGACGTTGCCGCAAGATTTCTCGAACAGTGGCGTGCCAGCGATGCCGGCCCACGGCCGCTGCGTGCATTCATTGCCGTGCGCGATGACAACCTGATGAACCAGGCGAGAGCGAGCGCCGCACGCTGGAAGTCCGGCGCTTCGCTCGGACCGTGGGATGGTGTCCCGGTCGCCGTGAAGGACGAAATGAACGCGACCGGGTACCCGATGACTGTCGGCACGAAGATCCTCGGAGGACCGCCCGCCGATTCGGACGCCACAGTTGTCGCGCGAATGCGCGCTGTCGGCGCGCTGATCGTCGGCAAGGCGAACATGCACGAGATCGGCATCAACGTGACGGGGCTGAATCCACACCACGGGACGCCGCGGAATCCCTACGATGACGCGTACCACACGGGAGGCTCCTCCAGTGGGTCTGCCGCTGCGGTCGCGAGTGGTCTGGTGCCCGTTGCCATTGGGGCCGATGGCGGTGGCTCTATTCGCATTCCGGCCGCGTTCTGCGGCGTGGTGGGCATCAAGCCGACGTTCGGTCGCATCAGCGAGCATGGCGCGGCCCCGCTGGTCTGGAGCGTCGCCCACATAGGCCCCATCGCCGCGACGGTGCGTGACTGCGCGACTGCATACGCTGTCATGGCGGGCGACGATGCGCTCGACCCGAACTCGCGGTCACACCCTTCGGTTTCAATCGACGTCGCACCGCCGGGCTCGCTGCGCGGAATCCGCATCGGCGTGTATCGCGCTTGGTTTCAGCATGCGTCCGCCGATTTAGTGGCGCGATGCGATGCGATGGTCCGCAACTTCGAACGGCTCGGCGCGACAATCGTGGAAGTCGAGATTCCAGAACTCGATCTGGAACGGATCGCCCATGTCGCCATCATCACCGGCGAAATGGCTGCGGCGATGGCTCCGTACCATCCTGCGCGACGGCGCGAGTTCTCACTGGACACGCGCGCCAACATCGCCATCGCGCGCTCCTTTAGCGCGGCAGAACTTGTGACCGCCACGCGAATGCGCACGCGGGCAATCGCGCATTGGCGCCGCGCGTTCCAGGACGTGCACGCGATCGTGACGCCAGCTACCGGCCAGGTAGCACCTAAAATCAATCCGGCTGCACTCCCACACGGTGGCTCCGACCTTTCGATGACTACCGAAGTAATGCGATTCGCGTTTCCTGCGAATCTTACCGGACACCCAGCCATCAGTTTTCCTGCAGGGTACGACCGGAACGGTCTGCCAGTCGGCATGCAAGTGATCGGGCGTCCCTGGAGCGAGCGGTTGCTGTTCCGCATTGCCGCGATGGCCGAACTGCAACTCGAGCGCCGCGCGCCAACACGCTGGTATCCGTTGCTCGATCAGTAGCGATACCGCGCGTCGCGAACCGCGCCGTGCGCGCTGGCGACAATACGGAACAGCGCGCAAACAAAAGGGCCGGGCCACTCTCACGAGTGCCCGGCCCTTTGCATTTCGTCGCCTCAGCGCGCCCGGACGCATACCGAGTCGACACAGTACGCTACAACGACACCTGCAAGTCACGCAATGGGGCGCCGCTCAACTCGCATTCGTTGAATTGACGAGCGATGACCAACTTCGTTGCGCACGAAGCTCAAAAACTGGCGCCGCATGGTTCTGCTTTCGTCGTTCGTGTCTCTCGTTTCGCGCTTGGTATTTCGCGTTGCACGATTCGAAATACGATTTCTAGCCGCTCTTTCCTGCTTCGCTTGATGAGGCACCGGTCGGAATCGAACCGACGATGAGAGATTTGCAGTCTCCTGCCTTACCACTTGGCTACGGTGCCGCGCCGACTGAGGAAGCTAGCCGCGGCGTACACCCCTCTCAAGGCGCGACCGACGCGTCCACGCAGTACATTTTCGCCCAATGCGACCCGTCACGCGCTGGTCCATCGTCGCCGCGTCCGCCATCCTGGTGCTCGCGTTGCCCGTGCCGGAAGGGATCACGACGGAGTCGTGGCACCTCCTCGCAATCTTCACCGCCACCATCATCGGATCAATCATCCGGCCCGTTCCAGCAGGCGCGGTGGTCTTTCTCGGTGTCACGGCGATCGCGCTTACCAAGACGATGCCCGCGCGCGAGGCACTCGCCGGATACGCCGATCCGCTCGTTTGGCTGGTTCTATCCGCGTTCTTCATGGCTCGCGGCGTTCTCAAAACCGGACTCGGCCGCCGTATCGCGTTCTTGTTCATCAGGGCCATCGGCAGAAGTTCGCTTGGGCTGGCCTACGCACTGATCTCCACCGACGCGCTCCTCGCGGGCTTCCTGCCGAGCAACAGCGCACGGTGCGGTGGAATCGTCTTCCCAATCGCACGAAGCCTCGCCGAAGCGTACGACTCACGGCCCGGATCCACCGCTCGCCGCCTTGGCGCGTACCTGCTCGTCACGATCTACCAGAGCGATGTCATCGCCTGTGCGACCTTCCTCACCGGTCAGGCCTCGAACGTCATCATCGCGAAGTTTGCAAGCGAAACGGTAGCGATTGATTTCAGCTACACAACATGGCTCCTTGGCGCGTCGGTTCCCGCGCTGATATCACTCGCCTTTGTGCCGTGGTTGCTTTTCCGCCTCTATCCGCCCGAAATAAAGCACACGCCGCAGGCCGCGACGCTTGCGTCGGAGGAACTCGCGCGCATGGGGCCGATGAAGCGCAACGAGCGAATGATGCTCACCGTCTTCGCGTTGGTCGCGGGTCTCTGGATGACCTCGTCGCTGCACCACATCGACTACGCCGTAGTCGCGCTTGTCGGCGTTGGCGCGCTCGTCCTCAGCGGGGTGCTCGAATGGAGCGACGTCACCGGCGACCACGCCGCGTGGGACGTCTTCCTGTGGTACGGCGGACTCGTGCGAATGGCCGAGGGCATAGGAAAGTCTGGCTTGACGGAACAGTTCGCGCAGGCTGCGGCCTCTGTGACGACCGGGTGGGCATGGGGCGCAGCGCTCGCCGTGCTGCTACTCATCTATTTCTACGCCCACTATGGATTCGCGAGCATCACCGCGCACGTCACGGCGATGTTCATACCTTTTCTCGTCGTGCTCGTCGCCGCTGGCACTCCCCCGCTACTCGCCGTCGCGATGCTGGCCTATTTCTCCAACCTCTCTGCGTCACTGACGCACTACGGCACTACGACAGCCCCGATCTATTTCGGCGCGGACTACATCACGCAACGAGAATGGTGGCGACTCGGCCTCTACGTCTCGTTTGCGACCGTCACCATTTGGTCAGTCTCGGGCCTGGCGTGGTGGAAAGTGCTTGGCTGGTGGTAACCGACTGTCCTGTAAAGACTTAGCACTGTTTTGAGGCACCTCGAGCATTCCGGCGATTCGACGTATACTGCCAAATGCGCCGCAATTGACGCTGAATCTGCAAATTCCGAGTGCGAATTTGCGAATGTTGGGTTGAAAATCGCTAATTGTCGCCATAAGTTTGCATTTTCCGCACATACCACTACTAACACTGCCTATTCCCCTTTCATATAACTCCATGACCAACACGTCGTCTCCGCGTTCAGCTGCACTTCGAGCTATCAGCTCACGGTTTGTCGCCACGCCGCGGCCTGCGGCGGCTGGCCTTCCGTCGCCAACGTCGGAATATTTTGGCATCAATACGTTCGGCGCTCGGCAAATGCGCGCGAAACTGCCGGCCGAACTGTACGCCAAACTTCTTGCTTCCGTGCGCCTCGGCGGAAAGCTCGATGTCGAGATCGCGCCAACCGTCGCCCAGGTAATCAAGGAATGGGCGGTTTCGCGCGGCGTCACGCACTTCTGCCACTGGTTTCAGCCGCAGACCGGACTGACCGCTGAAAAGCACGATTCGTTTCTCAACTTCGACGAAAATGGTCTGGCGATCGAGAAGTTCTCGGGCGATCAGCTCATCCAAAGCGAGCCAGATGCCTCGTCATTCCCATCCGGCGGCCTCCGGGCGACCTGGGAAGCGCGGGGCTACACGGCATGGAATCCGGCGTCGCCCGTATTCATCATGGAATCGGGGGCAGCCAAGACACTGTGTATCCCGTCGGCATTCATCGGATACCACGGCGAAGCGCTTGACGAGTTGACGCCGCTGTTGCGTTCGAGTGAAGTGCTCTCGCAGCGCTCTATCGAACTGCTCGACCTGATTGGCGACAAGGGCGCGCTCCGCGTGCTCACGACGCTCGGCGCAGAGCAGGAATACTTCCTTATCGATCGCGGGCATTTCGCACTTCGCCCAGATCTGGTGATGGGTGGGCGCACGCTTCTCGGCGCCCCCCCGCCGCGTGGCCAGCAGCTCGAAGATCACTACTTCGGTGGCATTCCGGAACGCGTACAGGCGTGCATCGCCGAGGTAGAACACGAACTCTACAAGCTCGGCGTCCCGATCATGACGCGACACAATGAAGTCGCGCCGTGCCAGTTCGAAATGGCTCCGTTGTTCGAAGAGACAGACCTCGCCGTGGACCACAATCAGCTCGTCATGAGCATTCTGCGGAAGGTCGCGCTTCGGCACGGACTTCAGGCGTTGTTGCACGAAAAGCCGTTTGCCGGCATCAACGGATCCGGCAAGCACTGCAACTGGTCCCTGGCGATCACTGCCGACAACGATCTCGACGGTGTGAATCTGCTCAAGCCGGGCAAGACGCCCCATCAGAACGTTCGGTTCCTGCTGTTCCTCGCGGCCGTGTTGAAGGCCGTGCACAAGCATGCGGGGCTCATTCGCGCAGGTATCGCGTCCAGCGGCAACGAACATCGCCTCGGAGCAAATGAAGCGCCGCCCGCGATCATCTCGGTATTCATGGGCCACATGCTGACACGCGTCATCGAAGACATCGCGGCCGGTCGCATGGATAACAAGAACGCTGCCGACATTATGATCCAGCTCGGCGTTGCAAAACTCCCGGAAATCGCCAAGGACAACACCGATCGAAACCGCACGTCTCCGTTTGCCTTCACTGGTGCCAAGTTCGAGTTCCGCGCCGTCGGCTCGTCGCAGTCGATCGCTTTTCCTGTGATGCTGCTGAACGCGACGGTCGCCGAGTCGATCAGTGAGCTTACTGCTGCCATCCGCGTCGAGTTGAAGAAGACCAAGAATCGCGACAACGCGATCCTGAAAGTCGTTAGCGAAGCGTTCCGCAAAACGAAGGCCGTCCGGTTTGAAGGCAACAACTATTCGGACGCATGGGTTGTCGAGGCCAAGAAACGAGGCCTTCTGAACCTGCGGCGGTCACCTGACGCGATGGCACAGATTGTCACTCCTCACGCGCGCAAGCTCTTCACATCGCTCGGCGTCATGAGTGAGCAGGAAGTGGAGTCCCGATACCACATTCGCCTTGAGCGCTACATCAAGGACATATTGATTGAGCTGCATACCATTGCCGAAATGGCTGACACGATGGTGCTGCCTGCAGCGCACGGGTACCTCGCGATGCTTGCTGATTCGGCCGTCGCCGCCAAGTCTGCCGGCGTGAAGGTTGTGCCGCAGGTAGACGCCGCGAATGCGGTGGCAAAGCTGGTCGCCGACCTGCACAAGGCGTCACATGCGCTCCACGCCACAATCGCGAAAGCTGAATCGCTGCATGGCGATGCGCCAAAACAAGCACAATACCTGACTTCAGCCGGGGCCGATGCCATGGCGGAGGTGAGAGTCAACTCGGATGCACTCGAGTCGAAAATCGACGACGCGCGCTGGCCGCTTCCGCGCTACCGAGAGATGCTCTTCCCGGTATAGGTCCGCACGTGACAGCAGAGAGGCCGGACTCACCGAAGGTGGGTACGGCCTCTTTTCTTGTACGCAAACAACTCCGAGATCCGGCTCAGCGGATCTCGGCTACCGCCACGGCATCCGGCCCTGGTCCGACGGGAATGGTTCGCACGACCCTATGCTCGCGCAGGTCTATCACCGCCACCGCGTCAATCCCCTGACATGCGACGTAGGCAAAACGTGAGTCAGCCGAGTACGCGATGCCGACAGGCTGCGCGCCGCCGCTGGCGAGCGTAGATGCTTCGCTCCGCCCCTCTATCGAAATCGTGACAATCTCAGCGCGCGTCGCCGCGTCGTAAAGACGAACGCGACTGCTTGCCGTGAGCGACGCAATGGCGATCTTGCCGTCCGGCGTAAACGACACACGATAGGGACGCTCGCCTACAGTGAGTGTCGCCGCGATACGCCACCCGCGCACATCGACTACTGATATTGTGCCCGCGGTATTGCTCGCCGCCCACACTTCGCGCCCGTCGGGTCGCACCCCAACACCTTCAGGTTGGTTGCCCACAGCCAGGGATCGCGTCGCACCAGTGGCAAAGTCCACTTCGGTGATCGAGTTGCCACTGATGTTCGACGTGTAGCCGACGCGGCCGTCCCCGCGCACGGTCACCATGTGCGAGCCGCCCTGGTTGGTCTTGATGACAGACTGAATCGCGCCGGTGACGACGTGTACCACAAGCACGGCCTGGCTCGCTTCGACCGTAACGGCAACGAGTGAGTCGCCCGGCAGGAACTGTACGCCGTGTGGTCGTCGGTACTCACCCAAGTCGATTGTCCTGGCGACGGTACGCGAGCGCAAATCCACAACGGTGAGCGACTTCCCCGGCGCAGCACCCGTTCCGTAGTCGGTCACCACCGCCCAGTGCCCATCTCGCGATGCGGCCGCTTCATGCGGCCCGAGTCCCGTCGGCAGCGTGGCGAGCGTCGATCCGCTCGCGAGGTCCACGAGCGTTACCGTGTTCGCCGGCTTGTTGCCGGCCACGAGAATTCCCTGCGCAAACCCGATCGTTGGTATGAGCGCCAGAGCGACGCAGCCAATTCGGCGCACTATTTCGATCACGGGTTGAACCAGTACGTCGCCTTGATGATAAACACGTTTTCCGGCTGGATCCCGAGCAGCTCACGTCCGTCGGTCGCAATATCGAACTGCCCTATCCCGCTATTGGTCGTCGAACTGGAATACAACCCAGAGCGATTCTGTTGCCACACGAAGAACAGTGTCGATCCCGCCCGCCATTCCCAGCGCAACACCGCACTTCCGCGAATCGAGCGAAAATCGAAATCGGGGTTGCTGAGCGCGAACGCTCGCGCAGGCCCGGACGCATCCGGGTCAATCAAAAAACCTCCTTTCGCATCGGTGGTGACCGTGCCAGTGCCGGTACCGTAGTCGTTGAACTCGTACGTGCCTGGCGCTCGAAGTTCCCGAATGACGCGATAGTCACCACTCGAGAGCAACGGCTGCGCGTACATCTGCAACGACAGATTCGGCCGGAACGTCACATTGAGTCGCGTTTCCACGCCGAGCTGCGTCTGCGCCAAGTCGCCAAAAACGTACCGTCGTCCAAGCGTCGCCGTTGCCGTTTCGTCGGAAATTGACGTGAGATACTGTGCGGGCGTGCCGCTTCGCGTGAAGTTCGGCCCAATTTCCATTTCGATGTTCGTTCCTGGACGCAGCGAGAACGAGAGGTTGTTCGAGTACCGCCAGCCACCCGCTTCGTCGGCGCCACCGCTCACGCTCAATCGTGCCGTGTATCGGCGCCTGCTGTCCGTCGACACGAACACAAACCCCGAATTCCCTGCGGGGGTCTGCGCCATTACGCCCCCGCGGGTAAGGCGGTCGTCAAGCGATCGAAACGTGTGGGTGAAGTTGTAGCCGAAGTTCCAGAAGTTTGCGAACTGACCGTTCCCCCCTCCGCCGAAAGCCAGCCCCGTGCGGTCTCCGCCATAGTTCCAGTTCATATCAGGACCTATGCGTGCGTTCCAGCGCCGGAAGTACTTTCCCGGCGTCGTCTGGTCATGTGAGAAGTTGATGTCGAGACTGGTGCGGTCTGCGGACGTCTGGAATCCGAGGTCATTTATTTCATACGAAGGATTCGTAGTCGAGACCGCGAGGTTACCACGCCACGTACCGGCGCGCTTTCCGATATCGAATCGCCCTGCAACTCCTGAGAGCTCCGTCGCCAAAGAGTCAATGCTGACGTGCTCCGCATCCGGGCGCTGGAAATACCGTGTCGACGAATTCTGGGCCGCAATCATCACTGTCGGTGCGCCGCGGATGTAGCTGCCCGCGACGTATCCATTCATCGACCACTGGCGGTTGCTCCATTCGTGCCGGAAGTCGAGGCCGGCAACGGAGGCCGAAGATCGAAGCTTCTCGCGGGCCGCGTCAGAATCGAACCGACGAACCACCGACGTGCCGATGAAACCAAGCGTGGACTGCCCGGTACGAAAATCACGGCGGAGGCGCCCGGCGAAATAGTTGGTCAGGGGCTCGACTTCGGCCGTTCGTGTTTCCTGCGAAAGCGTTGTGAGGCGAGCGTCCTCGCGTTGCGTCACGGCATCCATGACGCCGATGGACCACCCGCCAGCAGTCCGCGTGATGAGCTTTGCGGCGCCGAGAATCGTAGCGGCGTCCGGCTTCTCTGAGTATACGGCGTCGCTCGGCACCGAAACTTGCGGACTCCTGCCGACGCGCCGGGAATACAGAATGGACGACGGACCAGCGCCGCCACCAGCGCCGCCACCAGCGCCGCCACCAGCGCCGCCACCGCCGCCGCC
>JAQBYI010000070.1 GCA_027622655.1 Gemmatimonadota bacterium | reverse complement strand
AGTCGGTCGGCGTGTCGCGCAAGCCGCAGCGTACGGAGATCGCCACGTTCGAGCACGCGGTTCGCAACGACCTCAACGCCGAAGTGCCGCGCGTGTTGTGCGTGACCAAGCCGCTCAAGGTGGTCATCACGAACTATCCGGAAGGACAGGTCGAGGAACTCGACGCGTCGTACTATCCGCACGACGTGCCGAAAACCGGTTCACGCAAGGTTCCGTTTTCGCGCGAACTCTGGGTGGAGCGCGACGACTTCATGGAAGACCCGCCGAAGAAATTTTTCCGGCTGGCCCCCGGCCGCGAAGTCCGACTGCGGTATGGGTACTTCATCACTTGCCAGGAAGCGGTGAAGAACGACGCGGGCGACGTGGTTGAGTTGCGGTGCACCTACGATCCGGCGACCCGCGGTGGAGACTCGCCCGACGGGCGGAAAGTCCAGGGCACGATCCACTGGGTTTCGGCCGCCGGTGCGCTCGATTGTGAACTTCGCATGTACGACCGACTCTTTTCCGTGCCCGACCCGGAGGCAGGGGGAGACGACGCCGACTTCATCGGAGAGCTGAATCCGGATTCGCTCACGGTAATGAGCGGAGCCAAGATTGAGCCGAGCGTCGCGGACGACGCGCCGGGCTCCCGGTACCAGTTCGAAAGAACCGGCTACTTCATGTCAGACCCCGTGGATTCTGCGCCGGGGCATCTGGTGTTCAATCGTACGGTCACTCTGCGGGACGGCTGGGCGAAGGTCTCAGCGAAGGTCTCGGCGAAGGTCGCGGCGAAGCGGTAGTGGGTCAGCTGCCCAGCGGTGCGAACTTCGCGGTGAAGTGGCGCAGCGCCGGTGGTTCTTCCACGATTCGAACGCCGCGAATCCTGTCGGAGCGCCCGGCAACATACGCGAGGACCTCGGCCACATAGTCCACGTGGCTCTGGGTGTACGTGCGGCGCGGAAACGCGAGGCGCACCAGCTCCATCTCGGCCGCCTGCTCGGTGCCGTCGGGTTGGCGCCCGAACATCACGCTGCCGATTTCGCACGAGCGAATTCCGCCTTCGACGTACAGCGCTACCGCGAG
This sequence comes from Gemmatimonadota bacterium, assembly GCA_027622655.1. GTDB lineage: Bacteria > Gemmatimonadota > Gemmatimonadetes > Gemmatimonadales > Gemmatimonadaceae > Fen-1231. The sequence goes on along the minus strand of JAQBYI010000070.1, from coordinate 11,906 downwards.
GGCCCACGTCCGTCCCTAGGGGTCCACGCCAATCGCGGCGTAGTGCGCTCCGACGCGGGCCTGCGAACCCTCCCGAGTGTACACGTCGGGCTTCCGGGATCGTATGACGCCCGCGATCACGGCCGCCACATCCTCGGCGCTCTGTGAGTCGGGAAGCTCGCGCGAGTCCGGCCCTCCGTGCACGGCGTTCTTCCCGAAGTCAGTTCGGACGACACCCGGCGACACCAGCGAAAACTCGATGTCGGGGTGTGTCTGCTGAATCTCAGTACGCATGTTCGAGGTGATCGAGTTGAGGAAGTGCTTTGCGCCGCTGTAGGCCGCTCGCATAGCGGCAAACGGAATCCGGCCCAGCATCGATGAGATGTTCACCACGTGCCCACGTCCGCGGGCTTTGAAGTGCGGGAGAATTTCCTGCATGCCATACAGGGCGGACTTCACGTTCACCAGCATCATATCGTCGATGTCCGTGCCGGTCAGTTCGGAGGGCTGGCGGGTCATTCCTCGCCCGACGTTGTTGACCCACACGTCTACGTGGCCGAGCGTGGCTACCGCTTCGGCTGCGGCGCGCCGCACCTCGTGGCGTCGAGTACAGTCGGCGACTAACGGATACGCCCGTCCCCCACACCGGGCCGCGACGCTCGCCAGCGCATCAGCACGCCTGGCGACGAGCACTACCGAATGGCCCTCAGAGGCCAGGCGCTCCGCAAGTGCGGCGCCGATCCCTCCGCTCGCGCCCGTGATGACAACCACCTGCGCGACCTCGTCGGAGCGATTATCGTTGAGCTTGGCGCTCGGAGCGCCCCGGGGTTTGATCATGTCAGTTTCAGGTCGAGGTGGGCGCTCGCCGCGGCAGCTGAGATGAGGCAGGTTGGGGTCGCGTCCAACGTTATTGATGATATCGATGCAATATCGGCGGATGTACGCCCGCCGTCCTTCCAGAATGAACCCACAGATGACTCATCCCAAATTGGTCGCCGTTGGTGCTGCGCAGCGGAATCTGCTTGGTATGCTCTGCTTGACCCTGTCGGCATGCGGGGGCGCCACGTCGGCTGCCCGCGCACCAATTGGCGTGATGGGCTCGGCCGCGGCGATAAGCCGCGCGCGCGCCGACAGCGTTCGGTATCCGTACACCAGGGCCGATATCGATTTCATGTCCGGGATGATCAGCCATCACGCGCAGGCGATCGTGATGGGTCGATGGGGCCCGTCGCATGGTGCCAGCCCGGCTTTAATACGGTTGACGGAGCGGATCATCAACGCGCAAACCGATGAGATTGGACTCATGGGGCGTTGGCTGAGTGACCGCAACCAGCCGGTTCCCGAGGCGAATCCGGCGGGAATGAAAATGCAGATGGGCGGCATGGAACATATGATGCTCATGCCCGGAATGTTGACCGACGCGCAGATGCAAGAGCTCGACGCCGCGCGCGGCGAAGCGTTCGACGCGACGTTCCTCAAGTACATGATTCAGCACCATCGCGGGGCCGTGGCAATGGTGAACGAGCTGTTCAGCCATCGCGGCGCCGGTCAGGATGAGTCTGTGTTCAAGTTCGCGAATGACGTGGAAGTGGATCAATCCACCGAGATCAACCGTATGATCCAGATGATGCTCGAACTCGGCGTCATGCCGCCACCCCCGGCGTCGTCAACGCACTGAGCGTCAAATAGTTTCGTTCCCACTCAGGAGATTGAGATGAGAGTTTTGTTCCCCCGTTTGTTGGTTGCACGGTTGGTGCGCGCGGCCTCGCTTACCGGAGTGATCGGCGTCGTGGCGGCATGCGCCGGCGCCACTACGCCGGCGCCGATGCCTTCGCCCTCGACGCCTGATCCTCGGGTTGGGCTGAAAGCCGGCCTTATGGACGCCGGCGAGGCAACATACGGCATGAAGGTCGTCGCGAAGGCCGTTTCGCCGCCGGGATTCCTCGGCATCACGAATTCCGACATCGCCTTTACCGGCAACTACGCGATCCAGGGCAACTACAACGGGCCGGTGATCTGGGACATTTCGAATCCCAACCGCCCGGTACTGGTTACGGCATTCACGTGCCCAGCCTCGCAAAACGATATTTCAGTCTATAAGAACCTCATGTTCATGTCGGCCGAGGCCAATAACGGTCGGGTTGACTGCATGCCCGGTGGCGTGCAGGAAACGGTGAGCAAGGAGCGTTTCCGCGGAGTTCGCGTGTTCGATATCACGGACATCAAGAACCCGAGGGTTTTGGCCAACGTGCAGACGTGCCGCGGATCGCACACGCACACCGTGCTTGAGGACCCGAAGGACAAGGACAACATCTACATCTATGTCTCTGGCTCGGCGGGTACGCGTTCGCCGGACGAACTCCCCGGCTGCGTGGGACAACTCCCCGATCAGAATCCGGCGTCGACGCTGATGCGCATTGAGGTGATCAAGGTGCCGCTCGCCAACCCGGCGGCATCGGCGATCGTCAATCGCGCGAACATCTTCGAAGACCTCAAGGCTCCGGCCACTCACGCGGCGGCGCCCTTGGATATTGCCAACGCTGCGCAAGCTCTTGCCGCGGCGAAGGCTGCTGGCGCGTTTACTGTGACGAACCCGAACACTGGGCAAGAAGTGCAGATCGGCGCCGGGCTCACGCGGCCAATGCTCGACAGCCTCGCCAAGGCGCGTGGCGCGGCGGGCTTTGCCGCGGCGACTTCCGCCGATTCCGCTGCGGTTCGCACGGCTCTTGCGGCGATGGGTCCGCGGTTTTTTGGCCCACCGCAAGCTCCGCTCACACCGGGCGTTTCCCCGAACTCACCGACCCGCCAGTGCCACGACATCACGGTCTATCCGGCGCGCGGACTTGCTGGCGGCGCGTGTGAGGGGCATGGGTTCCTGCTCGATATCAGCGACCCGGTCAATCCGCGTCGCCTCGATGCCGTGGCGGACTCGAACTTCGCGTACTGGCACTCGGCCACGTTCAACAACGACGGCACGAAGCTCCTCTTCTCCGACGAATGGGGCGGCGGAGGCGGGCCGAAGTGCCGCGCCAGCGATAAGAAGGAATGGGGTTCGGACGCGATCTTTTCGATCGTGGACCGAAAACTGAAGTTCGAGAGCTACTACAAGCTTCCGGCGGCGCAGACCGATAAGGAAAACTGCGTGGCCCACAACGGCTCGCTCATCCCGATTCCGGGCCGAGACGTCATGGTGCAGGCGTGGTACCAGGGCGGCATCTCGGTCTTTGATTGGACGGATGCGAAGAACCCGAAGGAGATTGCGTTCTTCGACCGCGGCCCCGTGGACTCGCTCCAGGCCGCGATGGGCGGATCGTGGTCGGCCTATTGGTACAACGGCGCGATTGTGAGCTCGGAAATCGCACGCGGCATGGACGTGGCCGATCTCGTGCCCACCGAGCACATCTCGCAAAACGAGATCGACGCGGCGAAGACGGTGCGTTGGACGCATCTGAACGCGCAGGGTCAGCCACAGATCGCGTGGCCACCGAGCTTTTCACTCGCGAAGTCGTTTGTGGATCAGATGGAGCGCAACAAGTGCATGTCGGCGGGCCGGGTTTCCGAAGTGCGTCAGGCAATCACTTCCGCCGAGCGCTCGTCCGGGTCGACTCGAAGCAGTGCGCTGAACCAGCTGTCGAGCCAGCTTGGCGCCGACGCGAGCGGTGCATGCGGCCGGACGAAGGTAGGAATGCTCCAGAAGGCGCTGTCGGATCTCGGCAATGTGGTGATTCCGTAACCGCGTTTCGGTATCGCAGTCGTCGCAGTATGTGACGCGGATGGGGCCGGGCGATTCATCGCCCGGCCCCATTTGCGTCTGAGTGCTGTCGTCAACGCATCGGCAATGCTGCTACGGACTCATTCCCAGCGAAACACCTTCGTTGAGATCCCGACGCAAACCAGAAAGATGGCAATCAGGGCCATCACGTTTCCTCCGTGCGCGAGCCATCCCGAGCCGTTCCACACGCCTTCCATCAACTGGACGGCATGTGTGGTGGGGAGAACGTTTGCCACGTACTGGAGTCCGCGCGGGAACCGGTCGATGGGGTAGAACAGTCCGGACAACGCGACCATCGGGTACAGCACGGCGGCGCCGATCGGTTGGGCAAATCGCGCTGTCGGAACGATGCTTGCGAGGAGGAACCCAAGCGAGAGGATGCTCAGCGTACCAAGCAGCACTGCGCCCGTAAAACTGACGACGTCTACCTGCATCGCACCCGGGAATGACTGCCTGCCGGCGAAAATCAAGAGGCCGAGGCCCAGCGCAGTGAAAACGAGCTTCACAAAGACGTGCGAGCCCAGGATCGTCACCGGCGACAGTGGAGTGGCACGCAGCCGCTTGAGGATGCCGCCTTCACGGTAGATCGAAATGATGGCCACGAGTGAAAGCACAGCGCCGACTGCGATGAACAGTGCGGCGAGAATCGCCACGTTGAACGGCGCCGTCGTCGTCACGGTCTGGCCGCCGAGCCGAAACGTCCGGCCCAGCATGAGGAACAGAATAACCGGGATGATAAGCGTTCCCACAACGCCCATCGGTTCGCGCACGAACACCTTCGTCTCGACCCACGTGAGCTTCCAAAAACCCTTGAGCATCGTCAGTCCCTGATTCCGTGGCCGGTGAGCTTGAGGAACACATCTTCGAGCGTCGGGATTTCGGTTCGAAAACCGCGCACCCGGATTCCCGATTTGGCGATCACGCTGATGACGTCCGTTACGAAGTCGTCGCCCTCGCCGCTCAGCGTGTGTGCCGCTCCGTTTCTCGTTCGCGACAGAACGCCGGGAATCGAATCAAGGTGGGTATCCGCGCCATCGCCGTCGCACGTGAAGATCACGCTGCGTTGCGGACAATGTTTGCGAACGAGTTCATCGGGCGTGCCGAGTTCAATCAGGCGCCCGTGCTCGATGATGGCCACACGGTCGCAGAGCCGTTCGGCCTCCTCCATCAAGTGAGTAGTCAGGAAAACCGTCGTTCCGCGTTCACGGATTCCGGTGATCAGGTCCCAGATCGCCCGCCGGGCCTGCGGGTCGAGCCCGGTAGTGAGTTCATCGAGAAAAACGACTTCGGGTTCGTGAATGAGAGCGAGCGCGATGAACAGGCGCTGTTTCTGGCCGCCGGAGAGCGTCATGAACCATGCGTTTCGCTTGGCCTCAAGTCCCAGTCGCTTGAGCAGGGAATCGGCGTTTTCGCCGCTGGCGTACAGAGACGCCCAAAGGTCGACCGCCTCCCAGACTTTGATGCGCTTCTGGAGGTGCGCCTCCTGGTGCTGCACGCCGATGCGCTGCCGGAGCGCGGAGGCGTCGCGGTGCGGGTCGAGCCCGAGAACCGAGATCGTGCCACGGTCGTGCCGTCGCAGTCCCTGGACGCACTCCATCGTTGTCGTCTTGCCGGCGCCGTTCGGCCCTATGAGGCCGAAGATCTCGCCGTCGTACACCTCCAGCGATACATCGTCGACCGCGACGGTGGATCGGTAGCGCTTTCCGAGATTGGCGATCGAAATAACCGTGCGTGGCATGCAGCAACCTACGCGACGTGCACCTGCGAGTTTCGCCGCTCGGCCGGCTGATTGCGCACGCGCTACATGCTCACCATCCTTTACCGATTCGCCATCGGTACGTCGTCAAACGTTCATGCCAGGATCATCGCATGCGCACTGCGCTTCTCGCTTTAGCAATCGCCTTCGCCGCCGTCACGGTCGCCACCACGCCTGCGGCGCTGGCAGCGCAGACTGGCGGACTTCCCACCATCCGGCGAACTGAGCACGGCGTGGCGCACATCCTCGCCGACGACTTTCGTGGAATCGGTATCGGACTCGGATACGCCCAGGTGGAGGACTACGGAGAGCGCGTTATCCTCGGATTGCTGCGCTCGAAGGGCTGGATGGGCCGGACGTTTGGTCGCGACAGCCTGAACTCAGACTTCGGCGCTGCACGCGATATGATTCGTGTCCGAGAGACGTATCACACGCTCGACGCCGCCACGCGCGACGTGTACGAAGGGTTTGCCGAGGGCGTCAACATCTACATTCGCAGTAATTCGATGAAGGTGCCGGAATGGGCAGAGCCGGTGTTCCACGCACACGACGTCGCCGCGCTCGACATCCAGTACGTGTCCACGAACGCGGCGCGGAACATGGTGCTCCGTCAGCTTAGCGCCGACTCCGTCCGTGCCAGGGGCGGCTCACCGGACCCGCTCGGCAGGCCTGCGGACGAGGAACCGGACGTCCAGCCGGAGGATGGCTCAAACGCGTGGGCATTCGCGCCGAGCAGAACCAAGTCCGGCCGCGCGATTCTCCTCCGGAATCCGCACCTCAACTGGAACGCGGGCTACTGGGAGGCGCATGTCACCGTCCCGGGCAAGCTCGACTTCTACGGCGACTTCAGGATCGGAAGCGCCTTTGCCGTCATCGGTGGCTTCAACAAGGATCTTGGCTGGGCCACGACGAACAATGCTCCCGACAACGAAGAGGTGTACGCGCTCGGCGCCGACGCGGCGCGTGCCGATCATTATCTGTTTGACGGCGTCTCCGTGCCCCTCACTCGCGAGGACTACACGGTGGATTTCTCTACGCCCGGTGGAATGGAGAGCGAGACGCGCTCAATCTGGATCACAAATCTCGGGCCGGTGGCGTATCGCACGCCGGAGACGATCTACGTGGTGCGTGCCGGGAACGACGGCGAGTATCGAGCCGGGCAGCAGTTCCTGCGCATGATGCGCGCCACGTCGCTCGCGGACTGGAAGGCTGCGATGGCGATGCAGGCGCGCTCGACGTCAAACATCACGTACGCCGATCGGGCGGGGAACATTTTCAACGTTTGGAACGCGACCACGCCCAACCTGCCGCTTCCCTCCGGCGGCGACACCGTCGCGGTGTCCGCAAAGACATCCGCGGACGTGTGGAACGCGATCTGGCCGTTCGAGGCCCTTCCGCAGACGCAGAATCCAAAAAGCGGATACGTGCACAACGAGAACAGTGCGCCGTACTACGCGAATCTCCGAGCCGTGCTCGACACTGCAAAATACCCGCCCTATTTCGAGCGCCCGTCGTTCAGTCTGCGCAGCCAACACGCGATTTCGTTGATTGAGAGCAATAAGAAGCACTCACTGGAGGACGTCGTCCGCATCAAGCACAGCTACCGAATGTTGCTCGCAGATCGGGTGAAAGGAGACTTGCTGCGTGCCGCCCGCGCGGTTCGCGTCGATTCGCTCGGCCCGGCCATCGCGTTGCTCGCGGAGTGGGATAACACCGCCGCGCCTGACAGCCGCGGTGCGATGTTGTTCGAGGCTTGGTGGACTCGCTATTCGCGTCAGGCGGGCGACTCGGCGTTCGCCGAGCTTTGGACGCCCGCGAAGATCACGACCACGCCACGCGGGCTGGGCAATCCTGCGATGGCGGTCGAGGCGCTTGGCTGGGCGGCGGCCGAGACGCAGCGCACGTATGGCGCGATCGACGTGCAGTGGGGCGACGTCCACCGCGTGCGACGCGGCCAGGTTGACGTGCCAGTCGGCGGATGCAGCGGCGTGCTCGGGTGTTTCCGGGTGCTCAACTTCGGGCGCGAGCCAGACGGCAAGCGAATCGCGAATGGCGGCGATGGATGGGTGCTGGCCGTGGAGTTCGGCAAGGACGTGCCCCGGGCGTATTCGGTGCTTGCGTACGGTCAGAGTCCCGACTCGACTTCGGCGTACCACGATGACCAAGCAGCGATGTTTGCGAAAGGGGAACTGAAACCGGTCCGATTCACTCAGGCCGACGTGCTTGCCCACGCGCAAAGAGAGTACGTACCGGGCCGGCCACAGCGGTAGACCTCCCGACCGGGGCGGCCGCTCAAACGCTTGCACGGCACCCAGCCGCTTTCGTAACATTGACGGGCACGCACCAACCCCGGAGATGCCGATGTACGCACGCCGCCTGCAGTCGCCGCACGCCAACGCATTCGCGCTCATCATCGCCCTCGCGTTCGGGCTGAATGCGGGCAGCGCGCAGGCACAGGCCAACCCGCCCGGGGAATGGCGCGGCATCAATGGCGACGGCACTTCACAGCGCTACTCGCCGCTCGATCAGATCAACGCTGCGAACGCGGCGAATCTCAAGGTGGCGTGGGAATGGAACGGCGCGAACGCGCCGGTGGACAGCGGCGGCGCCACGCTTCCGCGCAACCTCCCGATCTACGCGCGCGGCAGGCTGATCACGACCGCCGGACCCAAACGCACCGTCGTCGCGATCGACCCGGCCACCGGCAAGACGCTCTGGACATTCCAGGAGCCCGAGACGTTTCGCCGCGAATATTCAATGCGCGCGAGCCACGGCAAGGGCGTCGCGTATGCCGAGATCAACGGGCGCGGCGTCGTCTACATCGTTACGGCCGCCTTCTTCCTTCACGCGCTCGACGCCGAGACCGGAAAGCCGCTCGCGGGATTCGGTGGCGCAGTTCCGCTCCAGGGGTTCCCGGCCAACGGCTCAGTGGACATGATCCCCGACCTGATCAAGGGGTGGGAGCCGTGGGAGAAGCGCAACGAGAAGTACGATCCGAACATCGGCATCCCGATCGAGATCGGCTACATCACCAACTCGTCGCCGCCGATCGTCGTGAACGGCGTCATCATCGTCGGTAACTCGGCGGAGCAGGGCTACAACCAGACCCGCGTCGAAAACGTGCCGGGCGACATTCTCGCCTACGATGCGCGCACCGGCGCGCTCAAGTGGAAGTTCAACGTGCTCCCGCGCCCCGGCGAGTTCGGCCACGAGACGTGGGAGAACGACGCGTGGCGGTGGACCGGAGACATCTCATCGTGGGCGCCGCTCTCGGCGGATGCGCAGCGTGGGCTCGTGTACATCCCGACGAACGGCGCGACGATGGATTTCTACGGCGGCTTCCGCCCCGGCGACAATCTCTTCAGTACGAGCCTGATCGCGCTCGACGTGCAGACCGGCGAGCGCAAGTGGCACTACCAGCTCGTGAAACACGACATCTGGAACTACGACACGCCCGTGGCGCCGATAGTGATGGACGTTATGGTCGGCGGCCAGCGCGTTCCGGGCGTCTTCCAGGCCACGAAGCAGGCGTTTGTGTACTCGTTCAATCGCGAGACAGGCGCACCAATCTGGCCGATGGTCAACACACCGGTTCCGCAGTCGAAGGTTCCCGGTGAAAAGCTCGCGGCGATGCAGCCATTCCCCACGAAGCCGCTCCCCTTCGACCTGCAGGGCCGCAACGAGAGCCACCTCATCGACTACACGCCCGAACTCAAGGCGCGCGTTCTTGACTACGCCATCAAGAACGACCTCTTCTCACCGTTCTTCAACCCACCCGTGGAGCGCGGAAATCCGGAAGGGAAGACGAAGTTCACGTATTGTCCGGCCGATGTCGGCGGCGTGAACATCACAGGCCCGCCGGCGGCTGACCCCACGACGGGCATCATCTACATCACGTCGGTGAGCGGTTGCGGCAACCGGCTGCTCATTCCGGGCGCCGAGCGCGACCCGACGATCAACCGACCGACCGGCAAGACCATAGTCGACTGGACGCCGGGCCGCGGCACTGCGGCGCCGACGACGATCGACGGCCTCTCAATCTGGAAGGGACCGTACGGCCGAATCGTGGCCATCGACCTCAACACGGGCAACCATTTGTGGACCATCCCGAACGGCGAAGCTGCTGCGGAAACGCGCAACCACCCGCTGCTCAGGGGGCTCAACGTGCCGGACCCGGGGCGTCAGAATCACGCAGCGATGATGGTGACGTCCACGTTGCTCTTTGCGACCGGCCAGACGAGCGACGGTCAAGCGCAGCTTTTCGCGATTGACAAAAAGTCCGGGAAGCGCGTGGCCGCCGTGCCGACGCCGGCGAAGGGCGAGTACGGCATCATGACGTACATGCATCAGGGCAAGCAGTACATCGTGCTGCCGATTGACGGAGGGTACACGGCGCTCGCGCTGCCCTGAGCGGCGTCACGGCGCTGAGACGCCAGACGGTCTAGTGCCCTTCGTCGAGCGCCTTGATTTCCTTGACGAGATTCCCGATAACGCTCTTGCCGTCGCCGTAGATCATCAGTGTGTTGTCCTTCGTGAAGAGCGGGTTCTCGACGCCGCTGAATCCCGTTCCCTTGCCGCGCTTGATCACGAACGAAACCTTTGCCGTCCACGGCCGGAAAATCGGCATGCCGTACAGCGGCGATGACTTGTCATCCTCAGCGTCGGGATTCACGATGTCGTTCGCGCCGACGATGACGACAACATCGGCCGTCAGCAGCACGCGATTCGCATCATCGACGTCCGTGAGCAGCGCACCGTAGTCAATTCCGGCTTCGGACAGGATGACGTTCAAGTGGCCCGGCATGCGGCCAGCCACGGGGTGGATGGCGTAGCTGACCTTGCCGCCCTTCTTCTCAATCAGCTCGTGCAGTTCGCGGCACGTGTGCTGCGCCTGGGCGACGGCCATTCCGTAGCCGGGAATGATGACCACGCTTCCCGCGTACGCCAGCTGAGTCGCCGCGTCCTCGGCGGTGATGGTCTTCGGCTCCTTGACCGGACCGCCTTCCTTCGTGCTAGCCGCTGGTGCCGAGCCGAACGCGCCGAATACGATGTTCGCGAACGACCGGTTCATCGCCTTGCTCATGATGAGCGAGAGAATGAATCCGCCGGCTCCCTCGAGCGCGCCGGCGATGATCAGCACATTGTTGCCGATCGCAAAGCCTGTCGCGCTCGCGGCGAGGCCGGCATACGAGTTGAGGAGCGAAATCACGACGGGCATGTCGCCGCCGCCGATTGGCAGTACCATCGAAATGCCAAGGAAAAATCCAAGCGCGAGAACCGTGTAGAACGCCCACGTCGCGCCCGGGTCGTAGATGAGCACTCCCAACGACAGGAACGCCACGGCGATCAGCGTGATATTGAATGCGTTCTGACCGGGGAACGTGATGGGTTGCCCCCTGATCAATTCCTGGAGCTTGCCGAACGCCATGAACGACCCGGTCACGGTCAGTGCCCCGAACAGCACCTCGAAGCCGACGGCGGCCGCTATGCCGCTCGACATTCCGGTCATGGTGCCACTCATGTCGATCGTGAATGCGTGGCGATACTCAACAACACCTACAAGCGTCGCAGCAATGGCACCAAACGCGTGCGAGAACGCGATGAACTGCGGCATCGCGGTCATCGGCACCTTCATGGCCATTGGGTAGCCGATAATGGCACCAACCGCGAGCCCGATGATGATCCACTGATACGTGACGATATGCGCGTTGAGCAGCGTGCCGATCACCGCAAAGAGCATTCCCATTGCGGCCTGCTGCATGCCAAGCCGCGCCTGCGTGGGCCTGGTAAGCGAACGCAGGCCGAGGATGAAAAAAATCGAGGCGAGGAGGTAGGTCGCCTGAATGATCAGGTCGCGCGACGAAAGCGGGCCGAGTTCACTCACTTGGCTGCTCCCTTCATCTCAGCGTGTTCCTTGGCGTTCGCGGCTTTCTGCGGCTTGAACATCGCCAACATGCGGTCTGTAATCAGGAATCCGGCCACCACGTTGGTCGCAGCGCAGACCACGGCGATAAAGCCGAGGATGGTCGAGACCTGTCCGTATTGGCCTCCAGCTGCGACGATCGCGCCGACCAGCGAAATACCGGAGATGGCGTTGGTCGCGGACATCAGCGGTGTGTGCAGGAGCGGCGGCACACGCTGAATGACGACGAAGCCGACGAATCCGGCGAGGATGAAAACGTAAAGCTGGAAGATTTGAAGCATGGTGGGATCGGAGATTGAACTGCGAGTGGACGGCTGACGGTTGACGGCGAACGGTTGCCGGTTGTGCGCGTTGTTGTTGCAGTTACCCCTTCAGTTGCAGTTGCAGTTGCAGTTGCAGTTGCAGTTGTCGAGCTATCGTCAAAAGGTGTGGAATTAAGCGAAAGGCGGTGACACCTTCTCGGGTGAGACCAATCA
>JAQBYI010000017.1 GCA_027622655.1 Gemmatimonadota bacterium | reverse complement strand
GCGCTATGCCCATGGCGACGGCCCCTCGGCCCTCGTGCGATGGGGCGGCCAACGCGGGTCCGTCTTTCTCGCTGATCAGAAGCTCGCCGTCCACGTGCCGCGCGCGCACGGACGCGCGAGGGGCGGCGCCAGGCTCCTGACCGTTTTACTGCATGAACGCCCTAGGCCTCTTTCGCGACATGGAACTCGTCTGTACGTTCGCGAGACGACACCACTCCAACTTTCATCGTGAGTAACCTCCCGCTGGAGGATTAGGCGGAGATGAGCTGACACCGCGAGGCGACCCAGTGCGAAGAGATCATCGGATTACCAGAGGACTCGCCTGCCTAGTAGCAGCGATCGCCACTGGCTCGTGTTCCGGTGACTCGTCAACAGACCTCCCGTTTCCCTTTCCACCCGAACGCAGAAAGGATTCCGGCAGATTATGGCACCCTGGCTGATATGGTTTCTCCTGGCCCTGGCCCTGGCCTTTCTGGAAATGGCCATGCCCGGCCTAATCCTGATCTTCTTCAGCATCGGCAGTCTGGTGACCTCCGCCGTGCTGCTGCTGTTTGACCCAAGCTTCACTCAGCAGATCCTGATTTTCCTCCTTTCCTCCATGGCCTCCCTGCTGCTGCTGCGGCGATGGATGAGCCGCGTCTTTCGCGGGGACTCTTCAAGCCGTCAGCGGGACAACTTCGATGACTCTCCCGTGGGTATTCGGGTTCCGGTGATCAAGGCCATCAGCCCGGCAGAGCGGGGCCGGATTCGCTACCGCGGCTCCGACTGGTATGCTACCGCCGGGGAGTGCATTGAAGCAGATGCCATTGTTGAAATCGTAGGCTACGCCGATTCGTCCCGGCAGGTCTATTGCGTCAAATCCGTCACTTCCATCCAAGGATAATCTGCCGATGAACGCGCCATTGATTGCTGTTGGCCTGCTCGCCGCCCTGGTCGTCTTCATTCTGCTGAAAACCGCCGTCGTCGTTCCCCAGAAAAGCGAGTTCGTTGTGGAACGCCTGGGCAAATACAACGACACCCTGAGTGCCGGCTTTCATCTCCTGATTCCTTTCCTGGACCGGATTGCCTACCGTTTCGTGCTCAAGGAGGAGGTCTTCGACATCCCCAGTCAGACCTGTATCACCAAGGACAATGTCACGGTAGCGGTGGACGGGCTATCGACCTCGACAAAACCTTCGAGGAGAGGGAGACCATCAATACCCAGGTAGTCGCCTCCATCGATGAGGCCGCCCAGTCCTGGGGAGTGAAGGTGCTGCGTTACGAGGTGAAGGACATACTGCCGCCGCAATCGGTGAAAATCGCGATGGAATCGCAGATGACAGCGGAGCGGGAAAAGCGGGCGGCGATTGCCACCTCTGAAGGCCTGCGCCAGTCCACCATCAATCGTGCCGAAGGCGAACGTCAGGATGCGATTCTGCGTTCAGAAGGGGAAATGCAGCGCAAGATCAATGAGGCCAAAGGCCAGGCCCAAGAGATTCTGTCCATCGCCACCGCCACCGCCGAGGGCCTGCGGGCCATCGCCCAAGAGCTGCAGCTTCCAGGCGGCTCGGACGCCGCCAACCTGCGGGTTGCGGAGCAGTACATCAAGGAATTCGGCAACCTGGCAAAACTATCCAACACCCTGGTGATCCCCAGCAACGTCTCCGACCTGGCCGGCATGATGACCACGGCCATGACGGCGCTACAGAAAGGTGGTCTCAAGCGTCCCGCCTGATTCTCTGACGCTATCGTCCACGAAAAGGACGCCCCGGCCTTGCGGTCACTTAGACCGGAACGGTGGAAGCAGACTTCTCGCAACATTTGGAAACTGGTAATGAGCACCAGCTATCGTCAGCGTATGCTTGACATCGCGGCCTCTCTCAAGACGCAAGGAGTGAATCCGATGACATCAGCCCCGCCGCTGTACCGTCTTGCGTGGCTTTGCGGCATACGTGTCCGCCCGCCCTTCTACCAATCGTTCCTTTCAGTGGCCTTTTCGATGGGCGCGTACTAATGTCTCGCGGATTCGATGCGGGATCTGACACTGCCGATCCAACTGCGAACTACTAGCGACCGCCGCGGGCTTCCTCTATCTGGCCGTTGTCGTCGATGTCTTCAGTCGCCGCGTTGTCGGCTGGGCGATGCGCCCCACGTTGCAGACGACGGTAGTGCTTGAGGCGCTCGAGATGGCGGCGGCGCTGGACGCTGAACGCAAGGCCGGCTAGACCGAGCTTTTCAATACGAATCAGATCGCGGGGCTGAGTCCAAACGGGTTGCGCACCAGGTCCGCCTCCCATCGCTGCATTACCGCCGTCAGTTCCCGCACTCGCTCCGCGTATCGCCCCGCTACGTTATACGCCTCCCCGGGATCTGTTCTCAGGTTGAACAGCAGCGGGAGCGGACCCGTGGTCTGTCGACTCAGCCGACCGAGCGTCCCGTTGACCGGCATCGGCCAAACGTAGTGGTTGGCGCTTCGGATCAACTTCCAATCGCCAGATCGTATGCCCTCAAGCGTGCCCTGGTGGTAGAAATAAAGCTCTCGGGGATTCGTCGATGGTGACGAGGCGGGATGCGTAAACAGATCCACCATGGACACGCCATCGATCAGACGGTCCGACGGAATCCGGATGCCGGCGAGGGAGAGAAACGTGGGGAAGGTGTCAATATTCATCGTCGGTGCATCGCACACCGTGCCACGCGGAATCGTCCCCTCCCACCGGGCAATCATCGGTACTCGATGACCGCCCTCGAAGCTCTGCCCCTTGCGCCCGCGAAAACCAGCTGGGCTACCATCGTACCAAGGGCCGTTATCGCTGGTGAAGAGCACGAGAGTGTTCTTGTCGAGGCCGTTCCGCGTCAGCGCCTCCATCAGTCGGCCCATATTCCAGTCAATCTCCTCGATCGTATCGCCGTACGCGCCACCGTCCGACTCATTCTTGAACTGAGCTGAGGCGGCTAACGGTCGGTGCGGGTAGGTATGGGCGAGATAGAGGAAGAATGGCGTGCCCTTGTTCGCCTCGATGACACGGATCGCTTCGTCGGTGTAGAGGCCGGTCAGCTTAGTGCGGTCCACAATCTCGGCTTCGATCACCTCCCGATTCCGGTACAGTGGGAAGGGGCTCATGTCGTTGCTGTGCGGCACGCCGAAGAAACTCTGGAAGCCATGTTCGAGCGGATGAAATCGCGGAGCATTCTTAAAGTCGCCAAGATGCCACTTGCCGATTATGGCCGTGCGGTACCCACGCCGCTGCAATGCCTCTCCGATGGTGACCTCAAAGGCATCCAGCCCCTCGGCGCCGACCTCAGAATCCATGTCCATAACTCCAGCCGCACCAGCAACGAATCCTGCCCGATTCAAGAGTTTGACTTTCAGCGATGCCGTGCTGGGCATCAATGGAAAATCAAGTCGCATCCGCTTCGGATATCGCCCGGTGAGGAGCCCGGCGCGCGAAGGGGTACAGACCGAGTCGCAGGCGTGGAAGTCCGTGAACCGCACACCCTGCTGCGCTAACGCATCGATCCGCGGGGTCTTGACCGCGGTACTCCCGTAGCACCCAAGATCACCGTATCCGAGGTCATCGCAGTTGACGAGGATGATATTTGGCGGGCGGCCCGTAAAAGCCTGATCGAGCCCGACGATTTCATCGATCGCACGTGACGCCGGAAAGGGGATTGTTTCGTCTCGCAGCAAATACCAGCTGCCCGCGGCAAGGCCGACCCCCCCGACCGCAAGACCTCCGATGAATTTCCTTCGTGACAGGTGTGGCATGGGCTGTCGTTGGTTTGATAGATGAGAACGAGAGGGGAAATCTAGCCCGCATGAACTGACCCGTGAGTAACGACCTTCAACTTGCAGCGTCTGCGGCCATGTAGTTCAATGGAGTGCGCACTTGCGGCCGCTCTCAGCCGCTCCCGGCCGAGTTCCGCGTCAAATAACAGCCTTGACGATACGCCATCGCGCGCCTGGTACACGCGCAGCGCGTACATGCCCCGCGGGGTTCGGCTCATGAATAATCAGTAACGAACTCAGTGACGTTAGCGTGAGCCTGAGCGTGGGGTCCTAGCCGCGAGTCGTCGCATGTCTCAACCTGCATCATCTCGGCGGAATCGCTGGGCAGCCGCCGCCGAGCCACGCCAGATCGAACGAGGCGTACACGATTGCATCAACGCTGCCCCGTTCGTAGAGCAAGCCGAAGCGGCCATCCGGCAGGCGGGTCACGGTGGAGTACGCGATCGGTCCAGGTTCCACCACTTGGCGCATCGGCCACGTAGCGCCATCATCACACGACATCCGGATGACGAGATTCTCACGGCGGTCCGGACTCTCGGTGTGGCTGAGGAGTAGTTGGCGCGCTTCAGACGCACCAGCCGGCGCATCGGGATGCACGCGGATGATTGATCCATTATTGGCGGGATCAACAAGCGCTGGTTCGTCACGAAGACCCGTCCATGTCGCGCCACCATCAGACGACCAGGCGACCTTGCGGACGGGTCGCGCGCGAATGGATAGTAGCAGGCGGCCATCCGATAGTTCCACACTCTTATTTTCGTCGGCATCGGGCCCGACGACTTGTCCCATCCGCCAGGTGTCACCGTGGTCGTCGCTGAACGCGCTCGCAGCCCAGTTCCGTCGCATCAAAGGGTTCCGCCACCTGCCCTTGCTCGTGCGTGTACTCCGTGCGAACGTGGAGTCGAAGCTGAAGGTTGCTGCGTGACCGTTGACCCCCGAGTCATCACCTGACTTTCAACTAGAAACGGGACATACCCGACGGCGTTCCGCGTCGTTGGTGGGCTGCCCACCACTTGGGCAGCGAGGAAAAGTGCTGCAAGGGAAGCAACTCCACGTCTTGCGCGACTTATCTTAATTGACACATCAGCATCCATGAGAAGGAGAAACTGAGCCTACTTCGTGTAAAGCCCCACGTGATGCTCGCAGGGATGTTCAAAGCATGCACGGGCGCTCAGCAGTGTTTAAAGAAGAGCTGGTCCTTAGCGAGAAGATGAGTATAAGGTTGTATCGGCTCTTAACGTGCCGAGAGCGCATCAACTGTTGTCTGAAGATGCTGCTCAGCCCCCCAGTTCTTCAGCATCTTATTCCTTGAGGAAAAGCGCGCTAACTAAAGGAGGCAAACACTCCTCACGGAGCGCGTTGGCGAGGAGGAAAACGCTCTAGTAAGAGCGCGTCAACGTACGCCAAGCAAAGCGCTGGGGTCCAAGCTGCAAACCATAAAAGCCAGCGACCATCATTAAGAAGGTAAATGAGCGCCGGCGGATGGCGTCAGTCGCGCGTGAAACAGGTCGCGGCCGCGAAGCGCGGCGAGTAGATCGCGGCGTCGCGCTGCCAGGCTGGTGAGTTCACTTCCGACGTCGGCCAACGCTTCACGCCGCTCTTCCGCGTCCAGCAGCCGGGCGAGCGATCGCTTGCGTACGCCTACGGAGGCAGAATAGCGGCGGCGAAGATCGGCGAGGGCTGGCGCCCGCGTCGATGCTGGGTGTGCGCCGAACGCAGGCCCCGACAACGCGTCGCCAACCCGCACGTGGTGGTCGAGGTTCGGAAGGGGGGCGACGCCCAGCCCATCGCGATCGGCAGCGTCGATGACCATCGACAACCAAAGGCGCAGTTCACATAGCCAGACGGCCATTGGGTTCACGTCCACGCCGAAGATCGAGCGCGTGAGCACATCGCGTCTCCGTGATGACGTAGGGCGAAGGTCACCGGCCGCGAAGCGAAGGTCGGCGAGTCGCTCGAGTACGTGCACGAGAAACGCGCCGCTGCCGCATGCCGGATCAAGTACCCGCACGTCGGCGACGCCGTCCAGAACGACGGACCGGTCAGGTTCTGCGATCGGCTCGCCGCTGCGGGCGGCTTCCCGTGCGGCAACAGACGCTCCGCGAATCGCGAGCCATTCATCGATGCCGGCAGTCGCCACCCGCTCGATCAACGGGAGCGGGGTAAAGAACGCGCCCGATCGCCGACGGTCATCGGTCGCCATGAGTGACTCGAATGCACGGCCGAGCATCTCGGGATCGATGGCCGCCTCGCTCCACGACATGGACTCTTCGCGAGCGGTTACGCGGTAGCGCCCGAGGAGTCCGCACACCACTCGACCGATACCGTCATCGGTGAGCGTGGCGTCGCGCCACCGACGTTCAACTGGAGCGCGGGCAAACAGTCCACCGTTGAGAAACGGCACACGTCCGAGCGAACGCGCGGCTTCCGACCGAGCCCTGACCGGTGTGTTCAGCGTGCCGAAGAACAGTGGGTCGAGCAGGCGGCGATGGACATTTCCGCCGCGTATGCAACGATCGTCGAACCGGTGGCGCAGGAATTCTCTGTCACCATCGAGCCACCCCTTCGCTTCGAGAAACGCGAGAAACAGGATTCGCGACGTGCACAGGAGGGCGATTTCACGCCGGGCCGCGTCGGGCGCGCCGCCGCGCGCCGAGGATGCGAGGCCGTCCACACAAATTTCGAGTTCGCGATAGAAGCGCCCAGTGAGCGCTTCGCGTCCAAGGAGCTCGCGCCAACGCTGATGCGTCATCGCGTCACCGCCCGCGGTCGCGTCGGCCATCGCCGCGAGCGTCTCCGCGTCAGAATCCTGCACACGGCGCGTATCAACCACGAGCGCTGCCACTCGGCCTGATCCCGCCTGCGGCGGCAGAGCGAGAATCAGAGTGCTGGTTGCCGGCTGCACGACGATAATGAACCAGAGCGCGTGCGGTGCTCGTTCGGCGAGCCGGGCAGCACAACGCGCCGCAAGCTGGCGGGCAACCTGATCAGCAGTTGCCGGAACGATGCAGCACCGGAGCGAGCCCGCGTGGCCGGCGACGAATACGCGTCGGGCCTCGTCAGCTAACCCGAAGCGCTCGCGTGCGTCGCGGTCGAGCGGGTGCGGGGCTTCGAAGCCCAGAGATGCTGCCACACGCTCGGCGCCACGGAGCGTCGACGAGCCGACGAGGAGTTCTGCTGCACGGTGAAGTGACGACACCCGCGCATGATCGGCGTGTGCGGGATGCCGACCATCACCGGATCCGTGCGGTCAGGGACGTTCTATTGCACCGTTGAGCAGTCCGGCGAGATCCGCCATCCGCTCAATCCACGCCTCGGGCTCCGTCGGCGCGATCTCTTCCCGCGTGTACGCGCCCCAAGTCACCGCGATCACCCGCACCCCGGCCGCCTTCGCCGCCTCAACGTCGTGCGGCGAATCGCCGATGAACACCGCGTCCAGCGGACCCACACCGAGTTTCCCGAGCGCGTAGAGCACGGGCGCGGGGTGTGGCTTGTGATGCACCGTGTGCTCGATCCCAACGATCACATCGAACAGCGGCGTCAGTCCGAAGTAGTCCATCGATCGCCTGATGCCGCCGTCGAGCTTGCTGCTCACTACCGCCATCGGGTGGCCGGCGGCGTGAAACTGGCGCAACGTCTTTTCCACGTCGTCATACAGACGGACGAACCGGTCGTGGTTCTCGACCTGGAACTTGCGGTATCGCCCCTTCAGGAACGCGGCGTCGGCTTCATCGGTAGCCCAGCGACCGAGCATCGAGTCGAGCGACGTGCCTATCAGCGCCTGCCACTCGGCGCGGGTAGGGCGCGGGCCCTCACGACCGTCGAACGCGTACACCGCCGATTCCACAATCAGGCCGATGGAATCGAGGAGTGTGCCGTCCATGTCGAACAGCAGGGCGGGGAGCTTTCGCGCTCGCGTCATGGGTGTATCATCGGCGCGCTCCGGCGGCCACTGAGCGATACTTGCGTCCCTTCCATTCCACGCGGTCGCCGCGCAGCGCGGCCACGCCAAGCAACCACGCCATCATCGCTGCGGCAACTGGATAGAGAAACGCGTACCAAACCGGCACGCCGAATTCGTGATTGACCATCATCCAGAAGAGTACCGACGCGGCGTAACAGGTGACTCCCCACCAGAGCACGGCCGCCGGCAGTACGCCCGTCGCTGCCACGAGGCCCAGTGCCACGGGCCAGACGTTCCAGAGCGCCGGAACCGGGAACACGATCCGCAGCACCGCACGGCCCAGGACCCCGAGCTCCAGCGAATCGCGCCCGCCGGCATAGACGTTCTTCCCCCAGCCACGCATCAGCTCGCCGAGCCCTTCGTACATGCGCGTGCTCAGGAACTCACGCCCCTCCACGAAGTGCACCACGCCACCAGCTCGGCAAACTTCCTGTGCCATCCGCAGATCCTCGGCAACGTGATCGCGCACGGCTTCGTGCCCGCCGCACTTGTCGTACAACGCGCGCTTCACGAGAAAGAACTGACCATTGGCAATCTTGTCCACGGGCCGGTTCGATCGGCTCATTGCTTCGGTGTTGCCGTATCGCCCGAGAATGAAGGTGAAAACCTGTGGCTGCAGCAGACGCTCCCAGAACCCGCCCAGTTCCTGCGCGCCCATCACGCTAAGCAGGTCGGCGCCGCGCTCGTGCAGGGCCTGCAGCGCCCGCGGGAGCAGCTCGGGCGTGTGCCTGGTGTCTGCGTCGGTGAAGAGCAGGATGGTGCCGCGCGCAATTTGTACCGCCGAATGGCACGCCCACTGTTTGCCGAACCAGCCGTCCGGGAGCGGCGGCGCGTCTGTCACCGTGACGCGTGCATCACCGGCCGCCATGCGCCGGGCAATCCCACCGGTTCCGTCGCTCGAATGATCGTCCACGACAATCACTTCAATAGAACGGAGCGTGGTCGAGAGAATCGAGCGGAGGCACGCCTCGATGTTGCGCGCTTCGTTGCGGGCGGGAACGATGATGCTGACCAGCGGGGAACTGCTGGGCTGCGAAGCCGAACTCGGCGGCGAGGCGGAGTCGGTCGCGCCGAATGGCTCGTATGCAGATAGTTCCACCGACCCGCGCGCCCGCCAGAGTAACACGGCCGGCAGCACGATCCAGGGGAGCGCAGCGAGGAACCAGACGGGCGGCATCATTCGAATTCTATCCCATTGCATCGTTTGCAACCCTGTTGATCCCACCTGCTGCTGGTGAAGCCGGAGGAACTGCGGAGCGCCGCGGTGTATCCCCGGTGTATCCCCGGTGTGTCCCCGGTGTATCCAAGTTCACGGTCCGCGCGTAGCTTTTTCCGTCGATGTCACTCGCCATCAAGGTTCTAGTTGCGCTCATCGCCGGACTCGGCGCCGGGCTTGCCGTCACCGCCTCCAGTCCCGATACGGCCGGTACGCTCGTTGGCGTCCTCCAGCCAATAGGCACGCTCTGGGTGTCGGCCATTCGGATGGCCATCATCCCGCTCGTTGTCTCGTCGCTCCTGATTGGCGTCGGTGGGGCCGCTGATACGCGCACGGTCACCGTGCTCGGCGCGAAGGGCTTCGTACTGTTCATTGTGCTCCTTCTGCTCGCCGGCGTTTTTTCGATGTTGATTGGCCCGGCCGTGTTCGCACAGCTCGCGATCGATCCGGCGGCCGCTGCATCGCTTCAGGCGAGTGCAGCCCAGGCCGGATCGAACGCGGTTGAGGGCGCCAAGCAACTCCCGTCCGTGGGGCAGTGGTTCGTGGACCTGGTGCCGGTGAACCCGGTGAAGGCCGCAGCCGACGGCGCGCTGCTTCCGTTGATTGTTTTTTCCATCGCGCTCGGCGCGGCACTGACCAAGGTCGCGCTCGATCGGCGCGAAGCGCTCCTCAAGATCATGCGGGCCGTGCAGGAGGCCTCGCTCGTGGTTATGAGCGCAGTGCTCGTCGCCGCGCCCATCGGCGTTTTTGCGCTGTCGTTCGTGCTGGCATCGCGCATCGGCATCGCAGCCGCCGGCGCACTCATTACGTACATGGCGGTGGTCTGCGCCGTGAGCACGGCGTTCTGCCTCTTCGTTATGTATCCGGCCGCAGCTGTGCTCGGGCGCGTGCCCATCATGGAGTTTGCCCGCGCGCTCCTCCCGGCTCAGGCCGTGGCGTTCAGCGCACGCTCGTCGCTCGCGGCGTTTCCCGCGATGCTCACCGCGGCCCGCGAAAAGCTCCATCTCAGCGAGCCCATCGTCTCGTTCCTGCTGCCGGTGATGATCACGATGTTCCGCGTCGGCGCGGTGATTGGTATGATGATTGGCGCGATGTTCATCGCCAAGCTCTACGGCATTGACCTGGGACCGGCGCAGTACGCCACGCTCGCGCTCACCAGCTTGGCCACGAGCTTCAGCGTGCCGGGCATTCCCGGTGGAAGCATCATCATGATGGTCCCGGTGTTGCTCACGGTTGGGCTCCCCGCAGAGGGTGTTGGCGTGTTGCTGGCTGTGGACACGATTCCCGACATGTTCCGAACGGCGACGAACGTCACGGCTGACATGGCGACCGCGGTGGTGCTCGACCGCAATCGCGTGCAACCGGGAATGAGCACGGCATGAATGCCGCGCGCATTGCGCGCATCGCGGAGGCCGTGCGCGCACGGCAACCGACATACGCAGAGCGGGACGAGCCGTTCTGGGAGGCCGCAGTGGCCATCGTTCTGCGCGACGCCGGCGGCCAGTCTCCGGAAGTACTCTTCATTCTGCGTGCAGTGCACGAACGTGATCCGTGGAGCGGCCAAGTGGCACTCCCAGGCGGCCGGCGTGACGAGGGCGAAAACGATCTTGCCGATACCGTCGTGCGCGAGACCCGTGAGGAAACCGGGATCGACCTTCGTACGCACGGCGAACTCTTTGGTCCGCTCGACGAGTTTCGACCGCGGACGCCCGTGCTCCCGCCCGTGATTGTGCGGCCGTACGTCGCACGGATTGACGGAGATTGTGCGATCGTCGCGTCCAATGAAGTGTCAGGCCACTTCTGGGCGCCGCTCGACGCGCTTTTCGATCCGGCCAACACGCGCTCGACGCGCGTGGCAGCGCGAGGGTTCACAATGTGGCGCGACGCCATTCATTATGAAGGGCATGTGATCTGGGGCATGACGGAAATCATCATCCACAAGCTTGCGCAGGTGGCCAAATGAGCGACGTGAACGCGGGTACGCCGGCTGCGGAGAGGTGGGACGAACGGAACATCTGGAGCGCCGGGCTCCCGGTGCGTACGGCTTGGCTGCTGGCTATGGTCGCTTTTTTTCTTTTCGTTCCGATGCTCCGCGACCGGTGGGTGTACGACAACTGGTATCACGCGGACCTTTACGATCTGGACTGGGCTCGGTTCCTTCGCGAGATGGGATGGTACCCGACCTGGGTGATCGCCGCGCTCGCGATCTGGCTCACCAAGCGCGCGGCGAATGCTGTCGCAGCGAAACGCGACGCGCTCTATCTCCTCGCAGCGCCCGCGGTTGCGGGAATCGTGTGCGAAGTGCTGAAGCTCGTCATTCGGCGCGAACGACCGGAGACGAACGGCGGTGACTACGGTTTTCGCGCGTGGAGCGACGAGCCGTTCTCCACGGGCGGACTCGCGACGCCGAGCAGCCATACGATGGTCGCCTTCGCGGCGGCGACGGCGCTCGCGCGACTCTTTCCCGGCGCGCGCTGGGTCTGGTACCCGCTTGCGGCCGGATGCGCGGCCACGCGCGTCCTCGCGCACGCGCACTTCCTCTCCGACGTCACACTCGGCGCGCTGCTTGGCTGGAGTGTTGCGTGGGGAGTGTGGCTTGCAATGCGGCGACGTGCCGCCATTTCCGTACCTGCGTAGGGCTCAGTACTACAGCGAAACCGCGGAGTTCCGCGGACGGATACGGAGATTCGCGGATACTGCAACTGCGGAACCGCGGAATTCACGGACGGGTACGGAGATTCGCGGATACTGCAACCGCAAAAACTTGGGGGAACTGCAACGACCGGTTGAAATCACCACAATCAACCGTCGAGGTAGTTCCCCCAAAGCTCAAACCGCACTCTCAGTTGTACCGATGTTGCCGTTGCAGTTGTAGTTGCTGTTCCCCTTCAGTTGCAGTCTCCGCGAATCTCCGTTCAGTTCTCCGTTCAGTTTCCGCGGTTAGGCAGTAATACTCATTCGCCCCAGCGAACCTAAGGCGTAATACGTGGCACGGCCTTCGTTGCCTTCGGATCCACCATCACGCGCCGGTCCTTGAGATGCTCTTCCATCCTGAGTCGCGGCACGCCTTCCTTGAGCCACTCCGGTGCCGGCTGGTCGCGCAGGAACGTGTCGAACCACTCCGTCATGCGCAGCGCATAGTCCTTCTGGTTTGCCGGTCGTGCGAGCCCGTGGTTCTCGCCCACGTACTCCAGGAGCACCACGTCCTTGTCGAGCGTGCGCAAATGGTTGTAGTAGGTGATGCCCTGGTTGAAGTCGACGGCGCCGTCGCGATCGTTGTGCAGGATCATGAACGGAATCGAGAGGTTCTGCGCGTATTTCTGCGGTGAGTTGCGGTCGTACGCCTCAGGTACTTCGTTGGGCCCGCCCGTGAAACGGCCTTGGCTCGCGATGAAGATCGATCCATCGGTGTTGCCGCTGTTCCAATAGATGGAACCGAACATCGACGTCATGTCCGTGAGCGGTGCACCGGCCACGGCTGTCTTGAAGATATTGGTTTGTGTCGTGATGAAGCTCGACTGGTAGCCGCCCCAGCTGTGGCCCTGCAGTCCGACGCGATCGGCGTCCACATAGCCCGCTGCAATCGCTGCCTTCACGGCCGGCACGACGCACCAGACCGCCGACCGGCCCGGCTCGTTGAGCTTGTACGCGATGTCGGGCTGGAGGAATGCGTAGCCGCGCGACGTGTAGACGGCCGGGTTCGAGTAGCGCGTAGCGTTCGGTGCCGGATAGACGTGCATGCCCTGCGAGAGTTTCTCGTAGATGTACGTCAGCGTCGGGTACTTCTTCCCCTTCTCGTATCCAGCTGGGAGGAAGAGCGCAGCCTGCCTGCGTCCGAGCCCGTTGTCGCACGTGTAGTTGATGAGCACGGCGCCCGCCGACCAGGCGACGTCCTTCTGCTGCGGGTTGGCGTCGGTGAGCCGACGCTCGCCCGTGATGCCGTCGTCTGCCGCGTACCAGTCGGGATACTTCACGACCGTCTGTCGTGAGTAGACCCACGTGTTCGCGTCGCGCGCGCGGCGGTAGTCCACCTTGGCGTCTTCGAAGGTGATCGGCGTGGCACCTCCCTTCATTCCGTCCACCATCGAGAGGCCTTCCTTCTTGGTCCACTCGCCGTACGTCTCGAAGTAGATCGGCTTGGAGAGATCAATGCCATCGTCCTGCTGCCGCGGGTCAAAGATCTCGCGCGCCTGATAGCGGATCTCGTCCTTCTTTCCGTTGCCCGTGAGGTTGAGCGCGCCCGTGCCCGAGACCGGCACGCGCCACACGTCCCAGTTGTCGCGCAGCAGCAGATGGTTGCCGTCGCTCGACCAGCCGACGAATCCGCCGCCGATGCCCGGCTTAACCTGGTTGTGGTCGTCCTCGGTGTTCCAGAACTGCGCTGGCACGCCCTTGGTCACGGTCGTCGTCGCGCCGTTGGCGAAGTCGTACACTTTCCAATCGCCCGTGTCGTAGTAGGCGAACTTGTTGTTGTCGGGCGAGAACGATGCACCGCCGCGCCCGCCGCCGCCCGGAACCTTTTTCTGCACGACTTTTCGCTCGCCTGTGCCGATGTTCACCGCATAGACGTCGCCGTATGAGAAGCCGCGAATGCTCTGGTCGCGTTCGTAGTCGGCGATATCGATGCCCACGCCCCACGTGTCCTTCGGGCCGACCGACACGTTTCGCACGCGGTCATCGGCCAGCTTTGTCACCTTCCGGCCGGCAAAGTCGTACGCGGCGAGGTAGCTGAACGCGCGGTCCTGCGTCTCCTGCACCTGCTGCGTGCTCTGAGTGCGCGGATCCTTCCAGTGCCAGAGAATGAGCGACGGAACTTCGGCGTCGGTCTGCGGTGCGGCCGCGATCTGACCACCGGCACCTGCACCGGGAGCCGGTGCCGTGCTCGGCGGTACGCCGCCACGGCCCGCCGGCGTATCGCGCGGTGGGCGTGCCTCACGAAGGCCGAAGTAGAGTTTCGTCTGTCCGTCGCCCCATTGGAGAGCACGATCAGTGCTCACGACCAGGCCGCCCATTACTCCCGCCGACGTCGCGCCGATCTCCACCGGCCTGGCGTTCATCGCCACCGCGTTCATCCACGCGACGACGGTCGTCTGGTCGTCTCCGCCGGCCGTGTCTCTCACAACGCGAAGCGCCGCGAGCGCCGAGCTGGAATCACCCCACGTGATGCGTTGGTACGATGCTTTCTGCACGTCGAGTGGGCGTGTCACGCCGCTGGCGAGCTCACGCAACTGGACGCTGTTGCCAATCTGGTCGGGAACGCTCACCGCGTACGCCACCCACGTGCCGGCCGTATTGAACTCGAACTCGGAAACGTTTGCGATCTGCATCGGAATGCCGCTACCGGCGAGATCAACGAGCTCGAGCATAGAGGCCGCCGCGCCACCGCCTCCGCCCGCACCGCGCCCACCAGCGCCACGTCCACCGGCCGCAGCGCCGCCCGCAGCCGCGCCGCCACCCCCGGACACCGCATGATGAATCGCGACCCAGTTGGAGTTGTCACCAGCGAAACGGAACGCGCGAACGCTCTCGTATTCGCGCTTGCTGCCGTTCGTGAGATCAACAACGGCGAGCTTTGGCGACGCGTTAGCCGCCGCCGCGCCAGCACCGCCCGCGGCTCCACCAGCACCGCGCCCGCCACGGGCGCCTCGGCCGGTTGTGTCTGAACCGGGAAGCACGTTGAACGCGAGCCAGCGGTTGTTTCCTGATATGGAAACGCCGCCTGCGCCACCGCGCCCACCGCCGCCGGCCACTGCGCCGATCGGGAACCGCATTTCCTGCGCGCCCGCGGCGGTTCCGCGCGCCACCACTTCGCCGTCACCTTCGTTCGGCGCGATGATGTAAGCGAACCATTTGCCGTCGTTGGATAGCTGCGGGCCTCGCACTCCCTTCCACGTAATCAGGTCGTTCAGCGTGAGCTGGCGACCGACAGACGCCGGCGGCGTCCACTTCGACACCGGGTCAGCGCTCGGCGCGGCGTACGGGAGGTTGGTTTGCGGGTTGGTGTTCGCTGCGTTCTGTGCGTTGCCTCCGCCGCGCTGCGCCGCAGCGAGGGTCGAGCAGATAGCCACGGCAAACGCCGCGCGGGCGAAATGGGTCAGGCGCATGGATTCGGTCCGGTTGAGGCGATTTCAGAGATTATCGTGCGCAGCCGGCGCTGGCTAGGCGCACGGGTTCTCGCCGGGCCGAGAGTACTACTGCGGAACCGCGGTTCCTGCAGTACGACCGGCCCTCGTTGCGAACACCGGACTTGCCCCACTCGAATGGTTGCCCCATCATTGGCTGTTCCCCCGCCCGAGCCCGGAGACCGCCTGAGCGCCGCAGTCCTTGCCCGCATCCGTGACGCCCTGAAGGACACGTACCTCGTCGAGCGCGAACTCGGCGAGGGCGGTGCGGCAACCGTGTACCTGGCCCGCGATATCAAGCACGAGCGGAACGTCGCGATCAAGGTGTTCAAGCCCGAGCTCGCGGAAACGCTCGGCGCCGAGCGCTTCACGCGCGAGATCAGGACCGCGGCCAACCTGCAGCACCCGCATATTCTGACCGTCCACGATTCCGGCGTTGCCGACGGGCTCCTCTACTACGTGATGCCGTACGTCGAGGGCGAGTCGCTGCGCGCGCGCATCACGCGCGAAGGCGGACTTCCCATCGGCGACGTGATCCGGATTCTGCGCGAAGTCGCGGACGCGTTGCATACCGCGCACCGCAACGGCGTCGTGCACCGCGACATCAAGCCCGACAACGTGCTCTTGAGCGGGCGCCACGCACTCGTCGCTGATTTCGGCGTCGCCAAGGCAATCAGCGAGTCCACCGGTCGCAACGCGATCACGACGCTGGGGGTGGCGCTCGGAACGCCTGCGTACATGGCGCCCGAGCAGGCCGCCGCAGATCCGCACGTGGATCACCGCGCCGACATCTATGCGCTTGGCGTGATGGGCTACGAGATGCTCACCGGCGAGCCGCCGTTCGTACGGCGCACGCCGCAGGAAGTTCTCGCCGCGCACGTGACCGAGGTGCCGCCGGCGGTTTCGGTTCGGCGTCAATCGGTGCCGCCCGCGCTCAACGCGCTGATTGCGAAGTGCCTGCTCAAGCAGCCCGGCGACCGGTATCAGTCGGCCGAAGAAGTCGTGAGCGAGCTCGAACGAATTGCGACGCCAACCGGTGGGATGTCGCCGGCCATGGGGATGACGCCCGCGGCCGGCGTTCCGCCGACCGGGCAGACACGGGTGCGCGTCAATGCATCGCGTAACCAGAACCGTTTGGTGACGGGACTCACGATCGTCGCCATGCTCGCGCTGGCGGTCTCGGCCTGGTACGCGGCGAAGGCGATTCGTGGTGGCTCCGGCCCAGACTCGAACGTCGTCGCTGTGCTGCCGTTCGAGTACAGTGGTGGCCCCGACCACGCGTACCTCAAGGAAGGGATCGTCAACGTTCTCGAGGCGAATCTCACCGGCGAAGCGGGCCCACGAGCGGTGGCGTCTCAGACGATCATCGCCCAGTGGAAACGGCGCGGCGGCGCCGACCAGGGGCTGACTGAAGAAGAAGCGCGAACACTCGCGAGAGAAGTCGGTGCCGGCCAGATCCTGCGCGGCAGCATCGTCGCCGCGGGGGCCGACCTCGTCGTTTCGGCGACGCTTGTTTCGTCGAGCGAGAGCGGCGGCCAGCCGGTGCAGGCGCAGGTAAAGGGCCCGGCCGATAGTATCGCGGTGCTCGCGACTCGCCTCGCGGGACAGCTGCTGAGTCTTCGTGCGGGCGAGTCGGCTGACCGCCTGAGCCAGCTCCAGGCGGTGCCCGCCGCGGCGCTCCGCGCGTATCTGGTGGGGCAGCAGCAGATGCGCGAAAGCCGGTTTCTCGATGCCCATCAGTCGTTCTCGACGGCACTTGGGCTCGACTCGACCTTCGCGCTCGCCGCGATGGGTCTCAACACGGCTCAGAGCTGGAGCCCGATCAACCTGGGCGCAGCCAACGGACTGGCGATTGCGTACCGGCATCGCGACAAGTTGGGTCCCCGCGATTCGATCGTCCTGCACATGTCGACGCCGGCGACGTTTGCCGGGCATCCACTCTCACTGCGCGAAGTCAGCGACCTGCGGGAGCGCCTTGTCCAGCAGGTCCCCGACCGGCCCGAAGGTTGGTACCTCATCGCGGACAACTATTTCCATCGTGGCGTGGCGATGGGGTTGTCGAGAGATGAAGCGTTCCGGCGCGCCGAGAACGGGTTTCGGCGCGTGCTCGCGCTCGACCCCGACTTGTCCTACGTGAAGCTCCACTTGGCCCAGATGAATCAGGGTGGAGCGTCGATTGAGCGCATGAAACACGTCGCCGACTCGATTGGCCTCAAGGCGCCGGAAGTCGACCTCACCGTGCAGATAATGGGAGGCGATTCGACGGACATCAGCCGGTACCGCGACCGGTTCAACCAGATGAATGCCGACGAGCTGATGATGGTCGCATTCTTCACGGGAGGGACACCGGTCGGCGACAACGCGTACGACGTCGCGCTGTCGCGGTCGACGAGTTCGGCTCAGCGGGTCAACATCATGGTTGGGATGCGCGCTGCCCTCTGGTCGCAAGGGAGGCCGGACAAGGCACGCCGTGAACACGACCGCCTTGCCGGGCTGGGCTCCGATCCGCTCGCGATTGATCCGACGGGGATCGTCCTGGCAGCCCTCTTTGACGATGGTGACTCGACGCTGGCCTCCGAGGCCGCAGGGCAGCTGGCTCGTGCCCGGGCCATTGGCACAGGGCAGTCGAGAGCACCCACGCTCGCCGATCGCGTGCCCGTGTTCGTCATCGGTCTGTGGGCCGCGCGGGTCAACGATCGCGACCTGGTGCAGGCGGCGTTGGCGCGGCTCGACGCAACTGCAGGCCGGCGCGACTCGCTGCAGTGGGCGGCGACCGCGAAGCTGTACGCCGATGCGGTGCGACTCGTGAGTACGCCGGGGCAGCCTGACCCGGCCGCAGTCGAGGCGTTCGATGCGGCGATGCGCGTGGGGCCGAGCATCGTCGGAGGTCCTGAGTTTCGGAGCGCGCTGAACGCGATTTCGGCGCTGAGCTGGGAGCGGTTGCGCGATCCGCGTCGCGGCGCCGCTGCCGCTGAGCGCGCGGCAACCTGGGACGTGACGGCATATGTACAGGGAACCGTGCAGCGCGACCTCGGTCGCCTGAAACTCGCCGCCGGTGACACGGCCGGGGCGATTCGCGTGTGGAAGGACTATTTGTTCATCAGGGGTCGGGCTGAACCCGGGCCGCGCAAGATCGACGACGAGATTCGCGCGAAGCTCGCCGAACTCGAGCGCGTGAAGCGCTAAGTGCGGCGGCGGTGCGCTGCTAGAACGAGAGCCGCACTCCACCGTTCACCGTCCGCCCCTCGAGCAGCGACCAGACATCTGTAGTCCACCGTCCGCCGCTGCCACGCGTTGGAAGCACGAGCGGATCGTATCGCGTCTGCCGTTCGTCGAGCAGGTTCTCCGCGTTGAGAAACACCCGCGCGCGCCCCATGACCTTCTCTACAAGGAGTCCGATGACGAAATGTGCGCGGCTCTCGGTGCGATACGGATCGTCGTCGAGCTGCTGCCGGCCGACATAGTAGAGCTCGAGTCCGGCGCGTCCCTCGTCTTCGCGCTCCATCGTCGCCACCAGCCCCGCCGTGTGCCGAGGAATGACCGGAGAATCGACGCGCCCCACCGAGGAGGCAGACTCTGCGTCCCACTCGGTGGCGTCGGTGTATCCGTAGCTCGCGGTGATTCGCGCGTCGCCTACGACCAGCCGCGCGAGCACTTCACCACCGGCCGTGCGCGACGCGAAGGGCGCATTCAATAGCCGCATAAACCGCGCGCCGGCAGCCGTCGTGCCGACGTCGTCCACGGCCTCGACAGCGTCGGTCACCTCGCTCGCGAACGCCGAGAAGTTGAGATCGATGCGTGCGTCGTCCCCGAGCGAAATGAGTCCGCTGATGTCCACCGATGTACCGAACGCGCGTTCGGGTGAGAGCGAGTCGAGTGGACGGAGCGGGGTGAGGCCGGTGACCTCGGTGTCCTCGGTGAGTGGATTGGGCGCGAAGGTGCCGCCACCCGCCGAAACGCGGGCGTTCCAGTCTGCGAAACGCCCGTCGGGCGCGCGAAGGAGTACCGACAGGCGCGGACTGAATGTCGTGCCGTACTCATTGTGTGAATCCACGCGTGCGTTTGCCGAGAGAATGAGCCAGCGAGAGACGTCGTGGTCGGCCTGGGCGAACACGGAAGGCGCGGAGTGTGTGTATCCGAACCCTGGCGCGGCGCGATTTGTGTAGTCGTTGAGCTCGAAGCTCGTGCCGAGTACCCAAGTGGTCGCGCCGCGTGGCAGCGTTGCCGAGAGTTCGCCGAACGCGGTGCGATGCTCGTCGCGCTCGAGTACCGTGCCGATCCGGTGGCGGTGGCGCTGGTCCGACACCGACGCGCGCAGTGCGAGCATGTCGCCGCGCGCAGAAACGCGTCGCGCGCTGGCGCCGGCATCGAGCCGAACCGTGCCGAGACCTTCAGCGAATGGTGATCCATCAGGCGCAAGGCTGGCCGGCATCGTTCCGCCGGACCGGTCCTCGACCGTGAGGCCGGCGGTGGCGAACAGGGATCGTCCTACACGGTCATCGAAGAAGAGCCGCGGCCTCAGCACGATGCGCTCGTATTTCGGCATGTCGGCCCAGCCGTCGCGGTCGATGTCGGTGCGATCCTGCCGGTGCGCCGAAGCGAGGAGTGTGCCGCCCCATCCTTCGCGCGTGAACGGCCTGGCGGCGAACAGGATCGCGTCGGTGCCGCTTCGCGACGTCTGGTTCAGCAACAGCTCGGTTTCGGGGCCGTCGCCCGGGCGTCGCGAGATAAGGTTGATCACGCCGCCGAGCGCCGAGGGGCCGTAGAGAGCCGACGCGGTGCCCTTGATGATCTCGGCGCGCGCCAGATCGACCGGCGGAATCTGGAGCAGCCCAAGCCCGCCGGACTGGCCGCCATACAATGGAAGGCCGTCAGCGAGGAGCAGAGTGTACCGGCCTCGGAGTCCCTGAATGCGCACGCCGGCCCCGCCCAGCGACGGCGATGTGGTCTGCACCCGAAGCCCGGGCGTCTCGTTCAGGAGCATCGTGATGTCGCCCGGCGTCATCGCGCCCTTCTCGAGGATTTCGTCCTCGTCCACGATCTCGACGCGGATGGGTGTGTCCTCGACCCGCCGCTCGGCGCGCGTGGCGCCCACCACCACGGCCTCGGCTCGGAAAACGGCCGCAACGAGTTGGATGACGACAGTCGTGTCGGCGCCGGGCGAAAGCACGAAACGTGCGGTGTCAGGCCGAAAGCCCAGTCGCGAAATCGTCAGCACGATTGCGCCGGGCGCCACGCGCAGCGTCGCTGTTCCGCTGGCGTCGGTTATCTGCGCGGTGCTGCCCGTACGCACAATCGCGCTCGCGACCGGAGCGGATTCGCTCGTCACTCGCACGCGAAGCACGGACTCGGCAGTCTGCTGGGCTGAGAGCGCGCCGGCGGAGAGGGCAAACGCGGCTACCGTGGGTCGAATCATAGGCGTCAAACTAGCGAATCCCCGCGCGCAGTTGGTGCACTCGCGTACGCACCCTGGGGTGTAGTAGCCGTCTCTGCGAGTCTCCGTGCAGTTCTCCGCGCGTTTTCCGCGGTTCCGCAGTATGAACCAGCGGGGCTTGATATTAGGGCACGAGAATGCAATAGTTAGTACGTGCTAACTTTGCGATCTCTGCCCATCCGCCTTCTGGCCCGCTCCGCCCTGGCCTGTGCCGTGGCGGTGGGAAGCTTCGCGTGCGCCGACCTGCTTACCAGCGCACCCGGCGAGGGCGACACGTTCGACGCACCGGTCGAGGGCCTCACGGCCGGCGAACGCGCTGCGTTCGTTCGCGGTGACGCCGAGTTCGGCCGCCGGTTCAGCCCAGCCTCCGGGCTTGGGCCCGTGTTCAATAATGTGTCCTGCGCTTCGTGCCATAGCGGCGACGGGCGCGGGCGGCTCGAGAACTCCCTCTCGCGCATCGGCTCCGCTGCCGACGGTTTTCTTTCCGAACTCGGCGGTCCGCAAATTCAGGACAGGGCGATTCCCGGTGCACAGCCCGAACCGGTGCCGGCGGGCGTTGCGGTCTCAGTTCGGCTGCCGCCGCCTGTGTTTGGCGTCGGACTGATCGAGGCGATTCCAGAGGCGACAATCGTCGCACTCGCCGATCCCGATGACGCGAACGGCGACGGCATTTCGGGCCGACCGAACTGGGTGTTCGCCGGCGCGTATGTGCCCGCGTCGGAGCCGGGTGCCGGCACCGGACTCAAACTCGGCCGGTTCGGCCGCAAGGCGCAGACATCGTCGCTGCTCGAGCAAACTGTCGAAGCGTACCATCAGGACATCGGCATTACTTCGGAGTTCCGTCCGACCGAGAATCGGAACCCGATGTCGGGACTACCGATCGACGCGCTCGATGCGGCGCCGGATCCCGAAGTGCCGACGTCAACGGTTCAGGCAGTCGTGCACTACATCCGCGCACTCGCGCCGCCGGCGGCCGGAGCGCTGACGGCCGCGCGCGCCGAGGGTGAAGCGCTCTTCACTTCGATCGGGTGCGCACTCTGTCATACGCCAACGCTGACGACCGGCGCGCACAAGCTGTCGGCGTTGGCTCACAAGAGTGTGCCGCTCTATTCCGACATGCTGCTGCACGACATGGGTGACGCACTCGCGGACAATCGCCCCGACGGAAGTGCGACCGGACGTGAGTGGCGTACGACGCCGCTTTGGGGACTGCGGCTGATGCGCCAGTTTCTCCACGGCCAGGCGTTCCTGATGCACGATGGGCGGGCGCGATCCGTGGAGGAGGCGATCCTCCAGCACGCCGGCGAAGGACTCAGCTCGCGAACGGCCTTCGCAGCGCTGAGCGCTGCTCAGCGGGCGGCGTTGCTCGACTTCGTGGAGTCACGGTGACGGCGCTGGTCTCAGGCGCAGGCCCATTGATTGCCGAGGCGCGAGGTATGGACCGCCGCGGATTTGTCGGTGTCTGTGGCGGCGCACTGGCCTGCGCCGCGATATCGGGGTGCGCGTCGGTGATGGTGCGTCCAGTCACGGCTATCGACGGCCGCGTTTCGCTCGCGCTCAATGAGCACCCCGAACTCGCGAGGCCCGACGGCGCAGTTGCCATCCAGGTGGCCGGGATGTCGGATCCACTTCTGGTGCTGCACGCGGGGGAGCGCCGCTATGTCGTGCTCTCGCCGATCTGCACGCATCGCGGTTGTACAGTCGAGGTCGCAGGGGACCGGCTGGAATGTCCGTGTCACGGGTCGCAGTACACGCGTGAGGGCGTCGTCATTGAGGGGCCGGCCGAGCGCGCGCTGCAGCGGTTCGCCGCAACCGTGAGCGGCCAGAGCCTGGTGATTGACCTGCGAGGCACGCCATGACGCGCACCATCATTCGCGTTTGCGTCGGGTTGGCTGCGCTGGGTGCGATTGTCATCACCGGCGCGGTCGTGCTCCACTTGATTGCCACGCCGGTGGCCGCACAACAGCGCGATACGTCGCGAACGGGCGCGCAGGCCGACACGGGCGATCGGCCGTTTGTGCGAGGCGGTGTGTACGACAAGCCGTTTGAAAACCGACTCGGGTCGCGCACCGCGTTCGGCGGGTACGCGGAGGCGCACGCGCGTTACGAACGTGCCGACGGCGCCAATGAGGAGTCGGGTTTCGTGGCGAAACGCTTCAACCTCTTCGCGAGCGCGCGCGTCAGCGATGTCGTGCGGTTCGCGTCCGAGCTCGAGTTCGAGGAGGGTGGCGAGGAAGTAAAGGTCGAGTTCGCGGCTATCGACCTCCGGATTCACCCGTCGCTGGCGTTCCGTGCCGGGATGATTCTTTCGCCGCTCGGCCGGTTCAACCTCTCGCACGACAGCCCGCTCAATGAGTTCACCGATCGCCCACTGGTATCAACCGAACTTATCGGAGTGGCACTCTCCGAACCCGGGTTCGGTGCGCTTGGCCAGTTCCGCGTCGGTTCCGGCGGACGGGTGACGTACGAGGTATATGCGACCAACGGATTCAACGACGGGCTGATTACGAATGCCGAGGACGGAACGCGCCTTCCGCTCGGCCGCGGTAACTTCGAAGACAACAACGCGTCGCCGGCATTCGTCGGTCGCGTGGCGTGGAGCCCGCGCCCGGCGCTCGAGCTGGGTGTGTCGGCGCACCACGGCGCATACAACGTCTTTGAAACGGAAGGCGTGATCGTGGACGACCGCCGTAACGCGACCGTCGCCGTTGTCGATTTCGACGCGATGATTGGCGGGACGCGAGTGCAAGGCGAGGCGGCCCGCGCGACCGTTCAGATTCCTCCGGGGCTGGCTGGCATCTATTCCGGGAGTCAACGAGGCATCTTTGTGGAAGCGATCCGCGAATTCGGACGCGGCCTGGTACGGACGTTGCCGGCATCAACTTTCGCGGCCAAGGTCCGCTGGGACGCTGTCGACTTCAATACAGCCCTTCCCGGCGACAGTCGCATCCAGTTCACGGCGGGCGTGAACTTCAGGCCGACCGCCGAGTCGGTGCTGAAGCTGGACTACGTACGCGGCCGCGTACGCGACGATTTCAACAACCTCGGCAACCGCGCCGCTCTGCTCCTGTCGCTGGCCACGTATTTCTAGGCCGCAGATCCGACCTGGCGAGCCCTTGCAGAAAAGTTAGTACGTACTAAAATACGTTTATGGAAGGTATGCAGCCAGGCCCTCCGAACTCGGATCCTTCAGCGGACACGCCGGAGCAAGGCGTCGCGCCTGATTCCAGTCCGGGCGCAGAGCACGATTCCGCAGACGGCGCCCCGCAGTCGAGCGTAATTCCGACGCACGGCAGGGGCACCGGCTGGCGTCGCGCCCGAAACGCACCGTCGCTCGCCGAGGCCTATCGCACCATCCCGGTCAATCACGCCATCTGGTGGCGCAAGGTGCTCGCGTTCGCGGGCCCGGGGTATATGGTGGCCGTCGGCTACATGGATCCGGGGAACTGGGCCACCGATCTCGCAGGCGGCTCACAGTTCGGGTACGCGCTCCTCTCCGTCATCCTCATTTCCAACCTGATGGCGGTGGTGCTGCAAGGGCTCGCGTCCAAACTCGGCATCGTAACGGGACGTGATCTCGCGCAGGCGTGCCGCGACCACTACTCGAAACCGGTCGCGATGGGCCTCTGGGTCCTCTGCGAGATTGCCATCGCAGCCTGCGACCTCGCTGAGGTGATCGGGTCGGCCATCGCGCTCAACCTGCTCTTCGGCATTCCCCTCACCTGGGGCATCATCATCACCGCCGCCGACGTGATGATCATCCTGCTCCTGCAGAATCGCGGCTTCCGGATGCTCGAAGCGATCGTCATTACGCTCGTGGCGACGGTCGGCGCCTGCTTTTTCTTTGAGATCATGATCTCGCAGCCGGACTACGCCGATCTGTTCGCCGGCTTCATTCCGACCACGTCGATCATCAGCGATCCATTGAAGCTCTACATCGCAATCGGCATACTCGGCGCAACGGTCATGCCGCACAACCTCTATCTGCATTCGTCCATCGTACAGACTCGCAAGTACGACGAGACACCCGCGGGCAAGCGCGAGGCCGTGCGCTACTCGTTCATCGATTCCACAATCGCGCTCTCGTTCGCACTGTTCATCAACGCGGCGATTCTCATCGTTGCCGCTGCGACGTTCCACACGACGGGAAACACCGCTGTAGCCGAGATTCAGGATGCGCACAAGCTTCTGACGCCTCTGCTCGGCGTTACCGGAGCGAGCACCGTGTTTGCGCTCGCACTGCTGGCGAGCGGCCAGAATGCCACGATTACGGGGACGCTTGCCGGGCAGATCGTCATGGAAGGTTTTCTCGACATTCGTCTCCGGCCGTGGCTGCGCCGCATGATTACGCGTGCGATCGCGATCGTGCCGGCGGTGATCGTTTCGGTCGCGTATGGAGAGAGCGGAACGGCCAAGCTGCTGGTACTCAGCCAGGTGATCCTCTCGCTCCAGCTGTCGTTCGCCGTGATCCCCCTCGTGCAATTCACGTCCGAACGTGCCAAAATGGGGGAGTTCGTTAACTCCGGATGGCTCAAGGTGCTGGCATGGACCGTCGCGATCGTCATCGTGACGCTAAACGCGTGGCTCCTGTTTCAGACCTTCACCGAGTGGCTCACTTAAAACGCCATGTACAAGCGCATTCTGGTGCCGCTGGAGAACACGAAGACCGACCGCGCCATTCTGGAGCACGTAACCCGGCTGGCGAGGCACGATGGCGCGAGCCTCGTCCTCATTCACGTCGCCGACGGGTTTGCAGCGCGCAATCTCAAGACTCTGGAACTGCGCGAATCGGAAGAGATGAGGAAGGACCGAGCGTACTTGAACGAAACGACCGCTCGCCTCGCCGCTGAAGGGCTGCAAGTGGACGCGGTGCTCGCCAGCGGCGACCCGACGAAGGAAATCACCGAAGCCGCCGACCGCGAGAAGTGCGATCTCATCGCGATGGCGACGCACGGACACCGCTGGGTGAAGGACTTCCTGTTCGGCAGCGTAGCGGAGGCGGTCAGGCATCGCACGCTCGTGCCCGTGCTGATGGTTCGGCAGCGGCCGGACGGCGACGAATGAGTAGAGCGGAACCGGGAGGGCGACGCCATGCCGCGCAGCAAGCTCCCGAGCTCACGGGACAGGCCGAAGACTACCTGAAAGCGATCTACGAACTCGAACAGGGCGATGCTGCGGCCGGAACCAACGCGGTGGCGTCGCGTCTCGGTATTGCCGCGGCCAGCGTGAGCGGAATGCTGCAACGCCTTGCGCGGCTCGGACTGGTGCACACGGAGCGATATCGCGGCACGCGACTCACGGAATCGGGGCGCGCCGTGGCGCTGCAACTCATACGCCGCCACCGAATCATCGAGAGTTACCTCGTCTCGCGATTGGGCTTCGCGTGGGATGACGTCCACGACGAGGCCGAGCGGCTCGAGCACGCGGCAAGCACCGAACTCATTGAACGTATGGCCCACGACCTTGGAAATCCGACGGCCGATCCACACGGTGCGCCGATTCCAACCGTTGAAGGGAAGGTGGATGAACGGCGCTTCGGCAGTCTCGCTTCGCTCGAAGTGGGCGCTACGGCTCGCGTCTCGCGAATGAGCGACCGCGACGCGACGCTGCTGCGATACCTCGCCGCGCGCGGAATTCGGCCGGGCGCAAGCGTTCGCGTGGTCTCGCGAGAGGCGTTCGACGGGCCGATCGTCGTGACAGTCGATCGGAAGCAGCGGACGATCTCACCGGCTGCCGCCGCAAACGTGTGGGTCGAGGGCGAGGCTGCGGCCGTCCACACGAAGCGCAGCGCGGGCGCATCCGGCCGAAGTTCGGCGCGCCGAAAGCGCTAGAGCCCTCAGGGCGTCGATTTCGTCGCGAGCCTGGCCACGGCCCAATCCGCGATCGTACCAAGCACCTGAGGACCGGCCTTGTTTGACGGGAGCTTGTTGTAGTTCGAAAAACTCCCGTCCGAATCGTCGAGAAAGAGGTGGTTCACGTTCGGCAGCAGACGGACGGTGACGTCGCGGTTGCCGCCCGCGCGAATCAACCCCGCCAACTTTTCGGCCTCGGCCGCGGGAACCTGCCGGTCGGTTTCGCCCTGCACGATGAGGACGGGGGCCTTGACCATTCGCGCCGTCGGCGCGGGGTCGTATGACCAGAAGAACTTGATCCACGGGTTGGTCGGCACCGTCTCGTCGATCTGCTTGACCGCCCAGGCGTAGATCGAATCCTTCTCGTGTTGGCTGAGCGATTCCGCCGCGTCGACGGCGTAGCGGTTCTGCGTTTTGCTGATCTCAGACCCCTTCGACCCCGGGCCGGCGAGAATGATGATCGCCCCGAGTCTGGAATCCGTGGCCGCCACCATCGGCGCGATCATCCCGCCTTCGCTGTGGCCAAGTAGCGCGATGCGCGCGCCGTCGATGTCGCGGCGCGTGCGGAGGTACGCAACGGCGGCGCGGGTATCGTCTGCGAAGTCGGCAGTGGTACTGGTCATCGCGTTTCCGCCGGAGGCACCGAGCCCTCGATCGTCCAGTCGCAACACAGCGATGCCGCGGCGCGAAAGCGTATCGGCGATCTGGCGAAAGAGCCGCACGCCGCCAGCGAGTGGAATGAACTCGTCGCGATCCTGCTGGCCCGATCCTGAAATCGTCACGACGGCAGGGAAGGGGCCCGAGCCGCTGGGCCGTGTGAGCGTTCCGCCGAGCGTGATACCGGCCGGGCCGTGCACCACGACTTCTTCCGCCGTGTAAGGCGCGCCCGGCGGGGCCGAATAGTCCGGCTTCACAACATCAACGTCGGCCGGCGGTGCGAGCGTCATTCCGCTCGCCGCGTCGGGCCCAAGTCGGGCAATCCGGATTGTCTGCGACGGGATCGATCCGCCCATGATGCGGCCGACGGCATCAACGGAAAGCCGGTGGGGCTGGTTGGCGACAACGAGCAGCGCAGAGTCAGGGCCATTCGGCGTGACAGTCACGGGAATCGTGGCGCCACCTGCCACGGCGAACCACGGGAACTCGCCGCTCCCGCCGCTGGCGCGCGCGCGGCGCGTGAAGATCTCGGTTAGCGCGAGCGAATTATTGATGACGGGTACGGCACCAAATTTCGACGGAATGCGCTGCACGCCGCTCGGCGTCTGAGCAATGATGGTGTCTTCGTGCGCGGTCATCGTGATGCGCTGGGCCGGTGGGGCGTCGTCGGCCGCGCCGGGCGCCCACGCCGACAGTGTGAACGACTGCACCATTTCGCCGGCGCCGAGCGTGGCGTAGTACTCGATTCGGGGAGCGCCCTGGATGCGGAGGGCTCCCTGCAGGGCTGTGGACGTACGGATGAACCGTTCGATGACCAGCGTGTCGGTTCCTCTGATCAGTGCGAACCCGCCCCTGTCTTCGCCGGCGGACTGGGTCGACGTGGCGGCGGATACGCCTTGAGCGGTCGCCGTGCGCGACCACAACACCAGCATCGCCACGATCGCGAAGATCGACACGACCGCCGCAATGACGGCCAGCGCGATCGGTCGCTGTTCCTCGGCCTCCGACTCGGCCTCCGACTCGGCCTCCGACTCGGCCTCCGACTCGGCCTCCGTTGGTGGGTGCTCGCTGCCCCCGCTGCGTGGATTCGCGGAAGGAACGTGGATGAACATCATTTCTTCTGGCTCGGCGCGTCATCATCGGCGCGCTCTGTGGTTTGTGGCATGCGTCCCGCGCGCCGCAGTGCATCGCGCAGCTGATACTCGATATGGGCATTGAGCGAGCGCAGATCGTCGTCGGCCCAGCGCTGCAGTGCTGTCAGCAGCGCCGGGTCAACGCGAATCAGGAATGCCTTTCGCTCAGCCATGAATTACGCTGTCATCTCTCGTAGCGGTCAGGAGTTTCTTACTGGTGGATCGAGCCGGCATTGATGATCGGGCTGGCGTCCCGCTCGGAGCAGAGTACCACGAGCAGGTTCGACACCATCTGCGCTTTCCGTTCTTCGTCGAACTGCACGATCTTCTTGGCCGAAAGCATCTCGAGCGCGTTTTCGACCATCCCGACAGCGCCCTCAACGATCTTGTAGCGCGCTGCGATGATCGCCGTGGCCTGCTGCCGGCGGAGCATGGCCTGCGCGATTTCCTGCGCATACGCCAGGTGGGAAATGCGAGCTTCGATAATTTCCACGCCCGCCTGCTTCAACCGATCCTGCAGCGCCAGCTGAAGGGCTTTCGAGACTTCGGCCGTGTGCGTGGACAGCGAATGTTCGTCGTCGGAATGGGAATCGTAGGGATACCCCTGCGCCACGGCACGCACCGCGCTCTCGCTCTGCACGTGGACGTACTTCTGGTAATCGTCAATTTCAAAGAGCGCCTCGGCCGTCTCGACCACTTTCCACACGACGATCGCCGCGATCTCGATCGGGTTCGCTCGGCCGTCGTTCACCTTGAGCTTGGCGGTCTCGAAGTTCCGCACGCGGAGCGAGATTCGCTTCTTGGTGAGGAACGGGTTCGCGAACCAGAAGCCGGCTTTCTTCACCGTGCCACGGTAGTCGCCGAACAGCACGAGGGCCTTCGCATCGCCGGGGTTCACGATGAAGAGCCCGCCGAGCATGATCGAGGCAACGATCAGCACCAGAACGGAGCTGATGACGATGACCACCGCTTGGTCATTGCCGCCCTTGATCAGCCCCGCGATCGCCAACGCAACGATCGTGAGGAGAAAGAGGAGCGCCGGAAGGCCGTTTGCAACGCGGTATTCGGATTCACGGAACATGTCATTGACTCAGGTTGAGGAATGGCAAAATAATATCATTTTGATATGCGAGTGTCAGGGGGCGCGTAAGTTGTTGCGCGTCAGCGGATTGGGCTACTATCCGCGATGGCTGGGACGATAGATCTTCCAACCGGAGCCGCGATTCAGGCTGCGCGTCTTCGCATCGCGTCGGTGGCGAAGCGGACGGAGCTCAGTCGGTTCGACGCCGGAAGTCGCTCGGTTCCCTCGGTCGACACTCGCCCGATTCCCCAGCTCCGCGGCAGCCCGGCTGCCGAGCTCTATCTGAAGCTCGAGAACACGCAGCCAATCGGGTCGTTCAAAATCCGTGGCGCGGCGAACGCGATGGCGAACGCATCGGATGAGCAGCTTGCAGGCGGCGTCTGGACGGCGAGCGCGGGGAACATGGCGCAGGGCGTGGCATGGTGTGCCCGCGAACGCGACATTCTGTGTCGCGTGGTCGTGCCGGAGCATGCGTCGCGCACCAAGACCGACGCCGTCCTTGCGCTCGGTGCTGAGGTGATTCCGGTGCCGTTCGACGCGTGGTGGAACGCCATGCTTTCGCGCTCGCATCCCGGCATGACGGGATTGATGGTGCATCCATTTGCCGACACGCACGTGATGGCCGGCAATGGGACGATCGGACTCGAGTTGGCCGAGGATGCCCCCGACCTTGATGCGGTGCTGGTTCCGTGGGGCGGGGGAGGGCTCGCCTGCGGAATCGCAGCGGCGCTGCGTGAAGTGAGTCCCCGGACGAAGGTTTACGCGGTCGAAGTCGAAACAGCGGCACCGCTCACGGCTTCGCTGGCCGCCGGGAAGCCGGTCGTTGTGCACCGCACAAGGACCTTCATTGACGGAATGGGAAGCGACCGTCTTTCGGACGAGATATGGCCGTTGGTGCCAGGGCTTATTGCCGGCACGGTGGTTGTGACGGTTGCACAGGTCGCGGTCGCGTTGCGACTGATGGCGGAGACTGCGAACGTAATCGCCGAAGGTGCTGGCGCCGCGACCGTTGCAGCAGCACTCGGCGGGCGAGTGAATGGTGTGCGCGGCGCATCGCTTGAGGTGGCGCGCGTGGCGTGCATTGTCAGCGGGGGAAACATTGATGCAGAAGTCGTGCGGAGGATATTGCGTGGTGAGGAGGGCTAGTTATGAGTGAGGCGGACGCGATGAGTGACGAGCGAGGAGACGGGGTGAGGCGTGAGGAGTGGCTTGCATGATCCGACTTGGAGCGCAGGGATGGAACTACAACGCGTGGGTGGGACCGTTCTACCCGAGCGGTACGCGCCCGCCCGGCTACCTCTCGATGTACGCGAGAGCGTTCGACACGGTCGAGGTGGACTCTACGTTCTACGCCATTCCGCCGGCGAAGACCGTGCGTGGCTGGGCAGAGCGCACGCCGGATCATTTCACATTCACGCTCAAGCTTCCGCAAGAAATCACGCATGAGAGGCGGCTACGCGATGCCGGCGACTTGTTGCTCGCCTTTCTCGATGTGTCGCGCGAGCTCGGGCCCAAGCTCGGACCGATCCTCGTGCAGCTCGGGCCGGACTTCGGGCCGGCGGAGCTGCCGGCGCTGGCGTCGTTCCTGCCGCTCCTCCCGCCGGACATGAACTTCGCCGTTGAGTTCCGTCAGCGAGGCTGGATCAATGAAGGCGTGTTGGCGCTGCTGAAGGAGCACCGCGTGGCGCTCGCTCTCTCAGACGGTCGCTGGATTCCGCGGAACGTGTTGCTCAAACTCGCGGAGGAGCCGACGAGCGACTTCGCGTATCTGCGGTGGATGGGCCCCGACCGTTCGATCATCGACTATTCGCGCATCCAGGTGGACCGGTCCAAGGAACTTGCGCACTGGATCGGGACGCTTCGCGCGCTCACAAAGCGGGTGAAGACCGCGTACGGATACGTGAACAATCACTTCGCCGGGCACAGTCCTGCGTCCATCCGGATGCTGCAGGAGGGGCTGGGGCTGCCGATGGTCAGACCGGAGCAGATGGCGCAGCAGCTCGGGCTGTTCTGAGAGTTGTGAACTACGACCGCTACAGACAAAAAAAAGGGCGCCGTTTCCGGCGCTCCTCCAGCGAACCGGCCGTTTCGCCCGAGTAGATTCATGTCAGCCCAAGACCCGGACTCTAGTTGCCCGTTTCCCGCTTGTTCATCGCCACGATCATCGTCGCCATCGGAGTGGCGGCAGGCTGCGCGCGACTGGGACTGTGGCAGCTCGACAGACTCGCGGAACGCCGGGCTTACAACGCCGTGCTGATGTCGCGGCTCAGCGAACCCGAGCTTTCGGAGACCGTGCTGCCTGCCGACACCGGGGTGGGACACTATCGGCGCGTACAGGTGACTGGCGTGCTCCAGTACACGCGCGAAATCGCATGGGCGCCCCGAATGCGAAAGGGTTCTCCCGGCGTGAACGTCCTAACGCCGCTCGCAATCGCGGGGAGTGACACGCTCCTCATGCTGAATCGTGGATGGGTCTATTCGCCGGACGCCAAAACAGTCGACCTCTCACGCTGGCGAGAAGGCGACACGGTCAGCGTGGCGGGATATGTCGAAACCTGGCCCCATCAGTGCTTGTCGGATTCGGCGGATTTGATCCCACTCGGCTGCGCCGACAGTGCTACCCGCACGCTTCGGCGCCTCGACCGGCGCGCGGCGGAACGACTGGTGGGCGCGCCCATCGCGCCATACCTGCTGATGCAGACGTCCGACAGCGCACTCCGCGCTGATTCCGTTCCGGCACGCGTCGAGACGCCAGTGCTCGACGAAGGCCCGCACGCGAACTACGCATTTCAATGGTTCGCGTTTGCCGCGATCGCACTCATCGGCGGCGGCGTGCTCGCCCGCAAGGTACAATCCGGCTAGGTATCGCTTGCCCGGCGTCACGCGCGCAATCACTCGACCGCATTTTATTGACTATGGCAGACACCACCGACACAACCCGAACCGGCGGACAGGCGGCCTCAGCCGACGCGTCGTCGCGCAATGCTGTAAGCGCCGATGAAGCACGCGACGTCGCCGAGGGCGCCCGTGAGACTGAGTGGGAGCGTCCGAGTTTCGTGCGCGACCTGTTCCTCGGCAAGTTCGACATCTCTCGCATTCATCCGC
Source organism: Gemmatimonadota bacterium (assembly GCA_027622655.1). Lineage (GTDB taxonomy): Bacteria > Gemmatimonadota > Gemmatimonadetes > Gemmatimonadales > Gemmatimonadaceae > Fen-1231. The sequence continues at coordinate 28,216 of JAQBYI010000017.1, read as the reverse complement.
ATCCCGAAGGAAGCGCCGCCGAGGCTGAGCGCGCGGGCCCGTTCCTCGACGCACTGCGCGCTTTTCTCCGCGACTACGATGCCGACGAAGTAGATCGCACTGGCCACATCCGCGAAACAGACGTCCAGCACTTACGCGACATCGGCGCGTTCGGGATCAAGATTCCGAAGGATTACGGCGGCCTTGGCCTGTCGATTCGCTCGTACGTCGAAGCCCTCGCGCTGATCTCTGCAAAGTGCGGATCGCTCTCGGCGCTCGTCTCCGCCTCGCAGAGCATCGGCGTGCCGCAGCCGCTCTCGCTCGTGGGGACGGACGAACAGAAGCGCCGGTTCTTTCCGCGAATCGCCAAGGGAGCGATCACCGCATTTGCTCTGACCGAGCCCGACGTGGGGAGCGATCCGGCAAAAATGATCACGACTGCCACTCCAACCGAAGACGGTTCGGCGTGGATTCTGAACGGCGAGAAACTCTGGTGCACGAACGGCACGCGCGCGGAACTGATGGTCGTTATGGCCCGCACGCCCGACCTGATCGTGAACGGCAAGTCGCGCCGCCAGATCACGGCATTCGTGGTCGAAGTCGACTCATCCGGCGTGGAAGTGCTGCAGCACTGCCGCTTCATGGGGCTCAAAGCGCTCGAGAATGGCTGGATGAAGTTCACGAACGTTCGCGTGCCGGCCGATAATCTTCTGTGGGGCGAGGGGAAGGGATTGAAGCTCGCCCTGATGACCCTCAACACCGGGCGCCTCACGATTCCGGCAAGCGTAGCCGGTAGCGCGAAGGCCATGCTGCGCTGGGTGCGTGACTGGGCTAGCGAGCGCGTTCAGTGGGGCCAGCCGGTGGGGTACCACGATGCGGTCGCGCAGAAGATCGCGCGCATGGCTGCGAATACGCTCGCGCTCGATTCGGTGGCGATGCAGACGACCGGTCTCTACGAAAGTGGCGCAGATATTCGGCTCGAAGCCGCGATCGGCAAGCTCTGGAACACCGAGACGCACTGGCACATGGTGGATGATGCGCTGCAGATCCGCGGCGGCCGCGGTTACGAAACTGCGGATTCGCTGCGCGAGCGCGGCGAGCCGCCGATCCCGATCGAGCGCGTGATGCGCGACGCGCGCATCAACCTGATTTTCGAAGGTTCGAGCGAAATCATGCGGCTCTTCATCGCACGCGAGGCGGTGGACAAGCATTTCGCGTTGGCGTTCCCGATCGTCTCGCCAAAATCCACAATGGGCGAGAGGATCTCCGCGGCGTTCAAGGCCGCGCCGTTTTATCTCACGTGGTACCCGGGGACGTGGCTGCCGTCGCTGGCGACGTTCGGCGAGTTCGGTCGGCTTGCGCGACATCTGCGTTTCGTCGCGCGCACGGCCAAGCGGCTCGGCAGGTCACTGTTCCACGCGATGGTGCGATTCGGGCCCGGCCTGGAAAAGCGCCAGATGGTGCTCTTTCGCGCCGTTGACATCGGCGCCGAGCTGTACGCGATGGGAGCCACGTGCACGCGTGCGCACATGCTGGCTACTAAGCATGGCCAATCAGGCGCGATCGAACTCGCCGACGCGTTTTGTCTCGAATCGCGCGCGCGGATTGCCGAACTTTTTCGCACGCTGTACGGTCCGAACGACACCCGGATGCATCGCCTAGCGGTCGACGTGCTCGAGGGCAAACACGCGTGGCTGGAGCGGGGAATTGTCGACGATGGGGTCGCGGCGGTGGCACGGGCGGGCAACGCGAAACCGCGCGGCGAGATCGTGGCTCCGGGTTAGCGCCCGGCCTACGCCACCCGCTCGCGCCTGAACTGCAGCAGAAGGACGGCCGCGACAATCAGCGCACCGCCGCCAAAAACGCGCGGCGTGATGTGTTGCGCGAGTACCGCCGCGCCGATGATCGCCGTGAGAAACGGTTCCACCGTGCTCACGATCGCCGTGCGTACAGGGCCAAGACGGATGAGTCCACTCAGAAAGAAGACCGATGGGAGTACTGTGCTGAAAATCGTAAGTGCCGCGATGGCAAGCCACGCCGGTTGCGACAAGGCATAGTCAAACGACTGATCGCTCGCGGACCACACCAGGAAGCAGGCCGCCGCCCCGATCTTGGCGAGTGCGCTCGTGACGGGCACGGGATACGTCTTCTGGAGGTGCATCATCGTCGGGATGTACGCGCCGTAGACCACGGCCGCGCCGAGCGCGAGTGCGACTCCGGTCCAGTACCCCGAGTCGCTCGCCGGTCCTCCACCGGTTGGCAGGCCGACAGTAACGACAATACCGGCGAAGCTCAGCGCCAGCGCAACGCCTCGCCGTGCGGTGAACGCTTCGGCGCCACGCACCGCCTGCACCAGCGTGACCCACGCCGGATACGTGTAGAAAAGGAACGCGAGCGTTGCCACCGGGATGTACGCGATGCTCGAAAGGGCGAGTCCCACGAGCAACGCCTGACCGCCTCCTCCGATCACGATGAACTTCATCATCTCGCGCGCCGGAAGCCTCTGATATCCGCGCGCACCGACGAAGACGGTGAGCACGATCGACGCGAGGACGTAGCGCCACGTGAGCACGTTCGGCAGTGACGCCCCGTAGGAGATCGCGAGCGCGGTGAGCGTACTGACGGCGGCGAAGCCAATCGCCGCGAGGAGTGTGAACGTCGTGCCGGCGGTGTACGCGGCGTTCCGGGCAGATTCTGCCTGCGCTGTGTCGGATGTCGTCATCGCGCCGTCCGCATCACATGAACTTGCCGAGGATGACGATCGCGACCGAGAAATAGATGATGATGCCCATGACGTCTACGAGCGTGGCAACGAACGGCGCCGACGCGCTCGCGGGATCGAATCCCAGTCGGCGAAGCACGAACGGCAGCATCGATCCGGCCATCGAGCCGAACGTCACGATGGCCGCCAGCGATACGAAGACGTTGGTGGCGACCAATCCCCACGGCGCGAGCCCGTCGTCCGAGTAGTCGTACCCGAGCGGCTCTCCGAACAACACCCATCCCTGGTCGAATCCCCACTGGCCTAGCACGATGCGGAGCGCCGCGATCGCCCCAAGAATCACGCCGAGCACGAGGCCGGTGGGGAGTTCACGCATCGCGACACGCCACCAGTCGGAAAGCTCGACTTCCTTGAGCGCCATTGCCCGCGTGATCAGCGACGTCGCCTGCGATCCGGAGTTTCCGCCGCCGCTCATGACCAGCGGAATGAAGAGCACGAGGATCGGGAGCGCAGTCAGCGCCGAGTCGAAGCGCTGCAAGGCCGATGTGGTGAACATCTGCAGGACAATCAGGACCGCCAGCCATGGTGCGCGCTTCTTGATCAGCGCGCCGATGCCCATCTGCATGTACGGCTGGTCGAGGGCGTCCATGCCGCCCAGCTTCTGCACGTCTTCGGTCTGCTCTTCCTCGATTACATCGATGACGTCGTCGAACGTCACGACGCCGAGAACGCGGTGCTTTTCATCCACGACCGGTATCGCGACGAGATCGTATTCCGAGATGAGTTCCGCGACTTCCTCACGATCGGCAGTGACGGCGACTTTCCGCACCTCGGACCACGCCACGTCCGCCATTCGGGCGCCTTCCGGTGCGGCAAGCAGTTCGCGGAGTGAAAGCACGCCGGCGAGGCAACCGTTCGCGTCAATCGTGTAAACGACGTTCATCGCTTCGCGGCGTCCGCCGCGCGCGATTTCCCGCACACGTCGTAGCGTCTCCTCCACCGTGTAGCTCGCCGGTACCGAGACCAGCTCCGTCGTCATCAGGCCGCCGGCGCTCTCCGGCGGATAGAGCAGCAGCTGTTCCGTGTTGCGCCGCGTCTCGGCTGGGAGCGCCTCGACGATGTTCTCGGCGTGAGACTCTTCGATGTCCTCGAGCGTGTCGGCCCGGTCGTCCGGCGTCATCGCCGCGACGAGCGCCGCGGCCTGCTCGGCGCTCATGTGCTCCAGGACGTCGGTGCGCAGATCCTCTTCGAGGTACTCGAGTACCGCCGCCGCGCGCTGGGCCGGAATCGCCGAGAGGAAGACCGGGATCTGACTGCGGGGAAGGACCTCGACCACGTCGGCCAAATCGGCCGGGTGGAGGTCCTCGGTCTCGGCCGCCACCGTACCCGGCTCGCTTTCGAGCAAGTCGAGAATATCGGGCGCCAGCAACGCCGCGAGCGACTGCTGTACCTTGCGCGGCTTTTCTGGCGTCATGAATCCCGTCCCTGGTCGCGCATGGTGGCGCGTCCGGCGTGCGAAACGAACGGCCCCTCTTTGATAGTAGAGCCGAAGGTAACCGTGCCCACGTGACGCTTACAACCCTGCAGCGCCCCCAACGCGCCCCCAACGCGCCCCCAACGCGCCCCCAACGCGCCTTCCATGCGGCTGGCGCGGCTACGGCGATCCGGTCTGCCCCGGAGCCTCGCGGCGGTGCAATCGGCGACGAAACCTGACGCGCTCCGGGTCCGTAAAGTGGCAGACTTCCACTCTTCCGCGCACCGAACCGGTTGCAACCTTTTCGATGATGCGGGGTTCTAATCTGGTAGAACGAAGGATAGGGAACGGGCAGTCGGTAATCGGGGTTGAGCGCCGGTGCTGGTGGGGGGCCGGCCTCCTCCCTTACCGACTGCCCGTTCTCGTATCTTGCAGGTGAAGCGCAGTCGAAATTCCGCCGCGCGCGGGTGCGTTTGCACGCCGCCCCGTACGCCGGCAACGCCTCTGCCCACCTGCCATGCCAGTCGTCGCCTTTCTCGGACTCGGCGCCATCGGAACCCCGATGGCTCGCCACCTAGCCACTCCGGAGTTTTCGCTCCGCGTGTGGAATCGCACGGCCGCCAAAGCGGCCGACTTTGCGTCGGAGCACGACGCCACGCACGCTGCGACACCGCGCGAGGCTGTTGACGGCGCAGATTTCATCGTCACGTGCCTGTCAACGTCTGCCGACGTCGAGGCCCTGCTCGACGGTCCGTCGGGAATCGAGGCCGGTCTCGCCGATGGTGCGATGTTCATCGATTGCACGTCTGGCGATCCCGCGACGTCGCAACGCATTGCCGTCCGACTCGCGAAAAAAAACGTCGCGTTTCTCGACGCGCCCGTTTCGGGCGGCGTTGCGGGTGCGGAGATCGGTACTCTCACCGTTATGGTTGGCGGCGACGCCAAGGCGCTCGAACGCGCAAACGCCGTGATCGACGCGTTCGCGGAGAAGATCGTCCACTGCGGCGCGGTTGGGGCCGGTCACGCGCTCAAGGCAATCAATCAGGCAATGCTCGCAGTGCACATCTGGAGCCTCGGCGAGGGACTCGCGGCGCTCGCGCGCGCTGGCGTAAAGCCGGCCGTCGCGCTCGAAGTGATCAATGCATCCAGCGGGCGTTCGAACACTTCGCAGAACCTTTTTCCCCAGCGTGTGCTTACGCGCGCCTTTCCGCGCACGTTCCGCCTTGCGTTGCTTGACAAGGACGTCGGGATCGCGGCGCGTGTGCTCCGCGAACAGAAAATTCCGGCGCCAATGATTCAGCTCGCGGCGGAACTCATGAGCATGGCCCGTCGTGAACTTGGTGAGGAGGCCGACCACGTCGAGGCTGTCCGGGTGATCGAGCGGATGGGTGGCGAGGTGATCGATTGAGCGCCAGCATCGAACAGATTCGCGCGGCTTTTCCGGCGCTTGGCCGTACACATGGCGGCCAGCCGGTGGCGTACTTCGACGGCCCGGGCGGCACGCAGGTGCCAACGGAGGTAGCCGCTGCGGTGACGGACTATCTCCTTCACCACAACGCCAACACGCACTGGGAGTATCCGTCCAGCGCCGAGACTGATGCGATGTTGGCATCGGCGCGCGAAACGTTCGCCGATTTTTTCGCGTGCAGCCCCGCAGAGATTGTGTTCGGGAACAACATGACGACGCTCACGCTTCACGTCGCACGTGCGCTCGGCGCGGCTTGGGGCGAGGGAGACGAAATCGTTGTCACCGATCTCGATCATCACGCGAACATCGCGCCGTGGCTGCGCATTGCATCGGAGCGCGGGCTCACCGTGCGACGGGTCGCGGCGAAGCTCGATACGGCGGAACTCGACTGGGCATCGCTCGAGGCGGCAATCACCCCGGAGACGAAGCTGCTCGCCATCGGCGCGGCGTCCAACGCCGTGGGCACCATCAGCGATGTGGCGCGAGCGGCCGGAATGGCGCGCGCGGTAGGCGCACTCACGTTTGTCGACGCCGTTCACTACGCGCCGCACGCCTTGGTGGACGTGCGCGCCCTGGGCTGTGACCTGCTCGCCTGCTCACCGTACAAGTTTTACGGCCCGCACACCGGCGTGCTGTACGGATGCCGCGACCTGCTCAACTCGATGGACGTAGCGCGGCTCGATCCGGCGCCGGACAGTGACGGTGAGCGAATCGAGAGCGGAACACAGAATCACGAGGGAATCATCGGGGCGGCCGCGGCAGTGGACTTCCTCGCCTCGCTCGGTGACGGCATGCAGCGTCGGCAGCGCCTCGCGTCGGCGTATGCGATGCTGCACCGCCGCGCGCACGCGCTGTTCACGCGCCTTTGGGACGGGCTCGGCGCCACGCCGGGTGTGACGCGCTACGGTCCGCCGCCCGACAGGCCGCGGACTCCGACGGCCGCGTTCACGGTGCGCGGCTTCGATTCGACGCAGGTTGCGCGGGCCCTGGCCGACTCGGGGGTCTTCGTTTCCCATGGTGATTTTTACGCGAGCACGATCGTCGCGCAGCTCGGGCACGCTGTTGACGGCCTCGTGCGCGCCGGCTGCGCCTGCTACACGACCGAGAACGAAGTTGACCGACTCCTGGCCGGCGTTGCGGCGCTCGCGAAGTAGCGTGCGCGGCCCCCGGTGCCTGACGCGCTACATGCTGGTGGCGATGGCCGCGGCGGGGACGATCGCGTGCGATCGTGCTGAGCCGCCGACCGAAGCCGATCTGCTCGTGGTAACGGCCGATTCGACATTCTGGATCAGTTCTACCAAGGGGACTGTGCGCGCGCGGGGCGTCCCGATGTTCGTCGCGAGGGTCGACGGGCGGTTCACCGAGCTCTACGTCGCCGACGACGACCGTTCCTACTACGACGCCGTTTTCGTCGGTCACCGTTTATTTGCGCGCGATCTCGTGCGGGGCGACTCGCTCGAACTGCATCGCGACTCGCTCGTGATGCGCATGGCGGATGATTACGCGCGAGAGCACGCCGGCGAGCAGCCGCTCACTCCGGATGAACCAGAGAACGACGACGCTGCCGTGCGTGCGACGTCGGACCTCGAGATTCTCGCCATCCACGGGCCGTATCTCTCGTACGAACACCACACCGATGTGGACACGCGCGATGAGCGTTCGGCGGTGCACAGGCACCAGTACGGCAGGGGCGTGATCGATGTTCGGACTGGCGCGATGCAGTCGCTCGCCGACCTCGTTGGCCGTGCCGTCGCTGATTCGGTGATCGCCGAGGGGAGTCGCGCGTGGCGCAGTGCACGTGACACGCTTCTGTCGGCCACGGGGCCGGTAGCGAACGACCCGACCGGGCGCGCACGTCGCGCGCTCGCGGGGTTCGCGTTCGATGTCGGCAGTTTCACAATCGGGTCCGACGGCCAGTCACCAACAATTCGCTTTGGCATTCCAGCCGCGGGAGTGAATCCGGACATCGATCCGATCGTGCTGCCGCCGCGCCGCATCGGTCCGCCGTCGTGGTGGCCACCGGTCGCCGCGGAGTTGCCGGACGCATCGGGCGAAGCGGGTCGCTGGGCGTATGGTGGCGATACGCTGACGGCCGACGTCGATCGGCTGAACCAGGGATGGATACTCACACTCACGGTTGGCGGCGTGACCAGCAGCCCGGCAGTGCGCACATCGTCCGCCATCGAACGTGTAGTCTGGCTCGACTCGACGGTCACAAATGCCGATCGCGTCGCGTTGCAGCGCGCGTTCTCCGAGGCGGGCGAGTACGATGGCGGTCGCCAGATTGTCCGCACCCCCCGACAGCCGCTAACCGGATCGCTTTTCACTACGCTCGCCGCGGCGCTCACAACCTTACATCTTCCAATCCATGAACGAATCGCCGGCAGTTCACACCGTTCGCGCGTCGCGCCACGAGTCTTCGGCGTTGATGATGCCTCAGGACGAGAACACGCGCGGCCACGTGTTCGGTGGCGCGATACTGGCCATGCTCGACAAGACGGCCGCAGTTTGCGCGATGCGACACGCGCGGTTGCCGTGCGTAACGGTATCGGTTGATCGCGTGGATTTTCGCGAACCTATCATGGTGGGCGAGCTGGTCGTTATGAAGGGCAGCGTGAACTGGGCGGGGCGGACATCGATGGAGATCGGCATTCGCGTCGAAGCCGAGAATCTCATGACGGGCGTCCGCCGCCATACCAACTCGTGCTACGCGACGTTCGTGGCGCTCGACGACGACGGGAAGCCTACTGCAGTTCCGCCACTCGTGTGCGAAACCGATGAAGAACACCGTCGCCATCGTGCGGCCGCCGAACGTCGCAGGCGCCGCCTCGAAGAGCGGGGTGCCGAGGACAGTGGTGGGAGCCGGTAGCGATGGCTGTTGACGGCGTTTGGTGGGGTAGCCGCACGTGGACGCCGGCTGAGGCGACCGCCGCGCTTCCGCTGGTTCGTCGCATTGCGGACGACCTCGGTGAGTCGTACACGCGCTGGCGCGCCGCGGTTGAGGCGTTCGAGTACGCTACGAGTGGAGCCAAGGCAGACGCGCCCAGCCCGGACGCCGACCGCCTCATGGCTGAAGCGCAGGCCCTGGCTGCGCAGATCGACGATCTCCAAGGTGAGCTGACGAGCCTCGATATCCGGGTCGCGCGGCTCGAACACACGCTCATTGCGTTCCGCAGCGAGAAGGACGGCGTGATCGTGCCGCTCTTCTGGGCTCCCCGCAGTGTGGCGCCGAGTTACGACTGGCCTGATTCAGTACCGGCGTACGGAATGTCCACTTCGTGGCCGTCGCGCGCGCCGATCGTTTCCGGAAACCGCTCGCGCGCCTGACGCACGAGTTCCGCGGTGTCGCGCGAATAGCGCGCGGAGAAATGAGTAAGCGCGAGCCGTTTCGCTCCAGCTGAGGCCGCAACTTCGGCAGCTTCGCGCGCCGTCGAGTGTCCGGTTTCCGAAGCACGCTGCGCCTCTTCGTCGCCAAACGTTGCTTCGTGTACGATGAGGTCCGCGCCCATCGACGCGTCAATCGTCGCCTGGCACGGGCGCGTATCTCCGGTGACCACGAGTCGGCGGCCCGATCGCGTGGGCCCCACGAGAGTCTCCGGCTTGATCACGCGGCCGTCGTCAAGCGTGACTGCTTCGCCTTTGTGAATGCGGCCCCAAAGCGGGCCTTCCGGAATGCCGAGTTCGCGGGCGAGATCGGGATTGAAGATTCCCCGGCGCTCCTCCTCGACGAGCGCATAGCCCACCGACTGCGCGCCGCGGTGATCAACCGCGAACGGCACGATCGCGTAGTCCTTCCGCGGAATCGGTTCGCCCGCTGTGACCTCGCGAAGTTCGAGCGGGAAGCTCAGCCGTTCGACGCCGAGGCCGTCGGCGCGCTTCATCATATGCTGCAGTCCCTTCGGGCCCCAGATGCGAAGCACGTCGGTGCGGTCCTGCAGGGTGAGCGTGCGCAGGAGGCCGAGCAGACCGAGGAAGTGATCGGTGTGAAAGTGGGTGAACAGAATGTCGCCCATCGCGAACGACACGCCGTACCGCATCATCTGGCGCTGCGTGCCCTCGCCGCAATCAACAAGCATCGTCTCGCCCTCGCGTACGATTGCGAGCGCGCTGACGCCGCGCTCGACGGTTGGCCGAGACGCAGACGTTCCGAGGAAAGTGATGGAGAGGGACACGGGACAAAACTACAACGACAACAGCGAGTGGACGGCCTACGGCTAACGGTTGACGGCTGCCGGTTGTGCGCACGACCGACAGCCGTGAGCCGTCGGCTGTCTACTCGCGGGTGTCGTTCAGGATCTGAGAGTGCAGCGTGTCGTCGATGTTCCCGCCGCTGAGCACGATCACCAGCGGAAACTCGATTTCGCCCGCCGTGCCTGAGAGCACTGCCGCGACGCCGGCGGCGCCCGCACCCTCAACCTTGATCCCTTCCTCAATCCATACGTACGCGACGGCATGGGCCACGGCCGCTTCCGGTGACACGGCCACGCGCGCGAGCGATGCGCGCCCCTGTGCCAGCATGTCGGCGTCCACCAGTCCAGCGAGTCCGTCACATATGGTTGGCGCGTGGGGATCGTCGGCCGGCGCGTTCGACGCGAGTGCGCGGGCCATCGCGTCGGTGTGTTCGCTCTGTGCGCCGACCAAAGTCACCTGCGGTGCGGCCTCGCAAAGGAAACCGCCCATTCCGCCACAGAGCCCTCCGCCACCGACATTCGTAATGATTGTGCGCACAGTCGGGAGATCCTCGAGGATTTCCAGCGCGACCGTGCCTTGGCCCGCGAGCAGGTCGAGTCCGAGGCAGGGATTCACGAACGTGGCGCCGGTGCGTTCGGCGTGCGCCTTCGCCAGCGCTTCGGCCGCGTCGTAGTGTGGTGCGCTGGCGTGCACCGTCGCGCCCATCGCCGAAATACGATCGCGCTTGGCGGCCGGGGCGACGCTCGGCACGTAGACGGTGCAGTCGATTCCGAACGCCTTAGCGGCGGCCGCGATTCCAGCACCGTGGTTTCCTGCACTCGACGCGACGCCGCCGCGCGCGCGTGTCGGTTCGTCCATCAAAGCGAGGACATTTGTGGCTCCGCGAAGCTTGAAGGAGCCGGTGTGCTGGTCGCACTCGCACTTTAGCCACACGTCGCCGCCAAGAAACTCACTCAGAGTTGGTGACCGCACGAGCGTTGTGCGCACGATGTGCGCGCGGATTCGTTCGGCGGCGGAGCGGACTGCGGAGGCGGTGGGGAGGACGCTGAGCACTGATAACTACTACGACAGGTGCACAGCTTACGGTAGACGGCTTTCTGCTGTCAGTCGGGCACGCAACCGGAAGCCGTCAGCCGTTCACCGTCGGCCGTCCACTCGCTGTTGCCGTTCGCGGCCTTGACTTGCCGCGTCGCGCCGCTACCTTCCTCGGTGTGTGACGTCGGCCCCGCCCGAGCGTATTACGGCGGGGTTTGTTGTTAGGGGTCCGGAGTGCGACCGGGCGGCGCAACCAGGCACGCTACGGTACCGGTTTGTTTTTGGGGCTGTAGCTCAGCTGGGAGAGCGCTCCCCTCGCACGGGAGAGGTCAGGGGTTCGAGCCCCCTCAGCTCCACTCGCACAGAATTGCCCGCCGCCGAGCGGTAGGACGTAGAGTTCCAATGCCGGCGAGCGTGGCAGCACTTATACGAAGTGATGCCAGCGGCCACCTGACGATATCGGGTGGCCGTTTCTCTTTTAACGGCAACGACAACGGCGAGTGGACAGCTCACAGTTGACGGCTGACGGTTGCCGGCTATGCGCACGACCAACCGCCGTGAGCCGTACACCGTCTGCTGTCTACCAGTCTTTTTTCTTCCTGAGTTCCGTGATGTGCGCCGTATGATGCCGGGAGTGCCACGCGTATATCTCGGTCATCCAGTCGAGATTGCGTTCACCGTACTCCGGATGGACCCAGACACGAGCGAATTCTGCTGCCGAGAAGGAACGCAGCAGCGTCGACCATCGGGCGTGCATGCCATCGAGTATCGAGAGTGACCACTCGACGTCACCGGTCTTCGCGTCGGGGAGTTCCGCCCATACGGCCTCGTCGTACGGTTTGACGGTCGGTTTGTCTTCCGTGCGCGCGAACTTCATGCGGATGTAAGCGTTCGCGTGGGAGTCGGCGAGATGGTGAACTACCTGCCGCACCGTCCAGCCACCGTCGCGGTATGGTGTATCGAGCTGCGTGTCAGACAGCCCCGAGACCGCCTTGCGGACGTTGGCCGGGAGTGCGGCGATAGCGGCGACTGCCGCAGCGCGGGATGCGTCGGTGTACGAGTCGGGGGCGTGGAACTTCCCTGCCGGGAAACGCGGATCTGTTGTCATGGGTAGAACATAATTGAATTGCGGCGCGCCTTGATTGGCTCTCCCGCGAACGGTACTTTTCCTGACCGGCCGAGCACGTGGGGAGCGTTTCCCCAAGGTCGATTCTTTGCCCCTTGGTGTAACTGGCAACACGTCTGCCTCTGGAGCAGAAGAGTCCTGGTTCGATCCCAGGAGGGGCAACTCAGCACAATCACGAACGAGGACGGCCGCCCCCGACGGGGCGGCCGTTTTTGCGTTTTGGTCAACGATCCTCGCCCGAACCGTCTAGTGGGGCGACCATCCTTGCCATATCCGGGCCGCCGCCGGAGTCCGAGCGGCGTGGCACAACGCCACGATGCCATCGTATTGCACCAGCCATTCAGCCGTCGCGATTTCTCCACATCTCATAAGTCGTTGGCAGCAATGGCATTATGAACGTGGCACGGCGAGCGCGGAACTTGCCTCAAGTAGCCTTCGGCGAGCCGACAGTCGTGGCGCGTCGCCGTCTGCGTGGCTCCGGCATATCGCCGTTCTCACGACCCGGCAGCCTCTGAAAGGATCGGCACATGCGCACAAAGAAGAAGGGCTTTACCCTGATTGAGCTGCTGATTGTGGTCGTCATCATCGGCATTCTTGCTGCAATCGCGATTCCGAAGTTCGCGAACACGAAGGAAAAGGCGTACATCGCCTCGATGAAGTCGGATCTGCGCAACCTGATTACCGCGCAGGAAGCGTACTTCTCGGACAACAACAGCACGTACGGCTCGAGCACGACGGCGCTGGGCACGACGTACCGCGCGTCGAGCGGCGTGACGGTCACGATCGGCACGGTTACGAACACGGGCTGGGCTGCGACGTCGTCTCATACGTCTACGGCCAAGACGTGCGCCATCGCAGTTGGCGGCACCGCCACGAACGAAGGCGAGCCGGTCTGCTAGTTTCGGCCTCAATGGTCTGAATACGCTTATTGAAGAAGGCGCCTCCTGTGGGAGGCGCCTTCTTCAATTCACTGCCACTACCCGTCCCGGGCCACAACCGGGCCACAACCGGGCCACAACCGGGCCACAACCGGGCCACAACCGGGTCCACAACCGTGTTGCTGCCGCCGACTCGTGCGCGACAAGCGAATCCGCTGCGCCCGGGTACAACTGAGGTCGGGCTGCACGCCCGCAGTGGTTGGTGGAGCTACATATTAGGACTTGTCGCGGAGCATCTTCCTATGGGCCGTTCCTGTCGGCTGTTCCGTGGATTTCTCTCCTACACGTCAGGCGAGGCTTTTCTGATGCCCGTATTGCGTTCCGAGCGTTGCAGGCGGCTTGCTATCGTGGCCGCAATCTCCGCCCTATCGCTGTCCACGGCCGGAGCCCAGCAGCAGCGGCAACCGGACCGATCGGACCCGTCCCTGGTAACGGTCGAGCGCATCTACAACACCCGAGACTTCGCCGGCCGGGGCTTTGGCGAGGCCCGCTGGCTCGACGACAGCACGTACACCGCGGTCGAGGCTGTGCCGGGCGGCAGGGGCACGCAGCTCGTGCGTGTGGACGCGGCGACCGGGAACGCCACGGTCATAGTCGACGCCGGCCTGCTCACCCCGCAGGGCGACACAGTCTCGATCGACATAGAGGACTACGAGTGGAGCGCGGATCACACGCGTCTCCTCGTGTTCACCAACAGTGCACGTGTCTGGCGCGGGAATACCCGAGGTGATTTCTGGGTCGTCGACCTCGCCACCAGGCAAATCCGCCAGTTGGGTGGCGCCGCAGCGAAGACGAAGCCCTCGACGTTGCAATTCGCAAAGTTTTCGCCTGATGGCAACCGAGTGGCCTACCTGCGCGAGCACAACATCTACGTGGAACCCACCGGCGGCGGGCCGATCGTTGCGCTCACCACCGACGGGTCGAACACAACGATCAACGGCACGTTCGACTGGGTCTACGAAGAAGAACTCGGCATGCGCGACGGATTTCGGTGGAGCCCGGACGGCTCCCGCATTGCGTACTGGCAGCTCGACGCCAAGGGCGTGCGCGATTTCTTGTTGATCAACAACACAGACTCACTGTACTCGTTCGTCACGCCGATCCAGTATCCCAAGGCGGGCACCACGAACTCGGCGGCCCGCATTGGCGTAGTGAGCTCAGCGGGCGGCGCCACCACGTGGATGAAGGTGCCAGGTGATCCGCGCAACAACTACGTCGCCCGAATGGACTGGGCTGCGAACAGCACCGAGCTCGCCATTCAGCAGCTGAATCGCCGCCAGAACGTCAACACGCTCTGGTTTGCCACGGCGTCCACCGGAAACGTCCGGTCGGTCCTTGTGGATCGCGACAGTGCGTGGATTGACATCTATGACGACCACACCGGATGGGGCCCCGGGCCGTCACTTCACTGGACCGCCGATAACTCTCGCTTCATCTGGGTGACCGAGCGCGATGGCTGGCGCCACGCCTGGCTTGTGAACCGCGCCGGAGAGCTTCAGCTCGTCACGAAGGGCGACTACGACGTGATGAAGATCGTGCGGATCGACATGGCCGGCGGGTGGCTCTACTTTGACGCCTCACCGGAAAACGGTACTCAGATGTTCCTGTGGCGTACGCGCCTCGATGGCTCCGGCGCGCCGGAGCGACTCACGCCCGCGGGCGCGCGCGGCGATCACTCGTACGATGTCGCTCCGGGCGCCAAGTGGGCAATTCACAGTTACTCGTCGTGGGCAACGCCGTCGGTCACTGAGCTCGTGCGGCTGCCATCGCACACAGTTGCCAGGACGCTGGCCGGCAACGAAGCGCTCAAGCGCTCTATCGCGCAGCTGAAACAAGGTGAGATGGAATTCTTCCAGGTAGACATTGGGGTCGGACAGAAACTCGACGCCTACCTGATGAAGCCGCCCGATTTCGATCCGACCAAGAAATACCCGATTCTCTTTCATGTGTACGGCGAGCCGTGGGCCCTCACGGTGCGCGACGCGTACGGCGGGGCCGATTGGCTCTGGCACGTGATGCTCACCCAGCAAGGGTACATCGTGGCCAGCGTAGACCAGCGCGGCACGCCGAGCCCGAAGGGACGCGACTGGCGAAAGGCCGTGCTCAACCGAATTGGTGGACTTCGCGTTGACGAACAGAGCGCTGCAGCGCGCATCATTGCCCGGCGGCCGTATGTCGATTCCACGCGTATTGGCGTGTGGGGATGGAGCGGAGGAGGATCATCCACGCTGCACCTGATGTTCCGCGCACCTGACGTCTACTCGATGGGGATGTCGGTCGCTCCGGTGCCCGACGTGCACAACTACGATACGATCTATCAGGAGCGCTATGTCGGGCTTCCGCAGACCGACAGCGCTGCGTACTTCGACGCGTCACCGATCAACTACGTGAACGGCCTCAAGGGCGACCTGCTCGTGGTGCACGGGACCGGGGACGACAACGTGCACTTTCAAGGAACGGAGCAGCTGATCAACAAGCTGATTGCCGCGAACAAGCCGTTCCAGATGATGCAGTACCCGAACCGGACGCACGGGATCTTCGAGGGCGTGAACACGCGCACGCACCTCTACAACCTGCTGACCCGCTACCTCCACGAGCACTTGCCGGCGGGGCCGCGCGGCGGGGTCGTTCCTTAGCGATCCGAGCTGTCTAGAACGACACCTGCAGACCCGAGGTCAGCACTCGGTCCGTAGTGCCGAACGCCGACGGTGGTCGGCTGTTGTACTGGAGCACGTAGCCGACTTTCATGCTGATGCGCGTTGACAGCGGCGCGACGGCGGCGGTTTCCGCGTTCAGGCGGTACGCGCCTTCCTCCTGAAGATTCAGCACGTATTCGAGGTTCTGAGTCAAAAACGTGCTGGCCTTGAACATGTGCTTGAAGCCAAGCGCTGCGCGCGCAGATGGCGATCGCTCGCTCGTGCCGTCGGTGTTCTCCTGCTGGGTGAGGAGGTCACCGGCGTCGAGTATCAGGCTATCGGCGGCCGTGCTGATCGGCCGCCACTGGACACCGAGCTGTTCGTCAATCCGGCGGTCGAAGCCGGCGAAGGCGTTGCGTTCGTAGACGACGGCGGCGAACCCGGAGAATCGGTTGCTGAGCGCGTATTCAGCGCGGGTTCCCGCCCTTAGCTGATTCGCGCTCTCGACGCCCCTGCTCTTGCCATACACATAGGCGGCCGATTGTCGAAGGGTCCAGTGTCCGCGTGACGCGCCAATCTTGTTGCCGAGGGTAATCGTCGTGACATCGGTATTCCCTGTCGCGCTGACGAATCCGGCGTCAACGGTTCCAGCGATTGTCCACGCGGGGACCGGCGCTTGCCCTGCGAGCGGTATAGCGAGCAACACGCCGAGCGCGAAAAGCGCGCCAATCCGGTTCATGGCTACATCGGCCCACTTCGTGAACGTGATAGTCACTACATCCCGATTTTTTGGCATTGGTCAGCGATCTCGCGCTTCGCACGACGGTCATCGGCAATGATCTTCCAGAACTCGTCGAGGTAATCCTTCGCCGCCTTCGCCTTGGACGGGTTCATCTGCGGGATCGCATCGTACACGCTGTCGATCGCCGCGCGCTTCGACAGGAAATGCTCGAAAATCGGCTTCCACTCCTCGACCGTCTTGCACGGCCCGCGGTGCAGCCGGTCGGTCACCCGCCGGATGCCGAGGTTTGGCGGCGCCGTGGCGTAGCGCGCGTTGATGACGCCGGAAAAGTCGAAGTCAAACATGACTGGATGGATGCTGAATGACGTCGTGTCGCGAAGGAGCACGATATTGTGCAGCGCCGAGATCGACCCGTCGGTATTGCCGATCATGTAGGCGAACAGCGTCGTCGTCATGAGCTGTTTCTGGACGAGGTCGTCGAAGAGCGCACCCGGCTGGTCGAGGACCGGCATGTTGTTGTCGCGCCCCATCTCGTCGTCGTCCTCGCGGAGGATGGCCCACGACGTCACGTCGGCCGTGGCCTGCGCTGAATCCTTGTAAGTGATGCGGGCGAGCCGGGTGCGAAAATGGAGCGGGCTCAGGATCTGGTAGGCGCGATAGATCGCGTATTCGGCGAGGACGTACTGCTCGTAGTCGTCGTTTCCCGGCCGGCAGTTCGTGGTGATCTTCATGCGCGTGAGGCCCTGAAACAGCGTCCCCTCGATGTCCTGTTTTTTTGCGTCCCAGCGAACCGGTGGAAACCCACAGTTACGAGCCTGGCGCCGGAAATGACCGCGCGCGCGAAGCTCCACCGGTATCCTGACCTCAGTCCCCGCGGAGTCGCGATACGCCATCTCGGCGCCGAAGTCGTTGAGCTTCGTCGAATCCCGTTCGCGCACGAACTGCCTCAACGACATCGTGAACGTGAGCTCGACGGGCTCGGTCGACCGGAACAATCGTTGCGCTCGCGCAATTGACGGCGCGGCGATTGCTGACGCTGTCAGGGCCAGCGTGGCAAGCGTGGCGAGCGTGATCATCCTGGAGCGCACGCATCCTCCGGTGCGGTGAGTGGCGGGGGGTGGAGCGCCTATCGGCAACGTCGGCTACTGTTTCAGTTCAACGGCCTGCACGAGCTCGCCGGGTACTCGGCGAAGGATTTCCTTGATCACGCCGACAGTGACCGTCTCGAGCGGTGAGACGGCGTACTCCAGTACCCGTGATCCGTCGGATTCCTTGGACTTGCCCACGTACTTCCAGCGCCCGAACAAGCCGTCGAAGTGCGCCTCGCAGGCGGTGCGCGTTGCATCGAACTCGGTGCAGCGAATGCGTAGCAGATACTGGGGCAGGGGGCGGGCCTCGTCGCTCATGTCGGCGCTGGACCGTTTTTGCTGTCGCCAGGCGCGCTGGGCGAGCGCTTCGAGCTGCTCCGGCGCCATTTCCGCCAGCACTTCCTCGTCGAGCTTCGCCACGAACATTCCCGTCCGGTTCGCAACCTCGAGCGCGCGCTCAAGAGTCTTCTCCGCGCGACTGCCCTCGAGTGCAGCCGGCATTCTGCCGAAATCACTCAGCCAAAGGAACACAGCGAGCACGTTGTACAAGCCGGACAGTACCCACGCCACCGGCGGCGCGACTGCCGCCGCCATACCGATACCGGTGGCGACGAAGATGTTTGCGGCATCCTTTGTGTCGTCAAGCGTCGTTCGGAACCGGACGGCGGCAACAATTCCGCCGAGCGAGAACGCGAGCGCAACTGAGTGCTTGACCAGTACGACGATGCCGGCGATGACGACCGGCAGGATGATCAGTGTCTGAACGACCGACTGCTGGTACCCCTTCTTGTTACGCGTGAGCGTGTAGATCCACGCGACCGGAAGCGCCGTGATGAATGCCGTGACCATGGCGACCACAGCGGGGAGAGCGCTCGCGCCGCCGTCTCCAGCCGCGTCACGCGAAGGGGCGCCACTACCGAAGATTCCGAGGTCGCTCCCACCCCCTCCCATCACACCCCACGCTGTGGGCGTGTACGCGCGCAGCAGCCACGCGATACCACCTGCAATCACGTAGTAGACGAGCGAACGGACCAGGACGTTTGCTATGAGTGGCGAGGATCGCCACCCGCCGACGCGCGGGCTCACTTGGGTCCCGCCGGTGCGCCAATCGCCGCACCAGCCGGCAGGCTGGCGGTTACCCCGGCAGCAGCGCCCGTTGTCCAGCGCGCCAGCACTTTTCGCAGCGCGTCGAGTTCGATGGGCTTGGTGGCGAAGTCGTTCATTCCACTCGCCATGGCCCGATCCTTACCCTCGGCGAACGCGCTGGCCGAGAGCGCCACAATCGGCGTGTCTCGATTAGGCCCAGGCGAACTCCTGACGCTGCTGGTGACCTCGTAGCCGTCGAGGCTCGGCATATGGCAGTCCATGAATACGAGGTCCATTCGCTCCTTGCTCAGCAACTCCAGGGCTTGCTCACCGCCAGTGGCAGTGAGGACCCGCACGCCCATCGAGCTGAGCATGGCGCGTGCCACGAGCAGGTTGAGATCCACGTCATCGACGACCAGCACTTGCGGTGCGTCGGAGGCGATTTCTGCCGGCTTCTGCGACTCGGCGATGATCGGAATCGTGTGCGTCTGCGGCACTTTCGGCGGCACTTTCGGCGAGCTGTCCGCGGGCGGCACCTGGAGCCGACCTGCGGCGAGATCCGCAATCAGCGCGGAAAATTGATCCTGCCGTACCGGTCTCCGAAGCTGCGAAACCGCGCCCAGCGTCGAGAGCGTGGAGTTGTTCAGCGGGTGATGCACCGTCGTCAGGAGCACGAGCGGCGGGTCGAACGAGCTGAGCGGGTGCGGGTGGCGATCGTCGCCAAATCCGTCGCAGAAGGCGACCGCTACGCGTTCGCCACGCGCCAGAACGCGACGAGCGTCATCTACGGTCGTGCACGCTTCGACAACCAGGCGCTCGCGTGCGCAGAGCTCGGAGAGCGACGCGAGTGTCGCCGGGTGCGGCGTGCAGATCAGCACGCGCTGGCCAACGGGGAACGGAAGCACGATCGGTTGGTCGCTGCCCATTTGTGCGGCTGGAAGGTGCAGGCTGAGGACGAACTCAGATCCCTTGCCTGGCGAGCTCGTCACCGATATCGCGCCGCCCATCAGCCCGACGAGCTGGCGCGAGATTGTCAGGCCAAGCCCGGTGCCACCGTACCGACGAGCCGTTGACGTCTCCGCTTGCGAGAACTGTTCGAATACGCGTGCCTGGACGTCCTGCTCGATGCCGATTCCGGTGTCGCGCACACCGATGCGAAGCGCGATTGTCTTGCGGCCGATCGCCACGGTGGAGATCTCGACCTGCACACTCCCTGCCTCAGTGAACTTGACGGCGTTTCCGACGAGATTGAGCAGCACCTGTCGAATGCGAGTGGCATCACCGATGGGCCAGCGGTCCGCACGCGACGTTTCCTGTACGGCAAGGTCGAGCGATTTCTCCTCTGCGCGCACGGCAAAGAGATCCGACACGTCGTCGACGAGCGCGCGTGGATCGAACGCCGCGTTGACGAGATCAACGCGGCCGGCTTCGAGCTTGGAGTAGTCGAGAATGTCGTTGAGAATGCCAAGGAGCGACGACGCCGACCGATTGATGACGGAAAGCGAGCGACGGTCGGCTTCGGTATGGGGCGATGCGAGCAGCGCCTCGGTCATGCCCAGCACTCCATGGAGCGGCGTCCGAATTTCGTGGCTCATATTGGCGAGAAACTCGCCTCGTGAGCGGGCAGTCGCTTCGGCAGCGTCCCTGGCTGCGACCAGTTGAGCATCACTCTCACGGCGCCCCGTTTCCATGCGGTACACGCCAATGCCCGCGAGCGCGGCGAGGGCAAGAACGATCGCAATGCCGGCTACAACAGTCTGTTTCAACTCGGAATCCCATTGCACGTAATGCGCTGCCGCGGCAGTGACGCTCGTTGCGCCGACGACGACACCGTCGGTGGTTCGCACGGGAGCCACGACTTGAAAGCCGGTTGCCTAGGCATAACGCGACTGGGTCATCGCGATCGCCGGGCGACCCGCTGCCCACGCATCGAGCACAACGCGGGCAACCTCTACGTTCTGCCCAGCGCGCGACGGTCCAGTCACGTGATCGCGATCGGGTGGCGCGACGTAATCTGCGACGATCAACATGGAGTCGCCGCTCACCCGGCTGAGTTCGAACGTGATCGCGTTGGGGAGCGCTGCCTTGAGCGCTTCGACGGCGCGTCGAGTTCGGTCCTGCTGCAGCGCAGCCGCGGCGTCGTCAGCTGGAAAGTCGAACGTCGCGGGTGACATTGCGGCCGCAACAGCGCGGGCGCCGGCCGTTCCAATTTCTTCGGCGTCGCGCTGCATGATGCCACGCATCGAGAGGAGGCTGAGTCCACCAAGCGTGGCCAGAATTGCCGCAGTGGCCCCAGCTGCAGCCATAGCTGCAGCCATAGCTGCTGGGAATGGCCGGCCACGAATCGGGCGGAGTCGTCCGGGCTCTCGCGTGGGGTTTGACATCAGTTAAAACATGGTGCCTGTGCGGGTGCGCAGGCAATCGGCGCCGGTTCCGCCGGTTCAGCCGGCCGCCGGAGCCAGACGCCGCGGCTTAGCGGAGCCGGCGCTCCTGCTGTACGTCGAGAGCGTGGCCGAGTCGGCGTTCGAGGTCGGCCACCCGCGACCTCCAGCCCTGTGCGCGTCGTCGTCGCCGACGCGTTGCCTGAATGGCGGTGGCGCCAAGTACACTGGCCAGAGCGAGCACGGCAAACCACCACGCGAAGACGTCCCACGTTGTGGCCAGCGCCCTCTGTCCCTCGGCCAGTTCGCGGAACGGTACCGGGACGAGGGTGAGGATCGCGGTCCCCGCCACGGCAATGAGGAGGTAGAATCCGCCCCTCGCGATCGTGGCCACGGCCAGCATGCGGCGGGCGGACTGGAGCTTTCGCTGGAGCGTATCGATAGCGCGCGCCAACTCGTCGTCGCTGAGCGTGTCCGGCGGCGAGTGATCGGGGCGCTGCGCCAGAAAGTGCGGCGTTGCGCCCATCGGACCTACCGGAAAGCCACTCTGTGATCGACTGTCCACGATTGCATCATCATCGGTTTCCCCGGTTGGCGCCAGAGGCGCGCTCAGTATTGAGCCGGGTGCCGCGCCATTTGAGCAGAAAAAAGCGGGCCGAGGGCAGCATGATCGGCCTCTACTGAGTCAGCCGCCGTGTACGGGGCGAAGAAGCGAATCGTGCGCGTCGAATAGTCGAGGGCGACCGGAACGATGGGGATTCCCGCGCCGCGCGCGACGTAGTGAAAGCCGGTGCGCCACGCGGGGAGTTTTCGCCGCGTGCCCTCAGGAGAGAGCCCGAGCGCGATCCGGTCTTGCTGCCTCACATGGTCGACCGTCTGCTCGACGACGTTGCGCGGTGCATGCCGGTACACCGGAATGCCCCCCAGCCAACGCATCAGTACACCGAGCGGCCAGCGAAAAAGCGTGTCCTTTCCAAGAAACGTGACCCGGATGCCGAGTGCGAACATCGCGGTCACGCCAAGCATGAAATCCCAGTTGGAAGTGTGGGGCGCGACGACGAACATCAGTTTCGGCACGTCCGGAATCGTGCCCTCGAATCGCCAGCCAGCGGCACGCAGCGCCAGGCGTCCGGCAAATGCCGAAAACGCGTTGCCTCGTCGTGGCAGGGCATCGGCGATGGGTGGCACGTATCGCAGCATCGGCCGCAGTCTGATGTACCGCACGAAGCGGGGCAAGGTGGGTCTGCGCGGCGCGGTGGAATACTTTTTAACTGGGGGGACACGGCCCCTTGCGGCTCCCTTGCTCTCCAGACTCCCGACCGGTCATTCCGCATGCGCCTGACACTCATCCCGATTCTCGCCATATCCGCTACGCTGTCGCTCCGCGCGCAACCGGTGTTGACACCAGCCCAGGTGCGCGGTCTGCTGACCGCGCTCGCTCACGACTCGATGGCCGGGCGCGCCACGGGAACGCCTGGCGCCGCCAAAGCCGCTCGGTTGATCGCCGATGCGATGCAGCGCGCCGGAATCGCGCCTGCGGGCGACAGTGGGTACTTCCAACGTGTCGCGCTTGTACTCGACGCGACTACCGGTCGTGGCGGACGCGCCGGCGGTCCACCCGTCCGCCGACAGTCGTTTCGCGTCCTGCCGTCGCTCGCCGACCTCGACACTGTTCCGGCGGCGCGTCACACCGCCGCCGTGAACGTCGTCGGGATTATCAGGGGAAACGACCCATCACTCGCCGCCGAGCACGTTCTGGTGGATGCGCACTACGATCACATTGGGATCGGCACTCCCGTGAACGGCGACTCGATCTACAACGGAGCCGACGATGACGCGTCAGGTACGGTCGCCGTGCTCGAGGTGGCGCGTCAGATCGCCGCGGGACCACCGCCGAGGCGAACCATCGTCTTCATGACGACCATAGGTGAGGAACGAGGGTTACTGGGAACCCGATGGTACATCGCCCACCCGCTCATTCCGCTATCGCAAATGGTTGCCAACCTCGAGATCGAGATGATCGGGCGTCCCGATTCTCTTGCCGGAGGATCAGGGCGGGCGTGGCTCACCGGATATGAGCGCTCTACGATGGGCGACGGGTTCGCTGCTGCGGGAATCCCGATCGTGCCGGACAAGCGTCCCGACCAGCAGTTCTTTCAGCGGAGCGACAACATCGCGTTCGCGCGCATCGGCATTCCCGCGCACACGCTGTCGTCGTTCAACCTGCATACCGACTATCACCGTCCGTCAGACGACGTGGACAAGGTCGACTTCGACCACATGACCGCCGTCATCAACGCGGCTGCGCGCGCGGTTCGGCTGCTGTCGGACGGGCCCAAGCCGGAGTGGAAGCCGGGCGGCAGGCCCTAGCTCGCGCTCGACAGCGACGGCTCGGTTACGGCGGTGACTCGAGGTTCGCCGCGAACACGCGAAGCGTACTGAGGTACTCGCTTGACTCGTCGGCTTTTCGGATCTGCTCGAGCATTGCCGGCCAGACACCGCTTCCGTCGAGCATCGCGGTAAGCGTCATCGTCTTGAGTTCCTTCCCCGGTATTCCATCGAGGTGACGGCCAATCGGGACGATGTTTGAGACCGTGGCCGCGAGTCGCGCCGCGCCGGCAAACGTGAGGCCGCCCTCCAGCCCCATCGCCAGTGCCCACGCAAACCTCGGTCGCTGCACCCGTTTTGATCGATTCGCGAGGGAATAGACGAGGGAAACTGGAATGCCGCCCAGAGCATACATCCCCACGATTCCGGCAATGATGGCGGCCGAATAGGCCCCTCCGCCGCGATCCCAGAGCAAGGGATACGGAATGACGAAAGCCGCCATGATGCCCACGATCAGCGGGATCGTGATCCAGCCGCGTATTCGGGCCATGCGTGCATGGTCACGCATGTAATACTCCGACAAAACACGCAGCGATTCGTGCAGCGTGCCAAACCCTTCGCCGGTGTTGATCAACAACTGGTCGAATGTCGGGAACAGGTCCGGACGAAGCTTCGCGACCACACCTACCGGGCGGCCCTTTGCGATACCCTCGATGAGATACCCACGCGCTTCAGTCAGTTCGGCGCCCTCAGGGGCGTCCATCTGGCTGACCGAGAGCGGGATATCCTGCGCGCGACGCAGCTCCACCTCCCAGGACCGGTAGAATGCCGATCTCATGCGGAGGCGTTCGAGACTGCGTAGCGCACCGACGAGCGTTAAGTGCACGGTCAAAAAATACGCGACTGCACGAGCACGAGCAGGCCAACGAGGGATGCCATGGCGATGCTGTGAAAAAACACGCGCCGCAAAATCGCGCCTTCCTGTCCCCGCGTCTGCGTTGCGGTTCCGGCCACGACGATGCTTTGGGCGTCAATCATCTTGCCCATCACGCCACCAGAGCTGTTCGCGGCTGCCATGAGCGTCGGGTCCACGCCGACCTGCTGGGCGGTAATCACCTGAAGCCCGCCAAAGAGCACGTTGCTCGACGTGTCTGATCCGGTAAGGGCGACGCCGAGCCAGCCGAGCAGTGTGCCGAAGAACGGATAAAGTGGGCCGGTATGGGCGAATGCGAGCCCCAGAATCGCATCGGTGCCGGAATAGCGCGTCACGAATCCGAGCGCGAGCATCGCGGCGATTGTAAGCAGTGACGGCCCCACTCGGCGCACGGTCGCGGCATAGGTATTCGCCAACGCACGGGGTGAGAAGCCGAGCAGCAACCCGGAAATAATCGCCGCGAGACAGATCGCCGACCCGCTCGCGCTGATCCAGTTGAACAGGAAGACAGCACCTTCCGGTTTGTCGGCAAGAACGACGGGCGGACTGCGCATGATCACGTCGTGGAGGCCCGGGACCTGGATAGCCGGCGCGGAAATGCCGTTCAGCATGGCCTTCACCCACGGAGTCCCCCAGGCGAACACAAGCACGGTCAGGATGAGCCACGGCATCCACGCGCGCCAAACGATGCCACGTTGGGCGCCGTTGGGTTCACTTGATGTCTGAGCCTTTCGCGGTGCCTCGCCCGGCGGCCGCCACACTTTGAGCAGGAGCGCCAGCGCTGCCATCGAACAGACGGCGGCCACGATGTCCACCAGCCACGGGCCGTGATAGGTGGCCATCAGGTACTGCGGTACGGCAAACGCGACGCCGCCCGTCGCGAGCGCCGGCCACACCTCGAGCATTTTACGCCAACCGGCGTAGGCGGCGATCATCCAGAATGGCACGAGGACGCTGAAGAACGGAAGTTGCCGTCCAACCATTGCGGAGAGTTCGTGCAGGTCGAGGCCCGTGACTCCTTGCAGCGCGATCAGCGGCGTTCCCAGCGCGCCAAAGGCTACGGGTGCCGTATTCGCGATGAGCGAGAATACGGCGGCTTCGATGGCCGGAAACCCGAGCCCGACCAGGAGGGCAGCGGTGACGGCGACGGGCGTGCCGAATCCTGCAGCGCCTTCGAAGAACGCGCCGAACGAAAAGGCGATCAGCACCAGCTGGATCCGGCGGTCTCCTGAGAGCGACTCAAGGCTGCGCTGAACGACCACGAATGTCCCGCTGTCGACGGCAAGCCGGTACAGAAAAATCGTATTCAGGATGATCCAACCGAGCGGAAAGAGCCCGTACGCTGCTCCGTAGCCCGCAGAGCGAAGCGCGAGTCCAGCCGGCATTCCGAGGGCGATGACCGCCACGGCGACCGCAGTCGCAAGGCCGGCGAGCGCCGCCCAGTGCGCGCGGACGCGGTTCGATGCCAGTCCGCCCAGCAACACAACGATCGGGGTGAGCGCAACAAGCGTCGAGAGGACCGGCGACCCGAGCGGGTCGTATTGCTGAGACCAGTTCACAGGAAATGATGGTTGGCGACGGATGCGGTGACAATTCGTGCCACATAGATTGGCGCGCGGAACGCGTTGTCGCCATTATCCCCAGAACTCCAACTCGCGGCGATCCCATGCAATCCAAGCTTTCAGTCGGTGCCGTGCTACTGTGTGCCGCGTGCGCAGGCGGGGGTTCCGGTGCAGGTGCGCCCGGTTCATCGCCGTCACCAACCGCCGCGACCGTCATGAAAATGGCGGCCAAGGCCGAGCCGCCGAAGCCGAAGGACATCGACGCGACGGGGACTTATAGCGTGTCGCTGGCGTACGGAGGTCAGCCCGTGGGTGTTACGTTGGAAATCGCGAAGCAAGCTGACGGCAGTCTCGGCGGAGCGATCTATGCCGACCAGGTGCCTGCCGTGCCGCTGACGTCGGTTACAGTGACGGGCAATCGCGTGCAGGCTTCGCTGGTGACCCCCGACGGTGCCAATGCAACGCTCGACTTCACAATCGAAGGCGCTGCGCTCAAAGGCAAATGGAGCGCGAGCAACGGCGACGGGTCAGAGATTTCGGGAACGAAACTCCCGTAGGCTCTCTCTAGAGGCTGTCGGCTGACCGCATCCGACTGGGCGCCGCGATCGCCTCGGGCTCGGGCGTGAAGTCTTCTCCCGGATTGACGAACTGGTCGAGCTGCACCTGGTATTGCTTGTCGTAGAGCTGCCGGTAGCGCCCGTTCAGAGCGAGAAGCTCGCCGTGCCGCCCGTGCTCGACGATTTCACCGCCCTCGAGCACGAGAATTTGATCGGCGCTCGTGATGGTCGAGAGCCGGTGCGCAATCACGAATGTCGTGCGCCCGCGCCGGAGAGCGCCCAACCCTTCACGAATGTGCTGCTCGGCTTCCGAGTCGAGACTCGACGTGGCTTCGTCGAGAATGAGGATGCGCGGGTCGGCCAGAATTGCGCGCGCGATGGCCACACGTTGACGCTGTCCGCCTGAGAGCTTGACGCCGCGTTCGCCGACGACCGTGTCGTAACCATCGGGAAACCCTGCGATGAACTCATCGCAGTGTGCCACGCTCGCCACCGCCCGGATTTCGTCGAGCGTCGCACCTGGGCGCGAGAACGCGATGTTGTCGGCGATGGTGCCGTCGAACAGGAAATTGTCCTGCAGCACCACGCCGAGCTGGCGGCGGTAGTCGCGCAGCCGGATGCTCTCGAGGTCGCGCCCGCCGACCTTGATGTGCCCCTTGAGCGGATGCGCGAACGCCATGATCAGGGAGATCAGCGTGCTTTTTCCGCTGCCGCTCGATCCTACGAGCGCCGTGGTCGATCCCGCTTTGGCCGTGAAGCTGACATCCTTGAGCACCGGAAGGCCCGGCCGGTATTCGAACCAGACTTTGTCAAACACGATATCGCCACTGGCGTCGTCCATTCGGTCGCGATTCTCGTCGTCGGCGTCCTCGGTGGGCGTCTGCATGATTTCCCGAATGCGGTCGAGTCCGGCAAACGCTTCAGTGATCTGGGTGCCGATTGACGCGAGTTGCATGACTGGAACGGTGACGAGCGCGATGAAGAACACGTACATCACCCAATCGCCGGACGTCATTCGGCCGGCCAGCGCATCGCGTCCGCCGATCGTGATCATCAGCACGCCGACGGCGCCAATGAAAATCGTGCCGAAGGTCGTGACGGCAGAGGTACCGGTGATCGTGCTGGCGATGTTCCGGAACAGCCGGTGTGCGCCCTTGGTGAACACCACTTCTTCGCGCTTTTCGGCCGTGTAGACCTTCACCACGCGCGCGCCACCAAGCGCCTGACCGAGCCGTCCCGACACCTCTGCGTAGATCTTGCTGCGCTCACGGAAAATCGGGCGGAGCTTCTTGAAGGCGTACGCCATGACGCCGCCGAACACGGAGAGCACCAACAGTGTTGACGTGGTGAGCTTCCAATTGAGCCAGAAGAGCACGCCGAGTGCGATCGACGCCGTGAAGAGGCTGCCGACGAGCTGCACGATGCCGGTGCCGACGAGGTTGCGGACGCCCTCGGCGTCTGACATGACGCGCTGGATGAGGATGCCGCTCTGAGTCGAGTCGAAGAACGCCACCGGGAGCCGCATGACACGGGCCTGTACGCGCCGCCGCATGTCGGTGATGGCGCGCTGCCCAGCGACGCTGACCACCTGAGAGAGTGCGAACGACGATCCCGCCTGAACGACCGTGGCGCCTGCCACGGCGAGGGCGAGTGGGACGAGCAAGTCGGCGCGGTGGTTCCCGATCACATCGTCAATCAGAATCTTTGACGTGAACGGGAGCACGAACCCGACGAGCCGATTGACGATCATGAGCCCAAGGCCAACGGCGAGTTGGCCTCGGTGTTTCCGAAGCAGATCGCGGGTTTCGGCCCAGGCGTTGGAGTAGTTGACCTTCTTTTTCGGCGTGGGATTCGTCACCACCGAAAACTATCGGGTGCGCGGCGCCGGAGACGACCATTCGCGCCTGCATACGCGCGCGACCCGGGTGCTTGCTTCCACGCCCGAATCGACCGCAAAACGAGCGGGCCG
>JAQBYI010000016.1 GCA_027622655.1 Gemmatimonadota bacterium | reverse complement strand
GAGGCGCACGGACCGGCGGCTGCGCCGTGGCCGGGTGACATCGTCGAGCCGATGTCGAAGTTGCGGCGGCTGACGTTCGAACACATGGCCATCGCGAAGCGCGTCGCCGCCCACGTGACCACGGTTTGGGAGATTGACCTCACACGCGTTGCACGCGTTCGCGCGGCCACACGCGCGCACTTCGAAGCGGCTAACGGGCAGAAGCTCACCTACATGCCGTTCATCATGCATGCGGTTGTCCAGAACCTGAAACGGCACCCTTCGCTCAACGCCGCGACCACCGGCACGGACATAATCTACCGCAAGCGATACAACCTGGGCCTCGCCGTTGCGCTCGAGCCCACCGGCTTGATTGTGCCGGTGATAAAGCACGCCGAAGATCTCTCGCTCTCAGGCCTTACCAAGGCGGCCAACGACCTCGCCGGACGTGCCCGATCCAGAAAACTCGGCCCAGCCGACACGTCCGATGCGACATTTACGATCACGAACTTTGGTACGTTCGGCTCGATCATGGGGACGCCGATCATACCCGTTGGTACCACGGCGATCCTCGGGCTCGGTGCCATCGAGAAACGGCCGAAGGTCGTGGCCGGCACCGATGGCTCCGACGTCATTGCCGTCCGCACGTGTGCGTACTTCTCGCTTTCGTTTGACCATCGGTTGGTGGACGGAGCGGACGCCGATCGCTTCATGGCCGACCTCAAGCGAACGCTCGAGTCTGTCCCAGACGAGGGGTTCTGATGCCGCGAGCGCTCACGATTCAGAGATCAATCATCCCGGCGGCCGACCGCAGCCGTCAGCTGAAGCGCCTGCGGGCCAAGCGCGATCACTATCTCGGCATGCAGTGCCGGTACTGGCTGTTCGAAGAGGCTGCCGTTCACGGCGCGTTTCTCGAATTCGTCGAGGCCGACAGCGCTGCTGCGCTTTCGGCCGCACATGCCAGTTCGGCTGATCCGCCGCTCGACGCAGCCCGCGTCTACCTCGAAGTGGAGCTCGACTGAAATGCCAAGTCGCACCGTGGATGTGAACGGTACAGCGTGGGAAGTGCTTCCCTCGGGTTTCGTAACGCAATCTGCCGCCGACGAGTTCGGAGTGCTGTTCGTCCGCGGATCCGGCGCCGATCGCGAGTTGCGCGTGTCTCGATACTGTCCGTCCGGCGCACGGGCTCGCGAAGCGTCGCTCGCCGCGTGCAGCGACGCGGCGCTCGTCGAGCTGTTCGAACGATCGCAGCCCAGCGCGATGTCGCCGGAGGGCGGCTACGCACCGTGACCGTTCCTAGTGGAGTCGAAAATTCCCCCGCAGCACCCAGTCGCGGTTGTGTGGACCTGCACGCGCACACGACGGCCTCCGACGGAACAGCGTCGCCCGAAGAGTTCGTCGCGGCGGCGGTAGCGGCGGAGCTTTCAGCGATTGCGGTGACTGATCACGACACGGTCGGGGCTGTGCCGGCCGTCTCGCGTCTTGCCAAGGAACACGGACTCGATGTCGTGGCCGGTGTCGAGCTCTCGTTGCACGACGATGCTGGTCGGGAGTTGCATGTACTCGGTCTGCATCTGGCCGACACAGCCATGGTCGATGCCGCGCTCGAGTCCGTGCGCGACGCACGTCGATCAAGGGCCGAGTCGATCGTCGAGAAGCTCAATGCGATTGGAGTGACTGTGCAGATGGACGCGGTGCTTGCCGAAGCTGCCGGCGGTGCCGTCGGCCGCCCGCACATTGCGCGAGCGCTGCTCAAGGCTGGTCACGCCACCACGCTCCAGCAGGTGTTCGACCGATGGATTGGAGCCGGTAAACCTGCGTACGTCGACAAACAGCGACTCTCGATCGCGGACGGTATCGATCTCGTGCACCGTGCAGGAGGAATCGCCGTGTACGCGCATCCCGGGGGAGAGGCGACCCGAGAGCGTATCGCCGGTCTCGTCGATGGCGGCCTCGACGGAATCGAAGTGCGGCATCCGAGCCACGGAGCCAAAGACATCAAGCACATTCGCGCGCTGGTGAAGACGTTCGGACTCGTGCCCAGCGGCGGTTCTGACTGGCATGGCGCGATGGGTGGGCTGCGTGTGCTCGGCTGCATGAACGTCGCTCCGGAATGGCTCGACGCGCAGCGCGAGCGAATCGCCGCGCGCGTCGGGGGATGAAGGCGGCTGTGCCGCGCGCGGGGCAACCGCAGCCTGCTGCTCCACGGCCACGCCGCGACAAGGGGCCGGGAGCTACCGCCGCGCGGACTCCGCGCGTCACGCTCGACGGCAAAGTCGCGCTGGTAACCGGAGCTGGAAAACGAGTCGGGCGCGCCATTGCCTTGGCACTGGCTGAAGCTGGAGCCCGCGTTGGAGTGCACTATCATCGGTCGGCTGCGGAAGCTCGCGAGACGATTCGCGCGATTCGCGCGGCCGGCGGTGATGCCCATTCGTTTCGCGCCGACCTGTCGTGTGTCGGTGAGCCGATGCGTCTGGTCAGCGATGTCGCGACTCATTTCGGGCGCCTCGATGTCCTCGTCAACTCGGCCGCGTCGATGCGGCGTACGCCGCTGGCACGCGTCCGCGAACGTGATTGGGACGAAGTGTTCGCGCTCAATCTCAGGGCGCCGTTCTTTTGCTCGATGGCCGCCGTCCGCGCAATGGGACGCCGTGGCGGCGCGATCGTCAACATCTCCGACCACATGGGATTCGAGTCGTGGCCCGATTTCGTACCGCACGGCGTGAGTAAATCCGCCGTGGCCGCCATGACACGGGCGTTGGCGGCCGCGCTCGCTCCCCGAATACGGGTGAACGCGGTCGCGCCCGGATTCGTGCTTGCGCCAGAGGGCTACAGCGCGGCCAAGCGGCGTGCATTTGCGCGCGCAACGCCACTGCGCCGCATCGGCACACCCCGCGACGTGGCCGCAGCAGTCGTGTACCTCGCCACCGCGCCGTACGTCACGGGAGAAGTGCATTTTGTAGATGGCGGTCGCCACGCGACGGGATGAGCTGCCGTACACCGTACACCGTACACCGTACACAGTACACAGTGAACGGCTGGACGCTTGGCGCGCGTGAAGCAATCGTGCGGAACGATCGGCCGGTGCTGCGTCTATCTGGTGTGGCACCCGCGTGACACTGCCGCTCCGCCGTCATGGGCGTATACCTCGTGGGGGGCGTTTCGCGCACTACTCCCAGTGGCGAGATTTACGGGACGCTGCGCGCCAACAGGCGCGGGTACTTTTTTGGACACGGACGAGAATTGGCCACACACGATCTTGATGTTGTAATCATTGGCGCGGGGCCTGCCGGCCTCTGCGCCGGCATGTACGCCGGGCGTTCAATGCTCAAGAGTGCGGTGCTCGAGCAGGGGCTCCCCGGCGGCGAACTGCTCAACACCGAGGTGATCGAGGACTACATCGGGTTCGAGCACATCCTCGGCTACGACCTCGCCGAAAAATTCAACGCACACGCGATAAAGTTCGGCACAGAGGTTCGAACGTACCATCGCGTGGAGAAGGTTCGGCGCGTTCCGGACGGTACGTTCGAGACGGCGGTCGAGAACGGTGACGTCTTCCGGTCGCCAACCGTGATCATCACAGCCGGTGGCACGCCGGTGAAGCTGGGTGTGCCGGGCGAGATCGAATACGCCGGCAAGGGTGTCTCGTATTGTGCCATCTGTGACGGCGCTTTCTTCAAAGAGCATACCATCATGGTTGCCGGCGGCGGCGATGCCGCGTGCGAAGAAGCCGATTTCCTGACGCGGTATGCCGCGAAGGTGTACATCGTGCACCGGCGCGATGAGTTCCGGGCGTCGAAGATCGTTCAGCAGCGCGTATTCAAAAACCCCAAGATCGAAGTCATCTGGGACACGGTCGTGGAAGAAATTGCCGGAACCGACGGACTGATGACGCACGCGAAAATTCGGAATCTCAAGTCCGGCGAAAAACGCGATCTGATCAGTACCGGAATTTTCATTTTTATCGGGTTCAACCCCAACACTGGGTTCATTGAAGGGCACGTTGACCACGACGCCGGCGGTTATTTGGTCACCGACGCGAACATGGAAACATCCATGAGGGGCCTGTTTGCGGCCGGAGATATTCGCGCGCAACTTACGCGTCAGGTTACGACTGCGGTGGGCGACGCGACCACGGCCGCCATAGCGGTGGAGAAGTACCTGACCGCGCGTAAGAATGGCAATCCGGCGCCAGCACCGATGCCGATGCTCGCCAAGGGCGGCGCGACGTGAGGCGCCGTACGCGCAGCATCGTTTGATGATCGTAGACTCCGTTACGGTAGGTCCCTTCGAGGAGAACTGCTACCTCATCGTCGATGAACGGTCACGTGACGCCGTGCTGATCGATCCAGGCGACGATGGCGATCGCATCGTCGCGCTCGTTGCTCGGCACGGCGTGACACCGACGGCTGTCTGGCTCACGCACGCGCACCTTGACCACATCGGGGCTGTATCTGCTGTGCGCCGGGAGTGGCCCGGAATACCCGTATTTCTGCACCCGCTTGACGCACCTGTCTACTCTTTCGCGGCCGTCGCAGCCAAGAAATACGGCATTCCGTTCGAGCAACCGGACGCAGCCGATCGCACCTTGGCCGAAGGCGACGTTTTGACGCTGGGTGTTTCGCAGTTCACGGTCTGGCACGTACCGGGGCACGCACCGGGGCATGTGGCATTTATGACAGACGGCGTCGTGTTCGGCGGCGACTGTATTTTCGCAGGCTCAGTTGGGCGCACCGACCTGCCGTTGTGCAGTCCTGGGGACTTTGTTCGTTCGCTTGAGCGCCTGCTTGGCCTCGCCGACGCGACCGTCGTGCGTCCGGGACACGGTCCGCCGACGACCATCGGCCGCGAACGTACTTCAAATCCGTTCCTTACCGGCGAGCTGCGTGTGCCCGGAACGGCGCGCGCGGTGGCACCCGTTCCACTTGGCCAATGATCTGCGTAACGTTTTCTGTGGATCCGGGGTACTAGGGTATCGAAGGCGCTACTCATAACAGCGTGACCGGTTTTCCGGCTCCCGCGCACACTCCACTTCTCTGCACACACCACTAAATGAAAATCACAAAGCCGCTCGCGCTCGCAGCGCTGCTGGCGACGACGGTAACCGCCGCTTGCAACTTCCCGACGCCGGGCGCATCCGGCAATCCGGTCGGGCTCGGTACGTTGACGTCCACCGCCGCGGGAGCGGCGTATACGACCAGCCCTAGCATCGGGTTCTATCGGCTCAGCGGCGCCGCTTTCCTTACATCGGTAGCCGTGATCGATACGTGCTTTCAAGCCCCTTACTCCGATACGCCAGTTGCGACGCCGCCATTCCAGACGCCCGTCACTGCCGGGCCGTTCATCGAAATTCGTCTCGGCTCGCGCTCCGACACGCTGAGGCGCTCGACGACCGGCAACGACCCCGAATACACGTTGGTGGGTTCATCTGGGATTCCGTACACGCCAGGTGATTCGATTGTGATCAACGTCGCCGGGGACCCCAGCGGGTTTCCGACCAGCTCGTTCAGCGGTCGCACCGCAGAGCCCTTCGTTCTCGACGACGTCGTCATCCCCGGGCCTGGCGCCCAGCTCGTCGCGAGTTGGAATCCTCCCGGTGGTGTCGGCGCCGCAATGTTGGTCTCATTCCAGTACTCCACCGCGGCGTCGTCTACGCTCGATCGGCAGATCGCCTGCACGTTCGTGGATGACGGCGGTAA
Organism: Gemmatimonadota bacterium; assembly: GCA_027622655.1. Classification (GTDB taxonomy): domain Bacteria; phylum Gemmatimonadota; class Gemmatimonadetes; order Gemmatimonadales; family Gemmatimonadaceae; genus Fen-1231. The sequence continues at coordinate 55,446 of JAQBYI010000016.1, read as the reverse complement.
CGCCGTACCGGACAACGAGGCCTCGCTCTGGCTTGGTGCCACGAACCGAAGGGTCCAGGCCCAGCGCGTTCGCACGATCTTCGAGGAAGTCCCGATCCCGCGCTCGTTCATGAATCTCGTCACGGCATTCACATACGTGCCGCCCGCTTCGCCGTGACAGCGCCGTGACAGCGCCGTGACTGAGCCCGACGCGAGCGGCCGTTCGGCCGCGCCTGCCGAGTCGGCGGATCGTGTTGAGCACGACCCCCTCGGAAAGGTCGTCGTGCCTGCTGGCGCATTGTACGGGGCCCAGACCCAACGTGCCGTCGAGAACTTTCCGATATCGGGGTTGCGTCCTCTGCGGGTGTTCGTTCGAGCGATCGCCCAGATCAAGCGGGCCGCCGCGCTCACGCATCGCACCACGGGGCGACTGGACGCGTTGCGTGCAGATGCGATCGTTCGCGCCGCCGACGAAGTTGTCGCTGGGTCGCTCGACGACCACTTCGTAGTCGACGTATTTCAGGCCGGTGCCGGGACCTCGCTCAACATGAACGTCAACGAGGTCATTGCGAACAGGGCGAACGAACTGCTCGGCGCCGCGCGCGGGGCGTATGCGCCGGTGCATCCGAATGATCACGTCAACATGGCGCAGTCGACCAACGACGTCATTCCGACGGCTATTCGGTTGGCATCGCTTGCAGAGCTCGCGCTGCTTCGCGTGGCACTCGACGATTTTTGCGCCGCGCTCGCGGGCAAGGGCGTCGAGTTCAACCATGTCGTGAAGGCTGGTCGCACGCATCTTCAGGACGCGATGCCCATTCGGCTCGGCCAGGAATTCACCGGATGGGCAGCCACGATCGCGCGGTGCGGGCGTCGGGTGGACGAGGCTGCCGACTACTTGCGCGACCTCGGAATCGGCGGGAGCGCTGTCGGGACCGGCGTCAACGTGGAGGCTGAGTACCCGGAGCAGATCGTCTCACATTTGCGCACCGCGACGGCTCTGGATCTTCGGCTCGGCGCCAATCGCATCGAATTGATGCAGTCGATGGGAGACATCGTAGGCGTGAGCGGCGCGCTCCGCGGCCTCGCGATCGAGCTCTCGCGGATCGCGAGTGATCTGCGGCTTCTCACGAGCGGACCCCGCACGGGCTTTGACGAACTGCGTCTCCCGGCGGTGCAGCCGGGCTCGAGTATCATGCCGGGAAAGGTCAATCCATCGATCGCGGAGATGGTCAATCAGGTCTGCTTTCAGGTGATCGGAAACGACACGACGGTCGCGCTCTCCGCGGAGCATGGCCAGCTCGAGCTGAATGTCATGATGCCGGTGATGGGCCACAATGTGCTGATGTCGATCGGGATACTGTCGCGCGCAGTTACCGTGTTTACAGACCGATGTGTCGCGGGAATCGAGGCGAATGAGGCGCAGGCTGCCTACTGGGTAGAGCGTTCGGCCGCGCTCGCGACGGCGCTGGCCCCGCACATCGGCTACGCACGCGCGGCGGAACTGGCCAAAGAATCGGTCAAGACAGGCGAGTCGATTCGCGCCCTCGCAACGCGACTCGGCGTGCTCCCGCCCGATCAGCTCGACAAGGTGCTCGACCTCGGCCGGATGACGGACATCGGCGTTCCCGGCCGCGACCCGTAGTCGTCCATGGGCTCGGCGCTCTTGTCGTCGCCCGCTTTCGCGACCACTATTCGGTATGCGCATCACCACGTGGGCCGAGTATGGCGTGATCTGCGCGCTGCACCTCGCCAAGCGATCGGATGACGGGGCCGTGAACGGCCGGGAGATCGCTACGCGAGAAGGTCTCCCCGCCGATTACATCGAGCAGATTCTGCTCCGGTTGCGACGCGCAGATATCGTCACAAGCACGCGCGGGGCCCGAGGTGGGTACGCGCTGGCGCGGCCGGCGACTGAAATCACGGTTCGTGAAATCATCGCGGCTGCCGAACTGGTCACGTTCGATCTGCATTGTGAAACTCATCCGGTTGACGAGGTTCGGTGCTCGAGCGCGCACGAGTGCAGCATTCGACCGGTGTGGCTGATGCTCCAGCGTCGCATCGACGAAGTGCTCGACGGCGTATTCCTTGCCGACCTGCTGCAACCAGAACCGGCGGTTCGTCTTCGCGTCGGGCTCCCCGTTCTGCACGCGTGAACGCTGCCGCGAAGCTCCGGTGACCGCGTGATTCCGTTCACTCCTGAGTGGCGGGCGGCGCGGGTCCGCCAGCAGCAGGCGCGCAAGTATGTCGGAGTCGCGCTCGTCGATCCCGACTCAGACGACGTTGAGTGGCTCGCAAAGGCGGCGGCGGCCGGTGACGAGGATCATGCGCGGTGGGAGCTGCGCTACGCCCGGATGGCGATCGCCGTATTCGTCGCCGAACGCGACGCGCTCGACGACCGCACGAGCTCGCAGGTCTCGGCGGCCCTGAGCGCGGCGCTTGCTGCCGACGAGCGGATTGCGGCGGACATGCGTGAGCTGGCCGAGCGGCAGTTTGCCGACCGTCGCCAGGGATATCGGGAGGCGTTCTTTGCGACCGGAGGCCCGGCCGGTGCCGCCGAGAAGCTCGGACGTGTGCTGCTTTCGTTTGCGTCCGACGGCACCCGCAGTGCCGGCACTCCATTGGTTCGTGCGGCGGCACTGCTCGGCGGCTACGTGCTCGAGGCAAACGCCGCTCTGCGTGACGCATATGGCACGGCGTCGCTGCCGGAGCACCTCCCGCCTTCCGAAGTGGGCGCCAAGCGCTGAAGGCGGCCGCTGGCCAAGGCACTTCGTGGTCCCCAAAACGCCGACGGTCCACAGGCGGCAGCACAATGGCCGTCAACCGTGAACCGTCTGCTTCTACCTGTGTTTGCTTTTGAAGTATGCCGAAGGGGGGACTCGAACCCCCACGGGCTTGCACCCACTGGCTCCTGAAGCCAGCGCGTCTACCAATTCCACCACTTCGGCGAGGAGGGAGCAAGCTAACGGCTTCCCGACTGATACCCAAGGGTGGGCCGAATCGTCAGTTGTCGAGGGATGTTGCCACCCGTAGTTTCGTCCAGCAATGGGTCCTGCCGCAGGGGTGAGGCGGGCATGTGCGGGCCCGCGACGAGTTGCCCAATGCCAAAGCCGTCCGAAAAACCGTCCGGGGACGATCCAACGCGGGTTATCGCGCGCAACAAGCGGGCGAGGTTCGATTATGAGATTCTCGACCACTGGGAAGCGGGCGTGATGCTCACGGGTACGGAGGTCAAGTCGTTGCGCGCTGGCCGCGCCACGCTCAACGACGCGTTCGGTATAGTCAAGGACGGAGAGGTGTGGTTGCTGAACATGCACATCCCGCCGTACGAGATGGGGAACCAGTTCAATCACGAACCGGCACGAACGCGAAAGCTTTTGCTGCACCAGCGGGAAATCCGTCGGCTGATCGGCGCCGTCGAGCGACAGGGCCTCACCCTGATTGCACTCGAGGTGTACTTCAAAGGGTCACACGCCAAAGTGAAACTTGGTCTAGGCAAAGGAAAGAAAATCCACGACAAGCGCGCCACCATCAAGCAGCGGGAGGGTGAGCGTGAAATCGCGCGCGCCCTGAAAGTGCGATGAATCGCTTGAAGTCGTTCGCGCTGGTGCGCGGCGGTTCATTCGCTATGGCCGCTTGCGTCGCGATGTTGGGCGCCGCTGCAGCATCGGCGCAATCCGGCGCAGCGAAAGTGCCCGCCGCTGCCGCGGAGCGCTCTACGACGGCCACAACGAAACCGCCTTCTGCGACCGAGGTGCCGCGGCGTCGAACCGTCATCATTGACGCCGGCCACGGCGGTCGCGACCCCGGGATGACGGGAATGACTTCGGCGAGGCGTCGGCTTTATGAAAAAGACGTCGTGCTCGCAGTCGCGAAACAAGTCCAGGCACGCCTTGAGGCTGCTGGCGTCAAAGTGGTAATGACCCGCACGGCAGACACGCTCATCGCGCTCGGCGACCGGGGGCGGATCGCGAACCGCGAAAATGGCGACCTCTTCATTTCCGTGCACGTGAACGCGGCGAACCCGAAGTGGAAATCGCCGGGCGCCACCCGCGGATTCGAAACGTACTTCCTTGCCGAGGCAAAGACCGAGGACGAACGGCGCGTCGCCGATATGGAAAATGAAGTCAGTCGATTCGATGACGGCGGTGAGCGGACATCGGATAGTGCCGTCGACTTCATGTTCAACGACATGCTGCAGAACCAGCATTTGCGCGAATCGAGTGAACTTGCGTCCATCATGCAGGCCGGCCTTCGGGGCACGCACCCGGGGCCGAGCCGCGGCGTCAAGCAGGCTGGGTTTCGCGTCCTTGTGACCGCCTATATGCCAGCCGTTCTGGTGGAGATCGGATTCGGAACCAACGGTCCCGAAGCCGATTGGATGTCGAGCACCGCCGGGCAGGCCGAGGCTGGCCTCGCAATAGCGGATTCCGCACTCGAATACCTCGCGCGCTTCGAGCGACGCGTTTCGGGCGGTACATCAGGCCCGGGCAAGTGAACCAATCGCCGCGGCCGGTGCTCGCGGTCGCGGCGGCAGGCATCCAATTCCAGAATCCGCTGATGCTCGCTGCGGGAACCGCAGCCTACGGGCGCGAGCTCGCGGGGGTGATGCGCCTCGACCGGCTGGGCGGCCTCGTGACAAAGGCCGTGAGTGTCGAACCTCGCCCCGGTGCGCCGGCGCCGAGGGTTGCCGACTGCGGCGACGGGATGATCAACGCTGTGGGACTCGCGAATCCCGGCGCCGCGGCAGTTCGCCGGGACGATCTGCCGTGGCTCGCCCGCGAACTTCATCACGCTCGCGTGATTGTGAACGTCGTTGGGCGCGTCGTTGAGGATTTCGCCGAAGTCATCAGGCTCCTCGATGACGCGGATGGTCATCACGGCTACGAGCTCAACGTCAGCTGCCCGAATACACGGCAAGGCGGCCTCGAGTTCGGGGCCGACGCGGACGCGCTGGCACAACTCGTCCGCCTTGCGCGCACCGCCACGAAGCGACCGCTCTTTGTGAAGCTTTCACCGACGCTTGGAAATATTGCGGACGTCGCGCGGTGCGCAGCCGACGCCGGCGCAGACGGCATCACCGTCGTCAACACGATTCCCGGCCTCGTGATCGAGACCGCCACGCGGCGTCCCGCGCTCGGGTTCGGGTCCGGCGGAGTGAGCGGTCCAGGGCTTCGGCCGGTCGGCGTACTAGCCACTTGGCGGGTCCGGTCCGCGGTGTCATTGCCGATTCTCGGTGTCGGAGGCGTCGGGTCGGCGGACGACGCCCTTCAGTATTTGATGGCAGGAGCAACACTCGTCGGAGTTGGGACAGCTGCGCTCGCCGATCCGCGCCTTCCTGAGCGCGTCGTTGCCGATCTCGAGCGCTGGTGCGCCCATCACGGTGTGCGATCCATCGCCGAGATCATCGGCTCGCTCGCGTGGCCGGCGTGACGTCGGGTTCAGCGAGCGGCGCTAGCCCATCGGCGTTTCCGACGCCGATCGTGGCACTCGACGTGCCGACGATGCGCGACGCGCAGTCGCTCGTCGACAGGGTCGGCCCGAGAGCGGATTTCTACAAAGTCGGGCTCCAGCTGTTCACCCGTGAAGGTCCGGCCGTGGTCGAGTGGCTCATTGCTCAGTCCAAGCGCGTGTTCCTCGATCTCAAGCTGCACGACATTCCGAACACGGTCCGTGGTGCGACGCAGTCCGCGGCGGCGCTCGGTGTTGATCTCGTCACGGTGCACGCGATCGGGGGCGAAGCAATGCAGCGCGCGGCCGTCGAAGGCGCGGGCGGACCGGGGGCGCGAACGGGCGTGCTGGCCGTGACTGTCCTGACGTCCTTCGACGATGTCGGTTACGCCGCGGCGGTCGGAAGTACTGCAGAAACGACCCACGGTGCGGTTCTACGATTCGCAGGTCGGGCAGTAGAATGTGGGGCCCGTGGAGTGGTCTGCGCCGGCGCTGAAGCTGCGGCCGTGCGCGCGGCGTACGGCGACGCCCTTGGAACGCTCGTCCCGGGAATCCGCATGCCGGGCGGCGACGCTCATGATCAGTCTCGCGTCGTGACGCCTGCAGTTGCGCGGGGAATAGGTGCCACGTGGGTCATTCTCGGGCGTGCAGTGACCTCCGCCGCCGATCCGGCCCGGGCGTACGCAGACATCGTCGCCGAGCTCGGCGGATAGCGTCGGCGGCAGGGACGGTTGCTTCCCCAACCTCGTACGACGCCCCGCAACCGGTTCGGGCTACGCGCGCGATTTCATTATTGATGACGCCACCGAGAGCCCGGTGCGCTTCGGGTACACGTCAGTCATCCCCCTTGTGTCAAGGGTGTGTCCCGGGTATCCTTCGTGACTTGCCCCAAATCGGGGTGTGATAACGTGTCTCGGCCGTTCGAGTCGGAGTTCAGCGTGAAAGTTCGTACCAGCGTCAAGCCGATTTGCGAGCACTGCAAGGTGGTCACCCGCCGCGGAGTGGTTCGCATCATTTGCTCGCGCAATCCCAAGCACAAGCAGCGTCAGGGCTAATCAAACATGGCACGAATCTCAGGAGTCGACCTTCCGCGCGAAAAGCGCGTCGAAGTCGGACTCACCTACATCTACGGTATCGGCCACGTCGTCGCCCGCCGTATCATCGAAGCCTCGGGCGTGAGTCCGGACCAGCGCGTCAAGGATCTTACCGACGCGGACATCAACAAGCTTCGCCAGGAAATTGAAAAGACCTATCGCGTCGAGGGTGCGCTGCGCACCGAGATCGCGATGAACATCAAGCGCCTGATGGACATCGGCACGTACCGCGGTGGACGTCACCGGAAGGGGTTGCCGGTTCGCGGACAGCGGACGCATACGAACGCGCGCACCAAGAAGGGGCCGCGTCGCGCCATCGCCGGCAAGAAGAAGGTGACCAAGTAATGGCTATTGGAAAGAAGACAAAGCGCGTCATCGAGGCGGAAGGAATCGCCCACGTCAGCGCGACGTTCAACAACACGATAATCACGATCACCGACGCGCACGGCAACGCCGTGTCGTGGGGTTCGTCGGGCAAGGCTGGCTTCAAGGGTTCGAAGAAGTCCACGCCGTTTGCCGCGACTGTCGCCGCCGAACAGTGCGCGCGCGAGGCCCTGACCCTTGGTGTCCGCCGCGTGCACGTGAAGGTGCAGGGACCGGGATCTGGGCGCGAAAGCGCCATCCAGGCGCTGGCGTCGGCCGGGCTCGTCGTGAAGTCCATCAAGGACGTGACGCCGATTCCGCACAACGGTTGCCGCCCACCCAAGCGGCGGAGGGTCTGATCCATGCGTTACACCGGACCCGCATGCCGCATGTGCCGTCGCGAAGGCACCAAGCTGTTTCTAAAGGGCACGAAATGCTTCACAGAGAAGTGCCCGGTTGAACGTCGGCCGTACGCGCCAGGCCAGCACGGCCAGAGCACCGCGCGGCGCCGCAAAGTGTCGGAATACGCCAAGCAGTTGCGCGAGAAGCAGAAAATCAAGCGCACGTACGGGCTGACGGAACGTCAGTTCCGCAACACGTTCGAGAAGGTCAGCGCGCTGCCGGGCCTCACGGGCCACAACCTGCTCGCGGCACTTGAGAGCCGGCTGGACAACATGGTCTACCGCATGGGTTTTGCGGCAAGCTGTCGCGCTGCGCGTCAACTCATCCGTCATCGCCACATCGAAGTGAACGGCAAGACTGTGGACGTGGCGAGTTTCGTTGTGGATCCGGGAATGGCCGTGAGAATGCGCGAAAGCTCGCGCGGGCTCGTGGCCGTGCTCGCCTCGCTCGAGCAGTCAGCGCGCGGTGGAGCGCTCACATGGCTTGCCGTGGACAAGGAGTCGTTCACGGGTCGTATGCTGGAGCGCCCGACGCGGCAGTCGATTCCGATTGCGGCGCAGGAGCAGTTGGTCGTCGAGTTGTATTCGAAGTAGCAACAACACGCAGCAACACGCAGCAACACGCAACAGCACGCAACAGCACGCAACAGCACGCAACAGCACGCAACAGCACGCAACAGCACGCTGGAACGGTCGGATCCCTGACATTCCGACGGGCCTGCCGCGCGTCAGGGGCGGGGCAGGGCGTAGGCGCCGCGCGAGCGGCGCCTGACCACATCAAGGATGCATTCAAATGGCACAGGCAATTGATCTGCGCGGGCTCGTTCGCCCGGCGCTCGTAGAAGCGACAAAGCGCGACGACAGTCCGAATATCGGCGAGTTTCGCCTACAGCCGCTGGAACGCGGCTTCGGTCACACGCTGGGCAACGCGATGCGGCGCATGCTGCTTTCGTCGCTGCGCGGGTCGGCCGTCTGGGCGTTTCGTATCGACGGCGTACTCCATGAGCACCAGACGATCACGGGCGTCGTCGAAGACGTTCACCAGATCATCGGTAACCTCAAGACGCTCACCCTGCAGCTCGACGACGACGTAGAGGACACGATCCTCCGCATCAACGTCTCGCGCGCCGGCGCGGTGACTGCCGCCGCCGTCGAGAACCAGAACGGCGTGACTGTCGTGAATCCCAAGCACCACCTCTTCACGCTTCAGGACGACAAGGATCTCTCTGTCGAACTGTATGTGAACAAGGGGCGCGGGTATGTCGAGGCGGAGCAGCACCCGTCCGATCGCTCGCTGCCCGTTGATCTGGTGCGCGTCGATTCGCTCTATTCGCCGGTTCGTCGCGTGAACTTCTCGGTCAGCGAAACGCGTGTCGGGCAGCGTACCGATTATGACCGTCTCGTGATGACGGTCGAGACCAATGGCACGCTGACGCCTGAAGAAGCGGTAAGCTATGCAGCCGCTTTGGCTCAGACGCACTTTCAGTACTTCGCCGGCTTCGGCACACACGCTGCCGCGAGCGTCGGTGAAGCGACGTCGAATGCGGCGCGGCTGTCGATGCTGCTCGCGATGTCGATTGACACGCTCGAGCTGTCGGTTCGCTCGGTGAACTCACTCAAGAACTCCAGCGTACGTACGCTTGGCGACCTTGTACGGCTCACGGAGCAGCAGATTCTCGACGTCAAGAACTTCGGCAAGAAGTCGCTGCAGGAAATCGCCGATCTCCTCGAGCGCGAAGGGCTCAACTTCGGCATGCGCTTCGAAGAAGTCGAAGACGGTATTCGCGTCACCGACTGGGGCACGCCGCCCAGCCGTGCCGCGGCCAACGCGCCCGATGACGAGGGCGAGGAATAGCAAATGCGTCACCGCAAGGCAGGGCGCTCACTGCGCCGAACGAGCGAACAGCGCCTGGCGTTGCTTCGCAATCTCGCGACTTCGCTTATCGAGAGCGGCGGTATCGTCACGACGGAAGCCAAGGCCAAGGAGCTGCGGCCGTTCGTCGAGAAGCTGATCACCAAGGCCAAGACGGGCACGCTGCATGCCCGCCGGCTCGCTGGTCGGCACGTCCAGAAGCGAGCCGCGGCGGACAAGCTCTTTCAGGAACTCGGTCCGAAGTACGCGACGCGAAAAGGTGGGTATACGCGCATCATCAAGACCGGTCACCGCAAGGGTGACGCGGCGGAAATGGCGCGCATTGAGCTGATCGAGGGTTAAGCGATGGCCATTGACCGTCATAAATGTTACGTATGCGACAAGGGCGTCACCTTCGGTAACGCCGTTTCGCACGCGAACAACAAGACACGCCGCACCTGGAAGCCGAATCTTCAGGTCGCTCGGATCCTGTCCGACGGCAAGGTGATCCGCATCAAGGTCTGCACGCGCTGCCTCCACGCGAACAAGATCCGCCGAGCTCCGCGCGGCACCGGCCTCGCGGCCGCGAAGTGACCGTGTCTGAAGGAATCGAGGGAGCCGTGAGGCTCCCTTTTTTCTTGTCGGTACCTGAGGCGCCCTTTGGTTCGGATTGCCACTCCCGAACCGTTCACATGGTGCGGACTTGGGCACGCACGATGCACATTTCCGGTACGCACTTTTTGACGAACATGGTTGCAGAGTCGCTTTCCGTTCCCCGTACATCCTTCGCCGTACCGGCACCCATTCCTTCCCCAGTCCCGTGCCAACAGCACTGATCACCGGTATTACCGGCCAGGACGGATCCTACCTCGCTGAGCTTCTGCTCGAAAAGGGATATCGCGTGGTTGGAATCGTGCGGCGCAGCTCCACGACGCCGTACGACCGTATCGCCCACCTGATTGACCGCATCGAACTGGTGTCGGCCGATCTCCTCGACCAGACGTCGCTCATGGACGCCATCGAGGAGACCGCACCGGACGAGATCTACAATCTGGCCGCGCAGAGTTTCGTAGCGACCTCGTGGACCCAACCGGTACTCACCGGTGAGTTCACGGCGATCGGCGTGACGAGGCTCCTCGAGGCGATGAAACGGGCGGCGCCAAAGGCCCGTCTGTATCAGGCAAGTTCGAGCGAAATGTTCGGCAAGGTAGTCGAAACGCCGCAAAAGGAAGACACGCCGTTCTATCCGCGCTCACCGTATGGCGTCGCCAAGGTGTACGCTCACTGGATCACGGTGAACTATCGTGAGTCGTTCGGGCTGTACGCCGTGAGCGGCATCCTGTTCAACCACGAAAGTCCGCGCCGGGGACTCGAGTTTGTGACCCGCAAGGTCACAGACGCCGTCGCGCGCATTTCACTTGGACTTGGCGACCACGTTGACCTCGGAAATCTCGACGCGCGGCGTGACTGGGGTTACGCCGGTGACTACGTGGACGCGATGTGGCGGATGTTGCAGCAGCCCGAGCCGGAGGATTTTGTGATCGGTACGGGGCACACTTGGAGTGTCCGCCAGTTGTGCGAGGCGGCGTTCGAGCACAAAGGCCTGGACTACCACGATTATGTCCGGTTCTCGGACAAGCACGTGCGTCCGGCGGAAGTCGATCTCCTGGTTGCCGACGCATCGCGGGCCAAGACGATGCTAGGTTGGGAAGCGACCGTAGACTTCAAGAGTCTCGTCATGATGATGGTTGACGCCGACGTCGCGCGGCACGCAGCAACCCGCGCGGCCGGCTGACGTGGCTGTCAGGCGCGCGCTCGTCACCGGGGCCGGCGGCTTCGTCGGCCAGTGGCTCTGCCGCGAACTCGTACGGGAAGGCTGGGAGGTCGTAGGGTCGTCGCTCATCGGGGCGCCGCCGCACGGCGTCCTGTCTGCAGAAGATCATGCTCTGGTTCGATGGCGCCGCGACGATCTCTTGCACGCGGATGCCGTGCGCAGCACCATCGACGACGCCCAACCCGATGCTGTGTTTCACCTTGCCGGAGTCGCCTTCGTTCCGGCGGCTGGCCGCGATCCTGCGCTTGCGCTCGACACCAATGTCGGGATCGCTGTGCGGTTGCTTGCCGTGATCGAAGAGCGCCGCTCGTCGGGAACGCTCGACCCCGTCGTGCTGGTGGTCGGCAGCGGAGAGCAGTACGGGCGTCACGACATTTCGTCGCTTCCCCTTCCCGAAGATGCGGAGTGCCGGCCGGCCTCGCCCTACGCCGCGAGCAAGCTGGCCCAGGAGCAATTCGCGCTGGCCGCGTTTCGCCGGGCGGGAGTTCGCGTCGTGTGCACGAGGTCGTTCAATCACAGCGGTCCTGGCCAATCACCCAACTTCGTGATTCCCGGGCTGATCAAACGTGTGCTTGCGGCCAAAGCTGCCGGCGAGGGAACCACGACGATCGGCAACACGTCTGTGGCGCGTGACTTCCTCCACGTCGAAGACGTCGTCCGCGCCTACCTCGCGCTGGTGGAAGACGGTCTCGCGGGCGAGGTGTACAACGTGTCGGGCGGGAAAGCCGTGACCATTGCGCAAGTTGCCGCGCAGGTGGCCGCTGCGGTGGGTGTAGACATCGAGTTCGTTCCGGACAGCGGGCTGCAGCGTGCCGTTGATGTTCCGCATCTGTCAGGGCGGAACAACCGCATTCGCGATGACACCGGGTGGATCGCTCGGCTTGGCCTTGCCGACATTATTCGCGACGTTATCGCGTCCGAAACACTCTGACCATGCGGTAGTTTTCGCGCTGGCGGCTGCGCGCCGAACGATGGCGTCCTCGCGCATCACCATCGCGCCGCGCGCTCTTCTCATTCTCACTCATCCCTCGCCCTACTCGCCCGCGCACAATGCCCCGCCGCACTGACATCCACCGCATTCTGCTCATCGGCTCCGGTCCGATCGTCATCGGACAGGGCGCCGAGTTCGACTATTCGGGTACGCAGGCCGCCAAAGCGCTGCGCGACGAAGGCTTCGAAGTGATCCTCGTGAACTCGAATCCCGCGACGATCATGACCGACCCCGAGATCGCGACCCGGACATACATCGAGCCGGTGACGCCGGAGTTCGTGGAGCGGATCATCGAGCGGGAGAAACCCGATGCGTTGCTGGCCACCATGGGTGGTCAGACGGCGCTCAACGTGGCGATGGATCTTCATAACTCCGGCGTGCTCGAAAAGCACGGCGTGGAGCTGATCGGCGCCAACGCCCGGGCGATCGCGGTCGCCGAGGACCGAAAGCTGTTCGGTGAGGCGATGGTCAAGATCGGGCTCAAGTGTCCTGAAGGGCGCATCGCCACGACGTGGAATGAGGCGCTCGAGATCTCAGAGTTCAGCGGCTTCCCCGCGATCATCCGACCCGCCTTCACGCTCGGCGGGTCTGGCGGTGGCGTAGCGTTCAATCGCGAGGAATACGAGCAGATCGTGCGCCAGGGTCTGGCGGAGTCGCCGATCTCACAGGTTCTGATCGAGAGATCACTGCTTGGCTGGAAGGAGTTCGAGCTCGAGGTGATGCGCGATTGCGAAGACAACGTCGTCATTGTGTGCTCGATCGAGAATCTGGATCCCATGGGAGTGCATACGGGCGACTCAATCACCGTTGCGCCGGCCATGACGCTCACCGACCGCGAATATCAGACGATGCGCGACGCGGCGATCGCGGTGATCCGCGAAATCGGAGTGGACGCGGGAGGCTGCAACATCCAGTTCGCCGTCAACCCCGCCGACGGCGACATGGTCGTGATCGAGATGAACCCGCGCGTATCGCGGTCGTCTGCGCTCGCATCCAAGGCGACGGGATTTGCCATTGCTCGCATCAGTGCGAAACTGGCGGTGGGCTACAGGCTCGACGAAATCCCGAACGACATCACCAAGATGACGCCGAGTTGCTTCGAGCCCGTGCTCGACTACGTGGTGGTGAAGTGTCCGCGGTTCGCGTTCGAGAAGTTCCCCGGGGCGAACCCCGTGCTGACTACACAGATGAAATCGGTCGGCGAGTCGATGGCCATCGGCCGGACGTTCAAGGAAGCGTTGCAGAAGGGCCTTCGCGCACTGGAGAGCGGTCGTACTGGTTGGGATACATCGGATCGACCGATCGACGACCGCGTTGCGGATGACTCGCTGGAGGCCGTCACGGCGGCCCTCGCGACTCCAACTCCCGAGAGGCTATTCCAGGTCAAGCGCGCGATGCAGCTTGGCATGACAGATGCTGAACTGTTTGCCCGAACGTGGATCGACCCCTGGTTTCTCGCGCAGCTTCGCGAGTTGCTCGATGCAGAAGTTGAGTACGCGGCGCTGGATACCGTGACCGCCGACGCGATGCTCGCCATGAAGCGACTCGGCTTCGCCGATGTCCAGCTGGCGAAGTTGCGCGGTGAGTCGGAGAAGGCCGTGCGTGAGAGCCGGTGGGCGATGAAGATTCGCCCGGTTTACAAGATGGTGGACACGTGCGCTGGTGAATTCCCGTCCAACACGCCGTACCTCTATTCAACGTACGACGAGGAGTCGGAGGCGCCGCGCACGGGCAAGCGCTCTGTGGTCATTCTGGGCAGCGGACCAAACCGGATCGGGCAGGGCGTGGAGTTCGACTACTGCTGCGTGCGCGCCGCGATGGCGCTGCGCGATCAGGGTATCGAGACGATCATGGTGAACTCCAACCCAGAGACCGTCTCCACGGACTACGATACGAGCGACAAGCTCTACTTCGAACCGCTGACGCTCGAGCACGTGCTCGAAATCGTGGAGCGCGAACAACCCGAAGGCGTGATCGTGCAGCTCGGCGGCCAGACGCCGCTCAAGCTCACGCGGCCGCTGGAAGACGCGGGCGTGCGCATTCTGGGAACGAGCCCTGACTCGATTGACATTGCGGAAGACCGGCGCCGATTCGAGAAGATCGCGCGCGAGCTTGGCGTGGAACAACCGCCGAACGGTACCGCGACGAGCGTTGATGGTGCGGTTGAGGCGGCGAATCGGATCGGATATCCCGTGCTGGTGCGGCCGAGCTATGTGTTGGGCGGTCGGGCGATGGAGATCGTCTATGACGAGACGACGCTGCGCGACTACTTCACCCGCGCCTTTCGGGTGTCCGAAGACCGTCCGGTGCTTATCGACTCGTTCCTGGAGAACGCGATCGAGGCCGACGTGGACGCCATCAGCGACGGAACGACGGTGGTGATTGGCGGCGTGATGCAGCACATCGAACAGGCCGGCATTCACTCGGGCGACTCGGCGTGCGTGTTGCCGCCGTTCCTGATTTCTGCCGAGGATCAGCGAGTGATGCGCGCTCATACGGTTGCGTTCGCCAAGGCCCTCAAGGTGGTTGGCCTCATCAACGTGCAGTACGCCGCGAAGAACGGGGTCGTCTACGTGATCGAGGTCAATCCGCGGGCGAGCCGGACGATCCCGTTCGTCTCCAAGACGATTGGTGTTCCGCTCGCCTCATTGGCGGCGCGGGTCATGACCGGCGAAATGCTCGTGGACATCGGCTTTACCGAAGAGATCATCGCACCGTTCGTGGCGGTCAAGGAAGCCGTCTTTCCGTTTGCCAAATTCCGCGAGTTCGATCCGATCCTGGGTCCCGAGATGCGGTCGACGGGCGAGGTGATGGGGGTGGACCACAAGTTCGGGCCGGCGTTTGCGAAGGCGCAGGTGGCGGCCGGCAACGGCCTCCCGCTCGAGGGGACCGTATTTGTAACGGTCAACGACAGTGACAAACCGGCAATGCTGCCGATTGCCAAGCGGTTTCACGCGATGGGTTTCAAGCTGGTCGCCACCGAGGGAACTTCGCGGTATCTTCGTGAGCGCGGCGTGCCAAGCGACGTGGTGCACAAGGTGAGCGTGGCGAGGCCGCACGCCGTGGACCTGATCAAGAACGACGCCGTACAACTCCTTATCAACACGCCACTTGGAATGCGGGCTTTGCGCGACGATGATACGCTGCGCCAGGCCGCGATCGCCAGACGGGTACCCTACACGACGACGTTATCGGCTGCCGGCGCCGCTTGCGATGCCATTGAAAGCCTCATCGCGAACACAGCCGGAGTGAAATCCATTCAAGAGTGGCAGCAGGAGATCACATGAGCACAGACAAACCGTTCATCCATGAGAGTGCGTTCGTTGACTCGGGCGCCGCCGTGGGAAACGGAACGAAGATATGGCACTTCTGCCACGTCATGCCGGGCGCCGTAATCGGTGAGCGGTGCTCACTCGGGCAGAACGTCGTGGTGATGAACGGCACGAAGATCGGTGACAATGTGAAAATCCAGAACAATGTGTCGATCTATGAGGGTGTGGAACTCGAGGACGACGTGTTTTGCGGGCCGTCGATGGTGTTCACGAACGTGGTCAATCCACGGAGCCACGTTTCCCGGAAGAACGAGTACCAGCGCACGCTTGTGAAGCGTGGTGCCACAATCGGTGCGAACGCGACCGTCGTGTGCGGCGTGACACTTGGGGAATACTGCTTCATTGGCGCCGGCGCGGTCGTCACACGCGACGTTCCCCCGCACGCCCTTATGACCGGCGTGCCGGCCAAGCTCACGGGCTGGATGTGTGAGTGCGGCGTCAAGCTCTCGGAAGACATCCTTGATATTTCGTGCAAGGGGTGCGGCAAGAGCTACGCGCGGAAGAGTCAGTCGCTCACTCGCGTCGAGGCGGACTTCGAGTGAGTATGCCGATTCGGATCGCATTGGTCGGATGCGGGCGGATCGCCCGCACGCACTTCGACGCGATTGCCAACGTTGACGGTCTCTCGCTCGTGGCGGTCTGCGATGAGGTTGAATCGCGCGCCCGCGAGGCCGGCGCCTCGCTCGACGTGCCGTGGTTCACAGATTTCGCAAAGATGCTCGCCGATGCGGAGTGCGACGCCGTCGTTGTGGCTACGCCCAGCGGTCTTCATCCTGCGCACGGCATCGCCGCAGCGCGGGCAGGGAAGCACGTCATCTGCGAGAAGCCGATGGCCACGTCGCTTGCCGGCGCCGACGACCTCGTGCGCGCCTGTGACGATGCGAAGGTTCAGCTCTTTGTCGTCAAGCAGAATCGGCTCAATCCGGCGATCCAACTGCTGCGCCGTGCGATAGACAAGGGACGGTTCGGCCGGATCTACGTCGCGAATACTACGGTGTGGTGGTCACGGCCCCAGGAGTACTACGATCAGGCGCCGTGGCGTGGCACGTGGGAATTCGACGGTGGTGCAATCCTGAATCAGGCGTCGCATTACGTCGACCTCATGCAGTGGCTCGTCGGCCCGGTAGAAAGCGTAATGGCGAAGACGGCTACCCTTGCACGTCGGATCGAAGCAGAGGACACCGGAATCGCTGTGCTCAAGTTCCGGAGCGGCGCCCTCGGATCGATCCAGGTGACGATGCTCACGCACCCGAAGAACCTCGAAGGTTCGCTCACGATTCTCGGCGAGAAGGGATCGGCGAAGATTGGTGGTACGGCCGTGAACAAGGTGGAGCATTGGTCGTTCGCCGACTACGACGACGATGACAAGCAGGTCGAACAGGCGAGCACCGCGCCGCAAAGCGTGTATGGATTCGGGCACGCCGGGTACTACCGGAACGTGCTGGCGGCATTGCGCGGTGAAATGCGCGCGGACACCGACGGTCGCGGCGGCCGAAAGTCGCTCGAGCTCATTCTCGCGATCTACGAATCGGCAAAATCGGGCCGCGAGGTCGCGCTGCCGCTCAAGTAGGCCAAAACGACGGATTCAGCGGATAATCGGACGCCCGTGGGGTGCCCGTGGCGTGCCCGTGGCGTGCCCGTGGCGTGTATGCCACGCCGACGGCGCGCACCGCTTCGCAGGCCGCAGTCGCGTTGACCTCTGGGCACGGCCACTGAGCCGTGCCTTTTCGTTGACTTCGCTCTCGCGGAAGGCGAATTTTACTAGTTCTGCACAACAACTTACGCTTCTCAATATCACAAAGGTGATAGCAGGCGAAATGTCGGTTCCGCTCCTTGACCTTCGTGCCCAACATGCCGGTATCCGCGACGCAGTCGTGGAAGCCGTAATGCAGGTCGTTGACGATCAGGCGTTCATTCTCGGCAAGCCGGTGAGCGACCTCGAATCCGACGTCACGGCGCTGTCTCACACGAAGTACGCCGTTGGCTGCGCAAATGGTACGGATGCGCTGTTGCTGGCGCTCAAGGCGCTCGGCGTGGGTCATGGCGACGAAGTCGTGACGACGCCATTTACGTTCTTCGCCACGGCAGGAACGATTCACAACGTCGGCGCCCGCCCGGTGTTCGTGGACATTGACCCGAAGACGTACAACATCCGCCCCGAGCTGGCTGCCGCCGCGGTGAACTCGAAGACCAAGGCCGTCATTCCGGTTGATCTCTTCGGTCAGATCGCGCCGATTGAGGAGATTCAGCGCCTCATGCCAAGAATTCCTGTCATCGAAGACGCAGCGCAGTCGATCGGCGCGCGCCGGTCGGTGGACGGAACGTGGCGCATGGCTGGGGAGATGGCGACCATCGGTACTTTTTCGTTCTTCCCGTCCAAGAATCTCGGCGGGTACGGCGATGGTGGCATGATGGTCACCCAGGACCAGGCGATTTTCGAGCGGCTAATGCGTCTCCGGACGCACGGCAGCGTCAAGACGTACTTCCATGAGGAAGTAGGATTCAATTCGCGGCTCGACGCGCTACAAGCCGCCGTGCTCCGCGCCAAGCTGCCGCACCTGGCGGGGTGGTCGGCCAAGCGCCGCGAAAACGCTGCGTTCTACGACGCGGCCTTCAAGGACGTGAGCGATATCGTCACGCCGTTCATCGACCCGGCGAACGAGTCGATATTCAACCAGTACACAATCCGCGTTCCGCGTCGAGACGCGCTCAAGGTGCATCTCGCGGCCAAGGGAATCGGCCACTCCGTCTACTATCCGCTTCCGCTGCACCTTCAGCCGTGCTTTAGATACCTCGGATACAAGAAGGGAGCGTGTCCAGAATCCGAGCGCGCTGCCGCGGAAGTCCTTTCGCTTCCGGTATACCCGGAACTCACCCGAGCTCAGCTCGACGAAGTTGTCGCGGCCGTGCGTGGATTCTTCGGTAGCTGAGCTGCGATGCCGCAGACACTCGTGAAGGATCGCCTCCTCGCCAAGCTCACGGACCGAACCGCCACCACTGGCGTGATCGGACTCGGCTACGTCGGCCTGCCGCTGGCGATGGAGTTCGCCGAGGCCGGCTTCCACGTTATTGGATATGACGTCAGCGAACGCGTCGTGCGCTCGCTCATGCGGGGCGAGTCGCACATCCAGGATGTGCCGGCGAAGCAGGTCGCCAAACACGTCAAATCGGGCCGCTTCATTGCGACGACTGACGAAGCGCGCCTCGCCGATGCCGACGCGATTTCGATCGCCGTTCCGACGCCGTTGGCCAAGACCAGCGATCCGGACATGTCGTACGTTATCGCGGCTGCCGAAGCGGTCACCCGGCGCGCGCGTTCGGGGATGCTGGTCGTGCTCGAAAGCACCACGTATCCCGGAACGACTCGCGACGTGCTTCAACCACGGCTGGAAGAACGCGGACTGGTGATCGGCAGCGACGTTTTCCTTGTGTTCTCGCCGGAGCGCGTGGATCCGGGCAACCCGACGTGGCATACGAAGAACACTCCGAAGGTGCTCGGCGGCATTACGCCGGCGTGCACTGAGGTCGCGACGGCGCTCTATGAGTCGTGCATCGATCGCGTGGTGCCGGTGTCCTCGCCTGAGGCTGCCGAACTCGTCAAGTTGCTCGAGAACACGTTCCGCTCAGTAAACATCGCCATGGTGAACGAAATGGCGATCATCTGCGACAGGCTGGGGGTGGACGTGTTTGAGGTCATTGACGCGGCCTCCACGAAGCCGTTCGGGTTCATGCGGTTTTCCCCGGGCCCGGGCATCGGCGGACACTGCATTCCGCTCGACCCGCACTATCTGGCCTGGAAGATGCGCACGCTGAACTACAAGACCCGCTTCATCGACCTCGCCAGCGAAGTGAACAGCTCGATGCCGGATGTGGTGGTCCGCAAGGTGGCCGATGCGCTGAACGACGAGCGCAAGCCGGTACGCGGGAGTCGGATTCTCGTGCTTGGCGTGTCGTACAAGAAAGACATTGACGATATGCGCGAGAGCCCGGCGCTCGATGTGATCCGTCTTCTCGAAGAACGCGGTGCAGACGTTGCGTACCACGATCCGCACGTCGCGTCGTACCGTGAGAACGGGCACGATCGCCGCAGCGTGGCACTGACCGACGGCGTGTTGAAGCGCGCCGACGCTGTGGTCGTCATCACCGACCATTCGGCGATTGATTTTCCGCGCGTGGCCAGAACTGCGTCGCTGATTGTGGACACCCGCAACGCGCTGGGCCGTTCCGGTCCGACCAAGGCGCGGGTCGTGGCGCTGACGCCGCGGGCTCCGTCGGTGGCCGGTTCACAGCGGCGGGTGAAACCCGCCAAGCGCCGCCGATCGCGCTGATGCCGCGCCGACTTGCCGAGCGCTGCCACTTCACGCCTCACTTGCCCTCCTCGCTCTAACGTGCAAATCACCGTAATCGGAACCGGATACGTCGGCCTCGTCGCCGGCGCATGCTTCGCCGAAACCGGCAGCGCGGTGGTGTGTGCTGACGTGGATTCGGCAAAAATCGACGGGCTCCGCAAGAACGTGCTTCCGATTTACGAGCCGGGGCTCGACGCGCTCGTCGAACGGAATCAGGCGCAGGGGCGCCTGTCCTTCACGACAGACGTCGCGGCGGCAGTGAAATCGGCGGACGTGATTTTCATTGCTGTTGGAACTCCGCCGGACGAAGACGGCTCGGCCGATCTCCGCCACGTGTTGTCAGTCGCGGAGACGATCGGCAAGAACCTCGCGCGCGAAACCGTGATTGTCACGAAGTCGACAGTTCCGGTCGGCACGGCCGACAAGGTGAGTGATGCCGTGGCGACGCACGCGAAATTCCCGTTTCACGTCGTGTCGAACCCCGAGTTTCTCAAGGAAGGCGCTGCCGTTGACGACTTCCTCAAGCCCGATCGTGTCGTGCTTGGTGTGGACAGCGATTTCGCCCGCACCGTGATGGCGGAGCTCTACGCGCCGTTCGTGCGCACGGGCAAGCCGGTGATCTTCATGGACATTCCGTCGGCCGAGATGACGAAATACGCGGCCAATGCAATGCTCGCCACGCGGATCTCCTTCATGAACGAGATCGCGAATCTGTGCGAAACCGTGGGCGCGAATGTCGACCTCGTGCGAAAGGGGATCGGCAGCGATTCGCGCATTGGTTCGAGTTTTCTCTTTCCAGGTCCGGGGTATGGTGGGTCGTGCTTCCCGAAGGACGTCAAGGCACTGCTGAAGACGTCGGAGGAGATGGGCGCGCCCATGCGTGTGCTGCGGGCGGTGGAAGACGCGAATGATCGCCAGAAGGAACGCCTGTTCGAAAAGCTGCACAGCGCGCTGGGAGAACTCCGCGGCACACGGATCGCGGTGTGGGGCCTCGCGTTCAAGGCTCAGACGGACGACATGCGCGAGTCACCGTCGCTGACGCTCATCGACGCGTTGCTCAAGGCCGGCGCGGCGGTTTCCGCTCACGATCCCGCCGCCATGCACGAGGCGCAACGGCGAATCGGTTCGCGGATTTCCTATGGGAAAACGAGTTACGATTCGCTCACGGACGCCGACGCACTCGTCGTAGTCACGGACTGGAACGAGTATCGTTTCCCTGACTTTGCCCGGATCAAGGCGGCCCTGAAGCGGCCGGTAGTGGTCGACGGGCGCAACCTGTACGATCCGGCCAAGATGGAGCAGCTCGGATTCACGTACCGCTCGATTGGTCGGGGCTCCGAGTGAGGGTCCTGATCACCGGAGCCGCCGGTTTCCTCGGATCTCACCTCGCCGACCGCTTTCTGGCCGACGGTCACACCGTTGTGGGCCTCGACAACTTCGTTACCGGCCATCCAGACAACATCGCGCATCTGATGGGTCACGAGCGGTTCAGCTTTCTGAGGCACAACATCTCCGACTTCACCTACGTGGCCGGCGCACTCGACGGGGTGCTGCACTTTGCCAGTCCTGCGAGTCCGATCGACTACCTCCAGCTGCCGATCCAGACGTTGAAGGTGGGGTCGCTCGGAACGCACAACGCTCTCGGTATAGCCCTGGCGAAGAAGGCGCGCTTCTTTCTTGCGTCGACGAGTGAGGTGTATGGAGATCCGCTCGTGCATCCGCAGCCAGAGACGTACTGGGGCAACGTGAATCCAGTCGGTCCGCGTGGCGTCTATGACGAGGCCAAGCGCTTCGCAGAAGCGATCACGATGGCGTATCACCGGTTTCACGGCGTGGATACGCGCATTGTTCGCATCTTCAATACGTACGGTCCGCGGATGCGTCCGCGGGACGGTCGCGTTGTATCGAACTTCATCGTGCAGGCGCTCAACAATGAGCCGATCACGATGTATGGCGATGGTTCGCAGACCAGGTCGTTTTGCTACGTCGACGACGAGATCGAAGGGATTTATCAACTCTTCATGAAGGGCGACTCCAACCCGATGAATGTCGGCAATCCTGTCGAGTTCTCGGTGCGCCAGCTTGCCGACATCGTCATTGAGCTGACGGGTACGAAAAGCAGCGTCGTGTCCAAGCCGTTGCCGGAAGACGACCCGAAGGTGCGCCAGCCGGACATATCGCGAGCGCGGAAAATACTGAAATGGGAACCTGCGATTGACCTGCCGACGGGCGTCGGACGAACGATCGACTACTTTCGAGGCTTGATGGGAACCGACAGAATGGTGAGCGAATGACGGGGACGCGAACCGTTGCGTTGTACCGGGGTAAGAAGCGTCTCATGCGCAAACGCCGCTGGCTCGTAGCCGTCTTGTTCGCGGCCACCGCGACTGCCGCGTGTTCGCGCGGATTCAACGTCGCCAGGTTCCCTACACCCGTTGAGTTGTACGCGGCCTCGATGGCTGAGTTCGAGAAAGGGAAATGGGATCGCGCGATCACCGGGTTCGAGCGACTGACGCTCGACCTGGCGGCCCGCGACACGTTGTTGCCGCGTGCACACTGGTACCTCGCCGAGGCGCACACGCGGCGCAAGGAATTCCTCATTGCGGCCACGGGATTTTCACGGGTTTCCGAGTCGTTTCCCGACGATACGCTGGCCGATGACGCGCTGTTCCAGTCGGGTGAGTCGTACCTGAAGCTCTGGCGGAGCCCCGAGCTCGATCCGCAGTACGGAACGCTCGCCCAACTTCAGTTTCGCCAGCTGCTCGGGATCTATCCGGATTCGCCGCTCGCGGTAGAGGCCGACCAGCGGATGGTCACGATCGACGACCTGTTCGCGTCCAAGGACTACCGCAACGGCCAGTTCTACGTGAGGCGGCGGGCGTTTGACTCCGCGATCATCTACTTCAAGGACGTCGTAAAAGATTACCCGAACACGAACCATGCACGGATGGCGCTCCTGCGAATGGTCGAGGTGTATCGGCGCCCGCAGATGAATTACAAAGAGGAAGCCGCTGAGACGTGCGCGACGCTGCGGGCCGCGTACGCCGGCGACCCTGAAGTACTGCTGTTGTGCCCGGTGGCGGCGGATTCGGCGACCTCGCCGGAAACCCCGCCGCTTTCGGTGGATGCCGAGCGCAATTTGCGCCCGGCGTCGCGGTGATCGCGGCGTTCCGCGGAACTGGCGCCCACCGTGCGTATCGGCATTTTCGGCGGGACGTTTGACCCCCCGCACGTCGGCCACCTCCTGGCTGCGCTCGGCGCCTGCGATGCATTGGAGCTTGACCGCCTCATTTTCATTCCGGCCGCCGCCCAGCCGCTGAAGGGGCGCACCGAGGCCGCGACGACGGAGCATCGGACCGCCATGGTTGAACTTCTTGCTGCTGCCGATGTGAGATTCTCGGTTGACCGGCTTGAGATGGATCGGGGCGGGTTATCTTACACGGCTGACACGCTACTGGCCCTTCGGCAGCGCTGGCCTGCCGGAACGGCTGAACTGGTACTCCTTCTTGGCACAGATGCGGCGGCACAGTTCCCGCGATGGAAGGATCCCGGAATCATTCAGTCCCTGGCGCGTGTCGTCGTTCTGACACGGCTGGATGAAAGCGCCGGTGCTTCGCCGGGTCAGGAAGCAGGGCTCGAACAGCTGGCGACGCGAAGGGTCGACGTGACGTCGACAGAAGTGCGGGAGCGTGTGCGCACGGGCAAGCCGATTCGCGGCCTCGTCCCCGACACGGTCGTTGACTACATCGCCCAGCACGGGCTGTATCACTAACGGAGCGCGAACGGAATGTTGAAGGCGCTGACAGGTCGGTTGTTCGGGACGCGGCACGAACGCGAGCGGCGTCGCGTGCAGCCGATCGTGGACGAAATCAATGAGGAGTACGCGCGGCTCCAGTCGGTCAGCGACGCGGAACTCCTGGCGAAGACGGCACACTTCCGTGCGATCATCGACGAACGGACCAAGCCTCTTCTCGAACGAATTGCCGAGCTCAAGGAACAGAAGCGAACGGCGGCTGACCTGGACGCGCGCGATGCCATCGACCGTGAACTCAACGGACCCGACGGGAAGAGCGGTTTGGAGACCGGATACCGCAAGACGCTGAGCGAAACGCTCGATGACATTCTTCCCCAGGCGTTTGCCGCGGTGCGTGAGGCTGCGCGCCGCCTATTGGGATCGAAGGTTCCGGTCACCGGCCACGACATGACGTGGGACATGGTGCACTACGATGTTCAGCTGATTGGCGGAATCCAGCTGCACCTCGGGCGCATCGCAGAAATGGCGACCGGCGAAGGCAAGACGCTCGTCGCTACGCTCCCGCTATACCTCAACGCCCTGCCGGGACGCGGCGCACATCTGGTGACGGTCAATCCCTACCTCTCCCGCCGCGACTCACAGTGGATGGGGCACCTGTATCGGTACCTCGGCCTCACCATCGGGTGTCTGGACGATACCGAACCCGGCACGCCGGAGCGCCGCGCCGCGTACGAGTGCGACATCACGTACGGCACGAACAACGAGTTCGGCTTTGACTACCTGCGCGACAACATGGTCGTGTCGCCGGAGCAGCGCACGCAGCGAGGGCACGTGTACGCGATCGTCGACGAAGTTGACTCGGTGCTCATCGACGAGGCTCGGACCCCACTGATCATCTCCGGACCGGTCGGGAATGAGGGTGACGTAGCGTACGCGGAATTCAACTCGGCGGTCGCGCGACTCGTGCGCAAGCAGACGGAACTCGCGAGCACGCTCGTGGCGCAGGGCGAAGCGGCGCTGGAAAAGGGCGACGAACAGAACGCGGGGCTCGCGCTCTACCAGGCGCGGCTTGGATCGCCAAAGAACAAGCAGTTGATGAAGGCAATGCAGGAGCAGGGCGTCAAGCAGCTCGTGACGAAAATGGAGCTGGAGCACATTGCCGACCGCAAGCTCCCTTCGGCCAAGCAATCGTACCGCGATCTCGAGAACGACTTGCTGTACGTCCTCGACGAGAAGGGCCACACGGTCCATCTCACCGACCGGGGCGCGGACTTCATGGCGCCGGACGACCGCGAGGCGTTCGTGCTACCCGACATCTCCATCGAAATCGGGAGCATCGACAAGTCCGACGAACTTGAACCAGCGGAAAAACTCGAAGCCAAGCGCAAGATCGAGACTGAGTACGCTGTAAAGAGCGAAAAGCTCAACATTGTGCATCAGTTGCTGAAGGCGCACGCGCTGTACGAGCTCGATGTCAACTACGTCGTACAGGACGGTCAGGTTCTGATCGTGGACGAGTTTACCGGCCGAACCATGCCTGGCCGCCGATGGAGCGAGGGCTTGCATCAGGCGGTTGAGGCGAAAGAGCACGTTCAGGTCAAGGGCGAGACGCAGACGCTCGCCACGATCACGATCCAGAACTACTTCCGCATGTACGAAAAGCTGTCGGGAATGACCGGCACCGCCGAGACCGAGGAAACGGAGTTCTACCAGATCTACAAGCTCGAAGTGTCCGTAATCCCGACCAATCGGCCGATCATCCGCGATGACCGCCACGACCTCGTGTACAAGACGCGGCGCGAGAAGTACAACGCCATCGTTGGAGAAACGCGCCGACTCCACGGTCTCGGATATCCGGTGCTGGTTGGCACGACGAGCGTCGAAGCGTCTGAGACGCTTTCGCGGCTCTTTCAGCGCGCGTCGGTGCCGCACAATGTGCTGAACGCGAAGTACCATCAGCGCGAAGCCGAGATTGTTGCGCTTGCCGGCCAGCCGGGTTCGGTCACGATCGCGACGAACATGGCAGGGCGCGGCACGGACATCAAGCTCGGAGCCGGCGTCACGATCGCGAGACCGTCTACGATCAAGGACCTCGACGGCAAGGACGTCGACATCGAGGAGTGCGGCGGGCTGCATATCATCGGGTCCGAGCGGCACGAGTCACGCCGAATTGACCGCCAGCTGCGCGGCCGCTCCGGACGTCAGGGCGATCCCGGCGCCACGCAGTTCTTTCTGGCGCTCGAAGACGACCTGATGCGGCTCTTCGGGTCGGAGCGCATCGCGAGCCTGATGGACCGCATGGGTGCGCAGGAGGGCGACGTACTCACGCACCCCCTCATCACGCGTTCCATCGAACAGGCACAAAAGCGCGTCGAGCTGCAGAACTTCCAGAGTCGGAAACGGCTGCTCGAATACGATGACGTGATGAACCAGCAGCGCGAAGTGATTTATTCGCTGCGATCGTTCGCGCTCGATGGCGCAGAAGAGCTGCGGGGCGAGGCGGCAAAGATGGTTGAGCAGGCGGTGGCGCGGCGAATCGCCGTCTCTATCACCGGAATCGAAGATCCGGTGGAATGGGACGTCGCGTTGATCCGGCAGGATCTCCTGATGCATTACATCCTCACGGTTCCGTGCTTTGACGATGACGGCACCCGGCCACGGACCGCCGCTGAAGCCGAGAGTCAGGGGGGTGGCGCAGGACACGAGGCGTTCCAGCGGAAGCTGCAGGCGCTCGGCGAATACGGCGGCCAGGTGCTCGCGCTCGTGATGCTGACCGTACTCGACGAGAAGTGGAAGGACCATCTCTACGATCTCGATCAGCTGCGTAACGCGATTCACTATCGGTCGTGGGGCCAAAAGGATCCGCTGATCGAGTACAAGCACGAGGCGTACACGATGTTCGTCGACCTGATGCACGACGTCCATCACACGTTCGCTGAGCGATTCTTGCGCGTGCAGGTGCAGTTCGAGGGTGACCGCAGCTTCATCGCGCCGGCGAAGCCGCAGCCGCCTGAAAAGCTGATGGCAACGCACGCGAGCGTCGATGAGTTCGGAGTCGCCATTGACCCGCTCGCGGCCGCCGCCGCCGGATCGGCCGTGCCAACTGCGGAACGGCCGAAGCCGAAAGTGGTCGGTGCCGGACGGGCAGCGGAGAAGCTGTCGCAGGGCGGTGCGCCTGACTCCGGAATCGATTTTAGTGGCGTCGGGCGAAACGACCCGTGTCCGTGCGGAAGCGGAAAGAAGTTCAAGAAATGTCACGGAACTGCTTAGCCGTCTGACGAGCATGCCGGACTTCGCCGCGCGACGTGCGCGACGTGCCTGGCGGCCGGACGGTCTTGAACCGCCATTTGAAGTGGCGGAACGGCGCTACACAGTGCCGCGGATTCGATAACGGGGCGGGCCGTACACTGGTGAATGGTGCGCCATGCCTCCATTCCGCATTCGCGGCACCGTCGTTGGCGACGCGGCCGCAAAAACCGACGCTGGCCGGCCCGCCCTTCGGATCAACGAACTGCCATCGACCGAGCGGCCGCGAGAGCGGTTTCGCGAGCACGGTCCACGCTCGCTCTCACTAACCGAGTTGCTGGCCCTGGTCATCGGGTCGGGCACGGCGCGGCGGTCAGCGCTCATGGTGGCGCACGACCTGCTGGCGGGCGCCGATGCTTCGCTACGACGCCTGGGTGCGCAGCCACCGGCCACACTGACCCGGGTGGCCGGTCTCGGCTCGGCCAAGGCGCTCGCAATTCACGCGGCGCTCGAACTGGGGCGGCGAATGTCCGCCGAGTCATTCGACGCCGGAACGCCGCTCCGGGCTCCGCGTGACGTGTGGATGGCCTACGCGCCGCGCCTCGAAGACCTTCCTGTCGAAGAGTTTCACGTCGCCGTGCTCGATGCACAGCACCGGCTGGACCGCGACATTCTGGTGACGCGCGGAATCCTCAATTCCTCTCTCGTCCACCCGCGTGAGGTTTTCCGAGAGGCGATTGCAGAACGCGCGGCTGCAATCGTCCTTGTGCACAACCATCCGAGCGGCGACCCGACTCCCAGCCCCGACGACCGCGCAATCACTGGCCAGATGGTGGCCGCCGGCAAGCTGCTCGACATTCCGGTCGCAGACCACGTGATCATAGGGAAGGGGAGGTACCTCAGCTTTTCAGAGGCCGGAATGCTCTGAGCGAGCGCTCCCGCTCCCTCCCCAAGCCCGCTTCCGGTAGTTTGCGGCATGGCGACTACCGCGCTTCAAGACGTCATTCCCGGCTGGGAGCTGTCGGCTGATGCCAACGCCGATCGTCTCGATGCCGAGCTGCTGGCGCGCGCGTATCACTTCAGCGACCGGGCGCACACCGGCCAGCGGCGGAAGAACGGTGATCCGTTCGTCACGCACTGCATTGAAGTCGCCAAGATCCTCGCCGACCTGCAGCTCGATTCGGTAACCGTCGCGAGCGGGTTGATCCATGACGTGGTCGAGGATACTGCGACGACGATCGAAGATGTCGAGCGCGAATTCGGACGCGAAGTCGCGCAAATCGTGGATGGGCTGACCAAGATCGGCCACTTGCCGATGACGTCCACGCAGGACCGGCAGGTGGGGAACTACCGGAAGCTGCTGCTGTCGATCGCGAAGGACGTACGCGTCATCCTGATCAAGCTGGCCGATCGGCTGCACAACATGCGGACGCTCGAGCATCTCGCGCCCGAAAAACGGACGCACATCGCGCAGGAGACGCGTGACCTGTACGCTCCGCTTGCCCACCGGTTCGGATTGGCGAAACTCAAGGCCGAACTGGAAGATCTCGCGTTCAAGTTCCTTGAGCCCGACGAGTACCGCTCGCTCGCCAAGCAGGTCGTGAAGAAGCGGGCGGACCGCGAGAAGCTGGTGCTCGAGATGGTAGAGCCGCTCCGGAAACGCCTTGCCGACGCCGGAATCACGGTGTTCGAAGTGAGCGGGCGGCCGAAGAACCTCTGGTCCATCTGGAAAAAGATGCTGAAGCGCGAGAAGCCGTATGAGGAGATCTACGACCTCCTGGCCATTCGCGTTCTCGTCGACAGCGTGCAGGGCTGCTACCACTCGCTCGGCGTGATTCACGGTGACTGGACGCCGCTGCAGGAACGGATCAAGGACTACATCGCGAGCCCGAAGTCGAACGGGTACCAGTCGCTGCACACTACGATTTTCGGGCCGCGGCACACACTGTTCGAAATCCAGATTCGCACAGCGACGATGCACCGCACGGCCGAGTTCGGTATCGCGGCCCACTGGCTCTACAAGTCGGGCGATCCGGACAGCGATGAACTCGACAAGGCGCTTCAGTGGTTCCGTCAGGTGCTCGAGATGCAGCTCGACGCCGAAACGCCGGCCCAGTTCCTCGAATTCCTCAAGCTCGATCTCTATCAGGACGAGATCTTCGTCTTCACTCCCGCCGGCGACGTGATTCAGCTGCCTCGTGGCGCTACGCCGCTGGACTTCGCGTTTGCCGTGCACACGGAGGTCGGCATTCACACCAAGGGGGCGAAGGTGAACGGTCGGCTCGTGCCGCTGTCGCGCGAGCTGCGGAATTCCGAGACGGTCGAGATCGTGAGATCGCCGAATTCGCGCCCGAGTCGGGACTGGCTCGCGCATGTGCGAACCGGCCGCGCTCGCCACAAGATCCGTCAGTGGCTGCGTATCGAGGAAACGAAGGCGGCGGTTTCCGTGGGGCAGGAGATTCTCGACCGCGAGATCAAACGCCGCCGACACCCGAAACTCAGCGAGGACCAGCTTCGGAGCGCGGCCCAGGCCCTCAAGCTCAACGATTTGAACCACCTCTGTGCGTCGATCGCTCAGGGCGACGTGACGGTAACACAGGTTTTGCGCGCGCTCTACCCGGATTTCGACGAGCGCGACGATTCCGCGCTGAAGGCGAGTCCACTCGAACGGCTGCTCGACAGAGTGCGCAGCATCGCGCCGTCGCCACGAAGTCTTCGTGTTCAGGGCGTGGACGGGCTCATGGTCCGCTATGCGCAGTGCTGCCAGCCAGTGCCGGGCGACAAGGTCGTTGGGTACGTGACGCGAGGTCGTGGCGTGAGCGTGCATCGCGGTGACTGCCCGAACCTTCTGCAACTGGCTCACGAACCCGAACGTCGGCTCGACATCGACTGGCAGAAATCCGACGGCGAGCGGTTCCTCATTCGTCTGGCGATTGAGGCCACCGACCGGCGCGGACTCTATGCCGACCTGGCGACCGCCGTCAGCGAATCGGGTACTGAGATCCGGTCTCTGGAGCTGAAGACCACGGATTGGCGTGTCGCCGGCGCGGTGCTCGTCGAAGTCGAGAACCTCGCGCAGCTGGAGAAGATCCTGAAGGCTATTCGCAAGGTGAAAGGAGTGAGCGAAGTGGCGCGGCGCGAACGAATCACCACCGAAAGTTGATTTCGATCTACCCGAATAAATACCGATAGCTTAGCTTTCGCGCGTGCCGAAAGCAGCCTTCGACCTCCGCTCGCCATTCACGCCGGCTGGTGATCAGCCTCGTGCGATCGCCGAGCTGAGCGCGGGCCTCGAGCGGGGTGACAGGTTCCAGACGCTGCTCGGCGTGACTGGCTCTGGCAAAACCATGACCGTGGCGAACGTCATCAGGGACTGGGGCCGGCCCACGCTGGTGCTGTCGCACAACAAAACACTGGCTGCACAGCTTTACGGCGAACTCAAGTCGTTCTTCCCGAACAACGCAGTCGAGTACTTCATCTCGTACTACGACTACTACCAGCCGGAAGCGTACGTCCCGTCGAGCGACACGTACATCGAGAAGGATGCGTCAATCAATGACGACATCGATCGGCTGCGGCTGCGAGCGACGTCGTCGTTGATGGAGCGCGACGACGTCGTCATCGTCGCGACGGTCTCGGCCATCTACGGCCTCGGCGATCCGGAGACGTACCGGGCGACGATGGTGACGTTGCACAGCGGGCAGAAGATCGCTCGCGACGACATTCTCCGCGCGCTCGTGAAGATTCAGTACGGGCGAAACGACGTCGCGTTCGACCGGGGCACCTTTCGCGTGCGCGGCGATACGGTCGAGATCTTTCCTGCGTACGAAGAGCAGGCCGTGCGGATTGAGATGTTCGGAGACGAGATCGAGAAGATCTCGAAAGTGAACGCTCTGACCGGGGAGGTCATCGCGCCGCTGAAGCGTGCGGCCATCTACCCGGCCAAGCACTTTGTGACCACGCGCCCTTCTCTCGAGCGGGCCATCGGCGAAATCCGAACCGAGCTTGCCGCGCGCCTGGTCGAACTTCGCACCGCGAACAAGCTGCTCGAGGCGCAGCGCATCGAGTCGCGAACCAATTTCGATATTGAGATGCTGCTCGAGATCGGCACGTGTCCGGGCATTGAGAACTATTCGCGCCTTATCGCGAACCGAGCGGCCGGCGAGCGGCCAGCCGTGCTCCTCGACTACTTCCCGGACGATTTTCTCGTCGTGGTTGACGAGTCGCATGTGACGCTCTCGCAGGTCGGCGCGATGTTCAACGGCGACCGCTCGCGCAAACAGACGCTCGTGGACTACGGGTTTCGGCTTCCGAGCGCGCTCGACAATCGTCCGTTGATGTTCGATGAGTTTCTCGCGATGGCCCCTAAGGCGCTGCTCATATCAGCGACGCCCGGTGACCTCGAACTGAAGCTTTCGCAGGGTGTCGTCGTTGAGCAGATCATTCGGCCAACGTTTCTCATCGATCCGCCAATCGACATCCGGCCGGTGCGCGGTCAGGTGGACGACCTGTTGCACGAGATCCGTCTGCGCGAGCGGAAAGGCGAGCGTGTGCTCGTTACGACGCTAACGAAGCGCATGTCTGAGGACCTGGCCGACTATCTGCAGCAGGTGGGCGTACGTGTCCGCTACATGCATTCGGATATCGACGCGATCGAGCGAATGGAAATCGTGCGCGGGCTGCGGCTGGGCGAGTTCGATGTCCTGATCGGCATCAATCTGCTGCGCGAAGGGCTGGACCTGCCGGAAGTGTCACTCGTGGCGGTGCTCGATGCCGACCAGGAAGGATTCCTGCGCAGCGAACGATCACTGATCCAGACCATCGGGCGTGCCGCGCGGCACGTGAATGGCAGGGCCATCTTCTACGCCGATCGGATCACCGGGTCGATGCAGCGGGCGATGGATGAAACGGGGCGTCGGCGCACCATCCAGCAGGCATACAACACCGAGCGGGGCATTACGCCAACGGGCGTCACCAAGAGCATTGCTGAGGTGCGCTTCGTGACCCGCGTGGCCGATGCGCGTGACGAGCGCGAGGCGCGTGAATCCGACCGCGGTGACCGCAAGAAGCAAAAGCGTGTCGCCGAGGCTTCAGCCCACTACGGAACGGACGACCTGCCGGGCCTCGTGAAGCGGCTGGAGGACGAGATGCGCGACGCCGCGAAGAATCTCGATTTCGAGACCGCCGCTCGCCTCCGCGACGAGCTCTTTGACGTTCGCGCCGCGATGGACGGCAAAAAGCGTCAGTCGCGGCGCGCGGGAGCTCGGCGATGACGGCTGGCGCGCGCGCCGAGCATGGCACGGCGGAACTTGCCCGGAGCGAGCTTGCCGCGTGGGGAGTGCAGTTCGGGACCGCTCTCGTCGCGCCGGCTGTGATCGCCCTTTCGGGGGAACTCGGTGCCGGAAAGACGACGCTCGCCCAGTCTATCTGTGCTGGGCTCGGTGTCATCGACCCGGTTACGAGCCCGACTTTTGCGCTGGTCCATGAGTACCGCGGCGGCCGTGCGATGGTGTTTCATCTGGACCTCTATCGAGTCAATTCAGCGGTCGAGCTGGAGAATCTGGGCTGGGACGAATTGCTGGACTCGAACGCCATCGTACTTGTGGAGTGGCCCGAGCGTGCCGATGGAACACTGCCGCCGTCGTCGGTGTGGATCGGCCTTGGGCACGTGCCGGGGGCGCCGGAACTGCGCCGAGTCACATGGTGAAGGCGTGTCGGCTGATAGCGGCCGATGTGTGGCTGGCGGCGTCGTGATGCGCACGATTGGCGTGACGCTCGCGATTGATGCCGCGACCTACGAAGGGAGCGTCGCCATCGTTCGCGATGGTGCCGTCCTTGCGGACGGCGTTGTTGCCATGCGCGGAGAAACCGAGGAGCGACTGATGCCGGCGGTGCTGGCGGCCATCGCCTCGGCCGGCGTGTCGGTCCGCGATGTGGAACAGGTGGTCTGCGGCAGTGGGCCGGGCAGTTTCACGTCGCTTCGTATCGCGGCGGCCATTGCAAAGGGAATCGCGGTCGGGAACGCGGTACCTCTGTTCGCCGTATCATCGCTCGCCCTCATAGTATCGGGTGCGCGGGACGCACCGTCCGGCATCTATCTCGCCGTACTCGACGCGATGCGCGAAGAGCGATTTGTCGCGCCGTTCCGGAAGGGGGCCGATGGCTCAGTGGTTTCGCTCGGGGAGCCGGCGCGTTTGCCGAAGGCCAGCGTGGCGAGCGAGGCGCTGCGCACCGGTGCCACGCCGATCGGCCCGCTCGAGGCGCTCAGGCACTCGCCGCGTGCGTTCGGTGTCGCACCAATGCTCGATGCCATCATTTCCGCTGGCGCTGTCTCCGTTGACGCGTGGGAGCCTTCGTACGGACGGCTCGCGGAAGCACAGATCAAGTGGGAAGCGGCGCACGGCCGCGCGCTCGGCGCATGAACGCGCCCCCGACTCTTGTGATCCGCGACGCAGTCGCGGCCGACGTGCCCGCCGTGCACGCGATCGAAGTGCAGTCTTTTCCGGCACCGTGGCGCCGCGAGAGCTTTCGAAACTATGTGCTCGACGGTTCTGCCCGCCTGATGGTCGCCGTCGAGGCGAACGGCGGTGTGGCCGGATTCGTGGTGCTCCTGCTCGCTGCGGACGAAGCGGAACTGGCGAATCTCGCCGTGGCGCCCGCCGCACGGCGGCGTGGAGTGGCCCGCGACCTCGTCAGACATACGCTCGCCGTTGCCGAAGCGGCCGGCGTCGGCGCGGTGTTTCTCGAAGTACGCGAATCCAACGCTGCGGCGCGCGATTTGTACGCCGCTTACGGATTTGCAGAAGTGGGCCGGCGGCGCGCGTATTACCACGGTCCCGACGAAGACGCCGTCGTGATGCGCCATGCAGTTGCAGCGGGGTGGCACCGCGTGCAAGCGATTGGTGACGTTCCGCGCGGAGAGTAGATTCAGATTGACGCTGTATCCCTACCAGGAGGAGTTGTGAGCCGGAGCTTGAACAAGGTGACGTTGATCGGAAACCTCGGGAACGATCCCGAAATCCGTACGACGACGGGTGGCAACAAGGTGGCGCAGTTTTCGCTGGCCACGGGCCGCCAGTGGAACTCGGCGTCAGGCGAGAAGCAGGAGAAGACGGAGTGGCACAAGTGCGTGGCCTGGAATCAGGGTTCGCGAGGCACCGGCCTCGCCGACATTATCGAGCGCTACGTGAAGAAGGGCGACAAGCTCTACGTCGAAGGGCGCATCGAGTACCGACAGTACCAGGACAAGGAGAACCAGACGCGCTACGTCACCGAGGTGAACGTTCGCGAAATCCTGCTACTTGGTGGCGGTCGGGGCGGTTCTGGCGGTGGTAGCGGTGGTAGCGGTGGTAGCGGCGGTGGAGACTCGGACGGTGGCTCGTCGCCCCGCGCCAAAAGCGCCGACCAGGGCAAGGGTGGGGATTTCGAGGAGTTTCCGAACGCGCTGGAACCATCGGACGACGACCTCCCGTTCTAGTCGGCCAGCGAACCGGCAAGCGAACCGGCAAGCGAACCGGCAAGCGAACCGGCAAGCGAACCGGCAAGCGAGCCGGCAAGCGAGCCGGCAAGCGGTGCTATGGCTTGGGCACAGAGGGTGGCCGCAGCTGCGGCCGCCCTCTGTCGCTCCGAAACCTGCCCGCCCATGTTTCCCCGGAAGCAATACACTCGTCTTTATTCGTAGCTGCGCCCTCGACCCGTTCGGGAGCGCGTTTCTGACCCGTTACCTCAATAACGATCGCATGCGACAGCTCCGTTCCCGCATACTCATTGCGCTTGTTTCCGCTCTGGCGGTGACGCCATCCGCGGCGACGGCTCAGGAGCCGGTCGAGCGGCCGGCGACGCATACCGTAAGGACGGGCGATACGCTTTGGGACCTCGCCCAGCAGTACCTCGGCGACCCGTTTCAGTGGCAGCAGATCTACCAGCTCAACACAGCGATCATCCAGGATCCGCATTGGATCTACCCGGGGCAGGAACTCGCACTGCCCGGCGGCACGCTTGCCGCGGCGCCGACGGGTTCCAGAGGTTCGGCAAACTCTGGCCCCACGCGCAACATGTCGCTCACGGTTTTCAACGCCGCGGCACGCCGCACCGAGAACCGTTCGCGCGAATCGCTCCTCCTCGCTACGCCTCGTACGGCCGTGCGCTCCGGCGACTTCGAGTCCTCTCCGTTCATGTGGGACGTGGGTGGTCCGCAGGATGCCGGATCTATCGACGGATCGGCGGAACCGATGGGGATTCCGCTCTCGATGGCGACTCGGCCAATGCAGATTCGCGAACAGGTCGTGGTCACGATGCCGCGCGGCGTGGAGGCGGTCTCAGGTCTGAATCTGCTGACCTACCGTCTGGGCGCCATCATCAAGGGACAGGGCCAAGTCGTGGTGCCGACTGGCGTCGTGCAGGTGATCGCACCGCTGGATGCAGGCCACGCGAACGCGTTCGTGCTGCGAAAATACGAAGGCATCTTCGTCGGGCATGGCGTAATCGGACTTGATACTCTCGAAATGCCGATCGGTGTCTTCCCGACGCACGTCGAGTTCGGAATGGCAACGCGAGTGGCGTGGGTGTTGAACCATCCGGCGCTCCCCTCGGGTGGACACAAGTTGATTCTTGCGGCAGGTGCGGACGCCGGGCTGGTTGCGGGCGATCAGGTTTCGCTCCGCGCGGCTCCGGTGGACGCGAACGGCGAGCTGCTTGATCTCGAGTTGGGCGTCGCGCAAATCACCCGGGTTACGCAGTGGGGGACGTCCGCGGTGCTCCTCGAAGTCCGCGAGAGCGGAATTATCGCTGGGATGCGTGCCCAGGTTTCAGCCAAGATGCCGTGAGAATGCCGGCGTGATGATCGAGGTGGCGCGGCGGAAGCGACGGACCTCCGAGGCGCGCCGCGAGCGGCGGCGCGAGCGGCAGCGGGAGCGGCGGCGGGAGTGAGCGCAGAACGGGTTCTCGTTACAGGTGGCGCCGGATTCATCGGCTCGCACGTGGCCGACGCACTCGCGGCGGCCGGCTATTCCGTGACCGTGCTGGACGACCTGTCAACTGGCGATAGCGCGAACGTTCGTGCGGACTCCGAATTCGTCGAGGGCGATATACGCAGCACGGATGCTGCCGACTTGGTCCGCACCGGCGCGTTTCACGTGGTGTGCCATCTCGCCGCGCAGATCGACGTCCGCAAGAGCGTTGCCGATCCAGTCGCTGATGCCGATCGGAACGTGCTCGGTACGCTCAACCTCCTCGAGGGTGCGCGACGCGCTTCGCGTCCGCCGCGTTTCGTCTTTTCGTCGACCGGCGGGGCAGTATACGGCGACTTCGAAGATCCGCCGAGCGAGGAGTCGCAAGCCAAGAATCCAGAATCGCCGTACGGGATCGCGAAGCTCGCTGCGGAGTACTACATGTCGTACTACGGACGCGTGCATGGTCTCGAAATCGCCGCGCTGCGCTACGCAAACGTGTATGGCCCCCGGCAGGACCCGCACGGAGAGGCCGGCGTCGTAGCGATATTTTGTGAACGACTGCTCGCAGGAGAGCCGTTGACCGTGTTTGGTGATGGGCTTCAGACGCGCGACTACGTCTACGTCGGTGACGTGGCTCGCGCCAACGTGTGTGCGGCGCGCGCGAAGCTCCCGGCGGCGGGGCGGCTCGACGAGCGCGCGTTCAACGTGGGAACAGGCGTGCCCACTTCGGTGCTCGAACTTGCCGCGGCGCTCCAGAAGTCTGCCGGCCAACAGGGCACTGTTGTCCATGCACCTGCGCGTGCGGGCGAGCAGCAACGCTCGTTTGTCCGTATCCGAAAGGCCGCCGACCAACTCGCGTGGGTTCCCCAAGTCGACCTCGATGCAGGTCTTCGTGCGACCTTTGACTGGTTCCGCGCCCGGCGCGCGAGCTGACCACCTGAAACGACACAGCCATCTATGATTCTGCAAACGGGTAGCGCGATACCGAGCACTGCGGTCGAACTCGTCGTGAATGCGACGCTTCCGGCGCAGATCGTGCTCGCAATTCTTGCGTTTCTCTCGCTCCTTTCATGGGCGGTAATGTTCGCCAAGTGGCTCGAGTTCCGAAGGCTCGCGACGCGCACCGCGGCGTTCATGGTCGAGTTCGGGCGCGTAAGCAAACTCGATGAGGCTGCCGCTCTGGCCAAGCGACTCGAACCGGGCCCGCACACGCGAGTCATCGCGCGCGCGACGCAGTTCCTGAAGGAGATTCGTCCGCTCGCACTCGACGGCGGCGAAGTGCGCACGCGAATGAATGCGGCGCAGGTCGAGGCGTTTCACTTTGTGCTCAACGCTGAGTTCACGGCGGAACGCGACCGGCTTGGCGCTTATGTGCCGACGCTTGCGATCATCGGATCGGCGAGCCCACTCCTCGGCCTTCTCGGAACCGTACTCGGCGTAATAGACGCGTTTCTCGGAATCGCACGGGAAGGTTCAGGAAACCTCAGCGCCGTGGCCCCCGGAGTTGCCGAGGCGTTGGTCGCCACGGCCGCTGCACTCGCCGTGGCCGTCCCGGCGGTTTTCGCGTACAACATCTTTGCCGCGCGGCTCAACCGGTTTGACGGACAGTTGGACGGCTTTGGCGCCGAACTCATCGCGCTGCTCGCGCGGGACGGGAAGATTTGAGGCGGGGGAGCCGCGGGGACCGCACTCCGCTGTACGCGGAGGTCAACGTCGTGTCGCTCGTTGACCTGATGATGCTGTTGATGGTGATCTTCATGATTACCGCACCCATCATGCAGGGCGGCATAGACTTGAGCCTGCCCAAGACCGAAGGGCTGGCAGTGGACTCAAAGGGTGGCATGACGATCAGCATCACGCGGGACGGAACGATTCTCGTCGATAGCGATCCGATTTCGTTAGGTGATTTTCGCGCCAGTTTCCGCGCAATCGTTTCGCGCAAGGCCGATCAAGGCGTATACATCCGGGGTGATCGGAACGCGCCCTACGGGGTCATCGCCCAGGTGCTCGACATCGTGAAGAACGCAGGGGTGACCAACGTGGCGCTCGTGACTGAGCCGGAGGACATCTCGCGGTGACCGCAGCCCGGCCTCTTCCGGCGTCGCTGAAGGTCCCGATCGTTTCGTCGGCCGTGCTGCACTTGCTCGTCGTCGCGGCAATCATCATTCGCGGCGCGGCCGCTCCGCCGGTGCTGCCGCCGATGTACCGCGTGAATCTTGTCGCCGCGCCGGCCGGTCCGCGTTCCGAAGGCGTGGTAACGCAGCGCCCGGCCACAGAGACGCCAACTGCGGCGCCGGCCGCTCCTGAGAAGGCGGGCCCGGCTCCCGCCAAGGCCGTTACCAAGCGTGCGCAAAGCCCGTCAAAGGCGGCAACGCCAAACATCACGAAAACAACGAAAGCCGTTCAAACCAAGTCCCCGCCCAAAGCCGGCGGTGGCCCGGAAGGTGGTACTGGATCCGACGTCGCGAATGTGAACACGGTCGGTATCGAGTTCCCGTTTCCGGGGTATCTCACCAACATCGTACGACAAATCACATTGCAGTTTGACATACCGCAGAATGCGGCGTCACTCAAGGCTGAGGTCACGTTCTTGATCCACCGCGACGGGAGCGTGACCGGGCTGCGACTGATCACGAATAGCGGGTCGTACGTGTTCGACCAGTCGGCCCTCGGTGCGGTGGAGGCAGCGGGCACGAACGGTCGCTTCGGACCTCTGCCACAGGCGTTCTCCGACGACGTGCTTCCGATAATTTTCAGTTTCGACCCAAAGAGGATGCGATGATTGCAGGGAGTTTCACGCGAGGCCAGCCGCGCGGATTGGATGATGGCCGTGCGGTCGCGGTGCGGTCGTACAGCGCCGCGCTCACGTCCTTCTGGTTGGTTTGCGTGCTCTGGGGACTGCGTCCCTCTGTTTTGCCGGCGCAGGACCCTGTCGCCAGCGGCGTCCGCATCGGGCTCACATACGACCGCAGCGGCAAGCCGGGCGTCGCACTTACGCCTGTGGTCGGTGCAAATGCCGATTCCGTGCGCCTGATACTTGGACGCGATCTCGATTTCAGCGATCGCCTGACCGTCATCGCTCCCGACAGCGGCGATGCTCCGGTGGGCGGGCTCAACTACGTGTTGTATGCCAGGATGAACGCAGTAGCGGTTGTGCAGGCAGCGGTAACGCCGTCGGGCGGGCTGCATGTGTCCGTGCATGACGTCGCCGGCAAGCGGGTCATTTCCGTCATTGACGTTCCGTTGCCGGAGCCGGCGCTCTCGCCCGATTGGCGGCATGCGGTTCATGTGGTTTCTGATTCAATCGAACTGGCGGTGCTTGGGCAGCGTGGTATTTCGAGTAGCCGTGTGATGTTTGTTCGCGGCAACGAGATATGGAGCGTGGACGCGGATGGCGAAGGCCTGCGCGTTGTGCCGGGAACGGTCGATGGTCTGTCGCCGGCCTGGAGTGCTGCTGGCAACATGATTGCGTACAACACCCTCCCCGGTGCCGGCGGACCGTCGAAGATCGTTGTTCGCGACGTCCTCACCGGGCGAAGCTGGTCCACGCGTGCGGCGGCGACCAATATGAACCCGGCGTTTTCGCCCGACGGCGGTCAGCTGGTCTTTGCAGCCGGCACAGACGGTTTCGACCTCTATTCTGTTGCGCCGTTCACGTCCGACGAGCCCAAGCGACTGACAGCGCGCAAGGGAAGTCTCAATTCGAGCCCCACCTTCAGTCCGGACGGCCGCAAGATTGCGTACACTTCTGGAATCCTTGGGCATCCGGAGGTTTATATTGTTGATGCGGATGGCTCGAATGCCGATCTCCTTACCAGCAGCGGGTTTGGCGATCAGCTTTACCGGTCCAACCCGTCGTGGTCGCCGGATGGACGGCTAGTTGCCTTCCAGTCGAGGATCAACGGAAAGTTTCAGCTGTTCACGATTTCGGTGCGTGACAAGTCGGCCCGCCAGCTGACCAGCGAGGGTGAAAACGAAGACCCGAGTTGGGCGGCGGACGGAAGGCACCTTGTGTTCGTCAGTACCAGGACCGGCACGAAGCAACTCTGGGTGATGGACATGGAGAGTTCACGTGCCAGACAGCTTACCCACGGTGGCAAGGTGCAGAATCCGGCCTGGTCTCCACGACTCGATTTTTCAAGGCAGTACTAAAGGCCCCACCTCTTGAGGAGGATCACGATGCGCCGGTTCCATATTTCCCGACTGATCATGCTCGTCGCGGTAGTCGCCGCGTGCTCTAAGAAGCCGCCGCCGGCTCCGCCGCCGGCACCTGCGCCCGCGCCGACTGTCAATCAGGACTCGATTGATGCCGCGCGCCGTGCCGCTGAGGCAGCAGCTACGCGCGCCCGCGAGGCCGCCGCCGCAGCAGCTGCCGCTGCCGCTGCCGAGGCCAGCCGGATGGAGGCGGCCCGCGCCGATGCGCGACGCAAGCTGGATGCCGCTGTCTACTTCGACTACGACATGGACGAGATCCGCGCCGACCAGGCCGCGACCCTCGATGCCAAGGTTCCCGTTCTGAATGCCAACGCGGATATTCGTCTCCGCATCTCGGGCCATACCGACGAGCGCGGGTCTGACGAGTACAACATCGCGCTCGGCCAGCGTCGTGCTGCGGCCGTCCGGCGCTATCTCGTGGCGCGTGGAGTCTCCGAGGCTCGTATGGAAGTCGAGAGTTTCGGTGAGCAGCGCCCGGCCATGCAGGGAATGGATGAGTCTGCCTGGTCGAGAAACCGACGCGCCGAGTTCACGCTCACGGCCGGCGGCAACCCGATCCGGGTTCCATGAACCGACGGCGTCGCTTTCGGGTGTATCTGCCGGTCGCCCTCTTGGCGACCGGCGGGTGCCTCGCGACCCGCAGCGACGTCGAGAGACTTCAGTTAAGCATTACGGCGATGCAGGAATCGGTGCGCGCCGAGCAGGTGCGGTCCGATTCGATTACACGAGCTCTCTTGCGGTCGGTATCGCAGCAGCTCGGGCAGCAGTTCGACCGCGAGTTTGCGGCCATGAGCGATTCGGTGCGCGGCGTGACCGCAGGTCTGCAGCGCCTGCAGGGTGATGTGACGTTGTCCATGGCGGAACTGCGACGCGACATGGTTGCGGTGCAGGAAGGAATCGGCATGAGCCAACGGCGGATCCAGGAATTGCGCACGACGGTCGAGGCGACTGCCGTGGCGCCGCCAGCTCCACCGCCTGTCGCGACCGGCGATTCGGCCGGCAGGCCGCAGGCGTCCAATGCACCACCGGCGGCGACACTCTTCACGTTGGCGCGGCAGCAGCTGACAACAGGGGCCACCGGCGCCGCGCGGAACGGTTTTCAGACGCTCGTTACGGAGTATCCGGCCCACGAACGCGCGCCGGAATCGCAGATGTATATCGCCGAGACGTATTACCAGGAACGAAACCGCCCAGCCGCCGACTCGGTCTACGCGCTGGTGGTGCAGAAGTATCCTGGAACCGAAGCCGCATCGCGCTCGCTTTGGAAGCGCGCGAATCTCGCGGTTGAAGCGTCCGACAAGGAGCGCGCGACGACGTTGTTCCAGGAACTCGTCGACAAGTACCCGCGCTCGAACGAGTACGAGCTCGCGGTGGAAATGCTGCGTACGCTGAAGCAGCCCTAGCCGCATCGTCGGCACAGGACGTTCGTGCCCTTAGACCAGCCAGTAGTAAGCGCTGAGATGCCGTTCCTCGATCACCTCGAGGAACTGCGTTGGCGCATCGTGAAGAGCCTCGCCGCGCTCGGGATCGCGTTTTCGGCCTCGTTCTGGGTGGCGTGGAGGTACCTCGAACCGGTCATGAAGGTTCTGATTGACCCGATTCGACCGATGCTTCCGTCTGGCGGGCTCGTGTATACGCATCCAATGGGCATATACACGATCATCATGCAGGTGGCCGGGTTGCTGGCATTGGTGGTCGCCAGTCCCGTAGTTGGCTATCAAGTATGGGCGTTTCTCTCGCCTGCGCTCTCGGCCCGGGAGCGCAAGGTCATCGTTCCGGTGTTGGCCTTTGGAGCGCTTCTATTTCTGGTGGGCGTCGCACTCGCAGTGCTTGTGTTTGTCCCGATGACGGTGAAGCTGGGGATGAGCATTTCGGTCGAGTCGCTCACCCCGCTGATCACGGCCAAAGAGTATTTCGGCTTCATCACAATCATCTCGCTGGCGTTTGGCGCGATTTTCGAGATGCCGATCCTCGTGCTGATCCTGACGGCGCTCGGGCTGGTG
The DNA here is from genome assembly GCA_027622655.1 of Gemmatimonadota bacterium. GTDB lineage: Bacteria > Gemmatimonadota > Gemmatimonadetes > Gemmatimonadales > Gemmatimonadaceae > Fen-1231. The sequence goes on along the minus strand of JAQBYI010000016.1, from coordinate 13,631 downwards.
ACGCCGAGCATGCTTACGAAGGGGCGGCGGTGGGCAGCCGCCCTCTCTCTGGTCGCTGCCATGATCATCACGCCGGGCGATGTCGTGGTCGCAACGCTGGCTCTTTGGGTGCCGATCTACGGCCTCTACGAGCTAAGCATTGTCGTCTCGTGGTTCGTTTACCGGGCGCGGAGAAAGCGGGAGGCGCAGGCCGAATCGATCGGGTCCGGGGCGGAGGGCTGATGCGCCTTACGGCCCGTGTGCTGCGCCGGGCATGGCTGCCGGCGCTCGCGTTGCTCGGATGGGTTGTCTGCGCGACACCTGCCTCAGCGCAGGTAGTTCCCACGAGGCCGCGGCGTGAAGCCGTGACGGCGCCGCAGAGGCAGGACTCCGCCCGCGCCACGCCAAAGGCGGAATTTGCTCCCCTCGATTCCGTGGCGCTCGAACTGATGTCGCGACCTGGAGCGACTACGGTCCGGTATCAGGGCGACACTGTCGAGTACCGCGCCGTTGAAGGCGTGATGACCCTGATCGGTGTGAAGGGCGCACGCGCAATGGTGGAGCGTGAGCTCACATCGCTTATTGCCGACACGATCGTCTATCACCAGAAATCCGACAGCGTCCGGGCCCGGGGCGATACGATCGTCATCCACGATCCGGCCCGAGGCGACGACATGCTCGCGCTCGGGATACTTGACTACGATCTCGTGAAGCGCGCAGGAAGTGCATCCAACGTCTCCACGGCTACGCGAAGTGGCGAAACGTGGTACGTGGAGGCTCACCGCGCGGCGTTTTCGGCGGCTGACTCGGCGGCGCGGCGCGACAATGTGTTCTACGGCGCCGACGGTACGATCACGTCGTGCACGGACAGCATTCCGCACTATCATTTCTCCGCGGCTGAGATCAAGCGCATCTCGAACGACATGGTAGTGGCGCGCAATGTCGTAATGCACATTCAGGGCGTTCCGGTGTTCTGGCTTCCGTTCATATTCCAGGACGCGCGCTCCGGCCGCCGCAGCGGCATCCTGACGCCGCGATTCGGAATGACGGAACTGGTTCGAAACAGTCCGTTCTATCGACGGACGATCGAAAACGTCGGGTACTATTTCGCCTTCAGCGACTACGTGGACTTTTCCACGTCGATGGACTGGCGGTCCAGCGCGAGCGCCACGTTGCAGGATCCGGGCTGGACGCGATGGAATGCCGACGTGCGATACCGCTGGCTCGACCGCTTTGCGTCGGGGCGAGTTGGCGCGAGTGTGCACTCGTTAAGCAGCGGCGCGTCAAACACGCAGCTGTCGTGGTCGCACACGCAGGACTTTTCGATCCGCTCGCACCTCACCACGAACATGAACTTTGCGACGAGTACGAGCGTCCAGCGCCAGACGGCGTTGGCGCCGCTCGCGGCGCTGGCCACGATTGCGTCGCAGGCGAACTATCAACGCACCGTCGGTCCGATGCAGCTCAGCATCGGTGGCACACGCCGGCAGTACCCCGGACGTTCCCAGGTCGACGAGAGTTACCCGAACATCAACCTGACGTCGCGCCCGCTGGATGTTGCGGAGTGGTTCACGTGGACGCCCGGCCTGAGCATCAACACTTCGCGGAGCAGCCACCTTGATTCGCAAGGCGATTTTTCTCAGCGCCTGATCCAGCGGTCCGACGGGACGCTTGACAGCACCAAGGTCGATCGTGGGACGCACTCGTCGTCGCTGACGTTCACGTCGCCGTTCAAGGTGTTCGACTTTCAGGTCAACGCGTCGCTGCGCGCATCCGATCGCGGCAATGACTACCCGGAGCTGCGAACGGTCATCGACCAGGCGGACACGAGTCGCAAGAGCACGCGTGTCTACGAGCGGACATGGCTGAGCGAGCTCGACTTTGATCTCGGCGTCAACCTGCCGCAGTTCTTCGGTGGCACGTGGAACATCGTCCCGACGATCTCCATGGCGAACGTGGGGTCGGGCGCGTTCCTCGTTCGAAGCGAGCGCACGGGTGCCAACTGGGTCGCGCAGGGGAAACGCTTCAACTATGGGCTCGGCGTCTCGCCGACGTTCTATGCGCTGTACGGCGGATTGGGGCCGGTCTCGCGAATCCGGCACTCGATCACTACGTCGCTTTCGTATTCGTATTCGCCCGCGAAGGCTATTTCTTCCGACTACCTGGCCGCGCTCGGCCTGACCCAGGCCGGATTCCTCGGTTCACTCGCGCAGAACCGCGTGACGCTCTCAATGCAGCATGTGTTCGAGGCCAAGCTGACGTCCGACGCGGATTCGCTCAACCCCGAGGCCGGCCGCAAGGTCAAGCTGCTGGCGCTGCAATTTTCGTCGCTCACCTGGGATTTCGAACGCGCGCGCGCAACCGGCAAGTCCGGTTTCGCGACCGACCGGTTCGACATGTCAATGCGGTCTGATCTCCTGCCGGGCTTCGATGCCGGCGTCACCTACTCGCTCTTCCAGGGCAGCATTCTCGCCGACTCGGCCGTTTTCAGTCCGTATCTCGAGTCGTTACGCGCGGGTTTCAGTATCGGCGCAGGGTCGGGCATCGGAGGACTGTTGGGCAGGCTCTTTGGCGGTCCGAACACCGATGAACCTCGCGATACCACAGCGAGAGTCGAGCAACCCACCGCGGCGTTGCGAACGCCCGCCGCCGGGATGGCGGGGCAATCGATTCGAGGGAGTGGGTTGGAGCTGCCGAGCGGCGGAGCGTTCCAGGCACAGGTGTCGTTCTCGTTGAGTCAGCAGCGTCCGCCAGTCGGCGGCAATGTGATCGAGTACGATGCAACCCTGCAGTGCGCGGTGTACAGGGACATCAATCCACTTCAGTACGACATCTGCGTGCGCAACGCCCTCGCCGCGCCGCCAATCGATGTCAATGCGAACCAGACGACCGCGGGCGGAACGTTCTTCCGGGTTCCACCGCAGATGAACGTGCAGTTGCGGACCAGCTTCAGCCTCACGCCGAAGTGGTCCGCGAGCTGGTCCACGAACTACGATTTTCAGCGAAGCGAGTTCGGCCTCCAGGCGGTGACGCTGCAACGCGAGCTGCACGACTGGAATGCGGTGTTCGGCTTCACGCAGGCGCCCAACGGCAACTTCACGTTTACTTTCTTCGTATCGCTGAAGGCCCAACCTGACATCAAGTTCGACTACAACCGGTCGAGCTACGGTATCCCACAGAGCCGACCATGAGTGGATCGCAGACCATCACGATAGACGGCAGGTCGCTCACGCTCGACGCGTTGCGGGCAGTTGCGAACGGCACGTCGCGGGTCGTGCTCGACGATGCCGCGCGGGACCGGATGCAGGCGAGCCGCGGCGTGGTGAATGCGATTGTTGCGTCGGGCGCGGCCGTGTACGGCGTCACGACGGGCTTTGGCAAAATGTCCGACGTGCGCATTCCCGCCGACAAGCTCGCGGAGCTGCAGATCAACCTCGTTCGGTCGCATGTGACGGGTGTTGGGCCGCTGCTGCCGAAACGCGAGGTGCGCGCGATGATGGTTCTGCGGGCGAATGTGCTGGCGGCCGGCTATTCGGGCGCTCGCGCCGCCCTCGCGGAGTTGCTGCTTGGAATGCTCAACGCCGACCTCTGGCCAGCTGTTCCGGAGCAGGGGAGCGTCGGAGCGAGCGGAGACCTGGCTCCACTCGCACACCTCGCGCTCTCGCTGATTGGCGAGGGTGACCTGTTTGTCGGTGATCATTCCATGCCGGCAGCGAAGGCGCTGGCCGCCGCCGGACTGAAGCCGGTGACGCTCGAATCGAAAGAGGGACTGGCGCTCATCAACGGCACGCAGGCGCATGCAGGGGTGACTGCGCTCGCCGTTGGCGATGCGCTCATTCTGTGGGGCACGGCGCAGGTGGCTGGAGCTGCGACGCTCGACGCACTGCTCGGCACGCCTGCGGCGTTCGACGAGCGGATTCATGCGGCGCGCGGGCAGGTCGGGCAGTTGGAGGCGGCGGCCGGGCTTCGCGCGTTGGGCGAAGGGAGCGCCATCCGGGAGTCGCACCGTACCGGCGATCCGCGGGTGCAGGACGCCTACGCGCTTCGGTGCATGCCGCAGGTGCACGGCCCGGCGCTCGATGCCATTCGGTTTTGCGAAGGACTGCTTGCGCGGGAGATCAACGCGGCGACGGACAACCCGTTGGTGTTCGCCGATGGCACGCTCCTCTCGGGCGGGAACTTCCACGGCCAGGCCGGCGCGATGGCCGCCGACTTTCTCGCGATCGCGCTTACGAATCTCGTAACGATGTCGGAGCGGCGGATCGACCGGCTCGTCAACCCGGATCTCAACGAAGGGCTTCCGGCGTTTCTGGCACACGAACGAGGGCTCCATTCGGGCTACATGATGGCGCAGGTGGCCGCTGCAGCGCTCGCGAGCGAGTGCAAGGTCCTTTGCCATCCGGCGAGCGTAGATACGATTCCCACGGACGGCGGCAAGGAAGACGTGGTCCCGATGGCGATGGGTGCAGCCATCAAGCTGCGGCGCGTGGTTCAGAATGTGTCGAACGTCATCGCGATCGAGCTGATGTGTGCGGCTCAGGGCCTCGAGTTCAGGCGCCCGCTCCGCTCGTCAGCGCGAATCGAAGAGGCAGTCACTCGCGTGCGGAGGCTCGTACCCCGACTCGAAGCCGACCGCGTAATAGCCGGTGACATTGCAGCCCTTGCCAACGCAGTTTCGCTCGGCACATTCCTGGTTTGAAGCGATGAGCGCTCCTCGCGTAGTTCGGTCCCCCAGAGGTACCGAACTCTCCTGCAAAGGCTGGCAGCAGGAAGCTGCGCTGCGGATGCTGATGAACAACCTCGATCCTGATGTCGCTGAGCGTCCAGACGATCTTGTGGTTTACGGCGGTACTGGAAAGGCGGCGCGCAACTGGGAGTGCTTCGACGCGATCGTAGCGGCGCTCCGGTCACTCGAGGCCGACGAGACGTTGCTGGTGCAGAGCGGGAAGCCGGTCGCCGTGTTCAGGACTTTTGCGCACGCTCCGCGCGTGCTGATCGCGAACTCGAATCTCGTCGGGCGATGGGCCACGTGGGACGCATTCCGCGAACTCGAGCGACTGGGCCTCACGATGTACGGACAGATGACGGCCGGCTCGTGGATATACATCGGGTCGCAGGGAATCATCCAGGGCACGTACGAGACTTTCGGTTCGATGGCGCGCCAGCATTTTGGCGGCACACTTGCCGGGCGGCTGATCGTCACCGCCGGTCTCGGAGGCATGGGTGGCGCGCAGCCGCTCGCGGCCACGATGCAGGGGGCAGCGATTCTCGCCGTGGAAGTGGATCCGGCGCGCATCGAGAAGCGACTGGCCACCAAGTACTGCGACAAATCCACGGCGTCGCTCGATGAAGCGCTGTCGTGGCTTGACGCTGCGCGGAGCGAAAAGCGCGCGCTTTCCGTCGCCCTCCTTGGCAACGCTGCCACGGTGCTGCCGGAACTTGTGCGGCGCGGCGTAACGCCTGACATCGTGACGGACCAGACGAGCGCGCACGACATGCTGAATGGCTATGTGCCTGCTGGCATGACGCTCGAAGCTGCCGCTGAGCTTCGTGTCTCGAATCCGATGGAGTACATCGCTCGCGCCACGGCGTCGGCGGTAGAACATGTGCGTGCGATGCGCGCGATGCAGGATCGCGGAGCGAGGGCAGTGGACTACGGCAACAACATCCGCACTGTGGCGCTGGACGGCGGACTTGCCGACGCATTCAAGATTCCCGGTTTCGTTCCCGAGTACGTCCGTCCGCTCTTTTGCGAAGGCAAGGGACCGTTTCGTTGGGCGGCGCTCTCCGGTGATCCCAACGACATCGCCCGGCTCGATGAACTCGTGCTGTCGCTCTTTCCCGAGGACGCACATTTGCGGACGTGGATTGAGCAGGCGCGCGAAAAGATCAGCTTCCAGGGGCTTCCGGCGCGCATCTGCTGGCTCGGGCAGGGCGAACGTGCACGGTTCGGTGTAGCGATCAACGACTTGGTGGCGAGCGGAGCAGTGAGCGCACCGATTGTCATCGGCCGCGACCATCTCGACACCGGGAGCGTGGCGTCGCCGTTCCGCGAGACGGAGGGCATGAAGGACGGGAGCGACGCAATTGCGGACTGGCCCATTCTGAATGCCTTGCTGAACGTGGCTGGCGGGGCGAGCTGGGTGAGCTTCCATCACGGCGGTGGCACCGGCATTGGCAACTCGCTGCACGCGGGGCAGGTGATCGTGGCCGACGGCACGCCGGAGATGCGAGTCCGGCTCGAACGCGTGCTCACGAACGATCCTGGTATCGGTGTGGCGCGGCATGCAGACGCAGGATACGACGCGGCAGTGGCCACGGCGGATCGCACCGGGATCCGGATCCCGATGCGCGAGATGTGAGCCACAGACCACACAGACCACACAGACCACACAGACCACACGGACCACACGGACCACACATTCCGGGCTCGGCGACGTTCTCTGTGTGATCTGTCTGTTCTGTGGTTAACATCGATCGCACCCATGCTTTCCAAACGCTTCAAACCGTGGCACCTCGTTCCCTTCGCGATCCGCTATGCGAAGCTACGGGCGACCAGGCGTCCTGTCCTCGTGCATTTCGAAGTCACGATGCGATGCAATGCGCGCTGCGACTTCTGCGACTACTGGAAAACCGACGCCGCTGCGCGCGACACCGAGTTGAAGTCGTTCGCCGATGCCGCGCGCCATTTTCGGCCTATGATGATCACGTTCACCGGTGGCGAGCCGCTGCTCCGTCCGGACCTCGAACACATCGTCGCCGAAGTGGGGCGTGCGGCGCCCATTACATGGATGTCGGTAATCACACACGGTGCGATGCTCTCGCTTGACCGGGCGCAGTCCCTGTGGAATGCGGGCATGGCGCAGTTCTGCATATCGCTCGACTATCTGGATGAGCGCCACGACGAGGCGCGCGGCATTCCGGGGCTCGCGCAGAAGATTCTGCGCACGGTGCCGGAACTCGTCGCGCGTGGTATGACGGTGCGTTTCAACACCGTGATCAAGCGCGAGAACATCGACGACATCATCCCAATCGTGCGTCGCGCGCAGGCGCTTGGGGCCGGGGTGAACCTCTCGGTGTACACAGACTTCAAGAACGGCAACCGAGAGCACCTCTTGGGCGAAGCCGAGCACGCGCGTGTTGACCGGCTCGTGGCAGACCTGCTCGAATTCAAACGGCGGAATCGCGGCGTAATCAGCAATTCGGACTGGTACCTCTCGCAGCTGCCTGCATATCTTCGCAGCACGCTCGTGGGTTTGTGCCGTTCCGGCGAAACCACGATTCACATCGATCCGGTCGGCATGGTTCGCCGCTGCCCCGATTTTCCGGCCGACGGGCACTGGTCCGAGTACAAGGGCTACGAACCGATCAACTGCAATGCCTGTTACTATGCGTGCCGGGGCGAAGCGCAGGCTCCGCTGACGATCACCCGGTTTCGAGATCTGGCGGGATCGACAGGGCGAGGAACGGCGCACGCACCGGCTCCCGAAACTGCGCCCGTCATTCTGACGTAGGAGTGGATATGCAAGGAACTTCGGGACTTGCCGTACTCACGGATGTGCAGGCTCCAGCACCGGGCGTTGCGACGCCGACGTCGGCTGTCCAGGGCGCCGGCGCCGCCCCGGCGCCGCTGACCGTGGCCGAGCTTCGCGCGAGGCGGTCCGAGATCAGCAGCCAGATTGGCAACATCACCGACCGCCGCGACGAGATTGCTTCGCAGCTGCGAGCGGCCACGCCCGGAGCCGATCAGGCTGGGCTTGCCGGCCGCCTCGTACTGCTCGACAGCCGGATCGCCGAGCTGGAAACCGACCTGAACGTCACCGGCCGTCAACTCGCCGACGCGCGAGGTAACGCCGCCGGAACCAGTCAAGATCCTCCCGGACCCCAAACCAGTATGCCAAACGACGACCAGATTACCGGCATCGCGATCGTCTTCACGCTCGCGGTGCTCATGCCCCTCTCGATTGCGTGGGCGCGCGCGATATTTCGCCGCGGGAAGCACGCTGCCGAGCAACCGTCGGCGCATCTCATACAGCGCCTCGACCGGATGGAAGAGGGAATCGATGCGATCGCGATAGAGGTCGAGCGAATTTCCGAGGGTCAGCGGTTCGTGACCAAGGTCCTGGGCGAAGGTGCCGCACCGGCCATATCGGCGGGGCGCGGAGGCGCGCAGCCCGTCGCAGTTCCGCGCGGCGAGCCAGTTGAGGTCGCGCGAGGGCGATAGGGGCATCGAGCAAGCGGACCCCCTGTTGTCCGGCGTAAATTGAACGCCGGATGCCGACGCTTTTCCTCAATGCCACCCAGGTCGTCACCTGCGCCGGACCGGCGCGGGCGCGTCGCGGTGCCGAAATGCGCGACATGGGCGTTCTCAGGAACGCGGCCGTTGCAGTTGACGGCGCAACCATAGTCGCCGTCGGCCCACAGGACGAAATCTGTCGCACTTATCCAAACGCCGAGGAAGTGGACTGCGCCGGCGCGGTGCTGACCCCCGGTCTCGTAGACTCGCATACGCACGGGATCTTTGGAAAACCGCGACACGAGGAGCAGGAGCTGCGGGCGTCGGGCGTAGGCTACATGGAAATCGCAAAGCAAGGCGGTGGAATCCACGGTTCGGTGCGCGATTTGCGCACCCGAAGCGAAGACGAGCTTCTCGAACTCGCGATCCCGCGGCTGCGCCGCCTCGCTTCGTACGGCACCACGACCGTTGAGCTCAAGAGCGGGTACGGCCTCACCGTAGAGGACGAACTGAAATCGTTGCGCGTGATTCGTCGGTTGGCGGACGCCGTTCCGCTCCGGGTTGTGCCCACCTTTCTCGGCGCACACGAGATTCCGCTCGAGTATCGCTCCGCGCCGCGCACGAGAGAGGAGTACATCGGGCTCGTCATCAACGAGATGCTTCCGCAGGTCGTCGCCGGAAAACTGGCACGATTCGCCGATGTGTTCTGTGAGCCGGGCGTGTATACCACCGACGAGTCGCGACGGATTCTCGGCGCGGCCCGCGCAGCCGGGCTCGCGATCAAGCTGCATGCTGACGAACTCGAGACGAGCGGGGCCGCCGAACTTGCGGCGGAAATCGGCGCCGTCAGCGCCGACCATCTTGCCGCGATCTCCGATGCCGGAATCGCCGCACTCGCTGCTTCGGGGACGGTCGCTACTCTCCTCCCAGGCACGATGTTGTTCCTGGGGCGTGTCAAACAGGCACCAGCCAGGACTCTGCTGGATGCTGGGGCGGCGATAGCCCTGGCGACGGATTTCAATCCGGGAACGTCTCCCACCGTCAATTTTCCGCTCATTCTGACGCTCGCTGTGAGCCAGCTTCGGCTAACCGTAGCGGAGGCCGTCGTCGCCGCCACTGTGAACGGCGCTGCGGCTCTCGGGATTTCCGCTGAGACCGGCCAGCTCGCGCCCGGAATGTCGGCCGATATCGCCCTCTTCGAGATGGAGGACGTTCGGGAGCTGCCATACTGGTACGGAGACCGGAGGTGCCTTCGGACCTGGGCGCGCGGAATCGCTTGTCATGACGCCAACGGCGGCGATACCTTTCCCAATTCGTTGCGCGACCGCTCACTCTGATGAGTGACCGGTCTGTCCCTCTGGCCAGTCGCCGCCCGCCATGTCGAACGTAGTTGCACTGAAAAAGAAGGCCGCGGAATACGAGGCCAAGAAACAGATCGACAAGGCGATCAGCGCCTATCGAGAGGTGCTCGATGCCTACGATAGCGGCGAGGAGTCTGAACCCGAGATCGCGCTGTACAACCGACTCGGTGACCTCAACGCTCGGCAAGGCAACACGGCGGAGGCCGTGGCCCTGTATGAGCAGGCCGTGGACCTGTACACGGAAGGCGGTTTCTTCAACAACGCCATCGCACTCTGCAACAAGGTGCTCCGTACGTCGCCGGGACGAGCGTCGGTCTACTACAAACTGGGCAAGATCAGTGCGTCCAAGGGCTTCAAGGGCGAAGCAAAGCAAAACTTCCTTGAGTACGCGGACCGAATGCAAAAGAGCGGCAAGATCGACGAGGCCTTTCGCGCGCTGAAAGAGTTCGCCGATCTTGTCCCTGATCAGGACGACGTGCGCCTGATGCTCGCCGAGCAGCTGACGAAGGCAGGGAAGGAGTCCGAAGCGCTGGAGCAGTTGCAGGTGCTCTACGGACGCCATGAGGCAGGCGGTCGCACAGCCGAGGCTCAGGCAACTGCCGCGCGCATGAAGGCGATTGACCCGTCCTTTGAGCCCAAGGCCGGGGCCGCGCGACCAGCAAGTCGGCAGAAACCGACTCATTGGTCTTCCTCGACCTCGACGCACCAGCCCGGCGGCCGACACGGGCCACCACGCAGGTGTCGTCGCCGACGGAAGCCGCGCCACCACCCGCTGCGCCGGACGTCTCGACGCAGCCGGACGAGGCGCCCGGTGCCTTGGAGCTCACGACTGCGGCGTTGGCCGGTTCGAACGCGTCTCCGCCAGCTGATTCTGGCACGCTGCTTGGTCTCGAGCCAACCTCATTCGCGTCCGACGCACCTGAGGAAGAATCCGAACTGCTCGACGCCGAAGAGTTCGCCGAAATCAACCTCGCAAGTATTGCCGAAGCACGGCCGTCGCGCGATGAGAGTGTGCGAGATCTGGCACTGGGCGGCGACCTCCCGATGATCGATGCGGCGCCCCGCGCCAGCGGTTCGCTCGTCGAGATCGATCTCGATGATGTGTCCGCCGGAACGGGCGAAGTAACGCTCCTTGATATCGACGTGGAGCCAACTGCGCTCGACGATCAATCGCCCGTTGACCTGCCGCTTCTCGACTTGGACGACGACAAACGCCCGGTGAAGAGCACGGGCGAGATTGAGGCGGTTACGCCTGACGAGGTCACGATGTATGGCGACCGATCGGCCGAGGCAACGGAAGAGCCAGCACCGCCGGTGCGGCGTTCGTCGTCGATGCTCGCTGCCAACTCGGTGCTGACGCTCCGCGTCAAGGTGGAGGACGACCAGGAGAACTGGGCCCTCCGGCGCCAGCTGGGTGAAGCGCTTCTCGAAGATGGCGAGCGCGATGAAGGGTTTCGTGAGCTCGAGGCCGCGCTGGCCGGTTTCGACAAGGCCAATGACATCGACAGCGCGTCGTCGGTGGCCGATGAGATCGTGCGCGTCAATCCGCTGTCAGTGAGGTATCACCAGAAGCGCGTGGAGTATGCGTTCCGCGCTAACGACAAGGGGCGCACCGCCAAAGCGTATCTATCGCTCGCCGACGCGCTCTTGCGCGACGGACAGTCTGAGCGGGCGCGAAGCGTATACGAGCGCGTACTCGAGATTCGGCCTGGCGACGCCGAGGCCACGTCGGCGCTCGAGACCTTCCTCCCCGCTGCGCCAGTTCGTGCGGCGACTCCGGCGGCCGGTAGTCGTGCAACGCCGGCCAAAGCAAAGCGCTACACAGGATCGGTCGACACGGTTGAGGTGACCAAGACTGCCGACTCGGGCGCCAGCGACGATGACGAGTTCGTGTCGCTGGGGGACTGGCTCCGGGAAGATGAGGGCCCGAAGTCCACGCGAATGGTTGTCGCCGAGAAAGAACCAACCGGCGACGAGCAGGCCGACTTCGCCGACATGCTCAAGAAGTTCAAGCAGGGCATCTCCGAGAATGTCGAGGAAGAAGATCACGAATCTCATTACGACCTCGGCGTCGCGTTCAAGGAGATGGGGCTGATTGACGAGGCTATCTCCGAGTTCCAAAAGGCCCTTCGGGGAACCCAGCGTCGCGCGCGCACGTTTGAAGCGCTCGGCCAGTGTTTCATCGAGAAGAAGCAGCTTCCGGTTGCCACGACGATTCTCTCTCGTGCGCTGAACGAACCGGGAATCGGTGATGAGCAACTGGTCGGCGTGCTGTACCTGCTGGGATACATCCACCAATCGCTCGGCAATCCCAAGGAAGCGAAAACCTACTACGAACGTGTGTTTGGAGTTGACATTCAGTTCCGTGACGTCGGCGACCGGTTGAACGCCGTGGACAAGGACTTGAAGTGACCACAGATGCCCGCGTGTCGGGCTCCGTGGCGACGGCGCTCCTCGATATTCAGGAGCCGGTGCGAGACAGGCTTGATCTGGTTCCCGACGAGATGTGGCGAATCGTCAAGGCCGATGCCCCGATTATTGATGCGGCCAATGCCCACCTCCGCAGCATGAAGGGCAAGATGTTTCGCCCGACCTTGCTACTGCTCGCGAGCGAGCTCGACGGGTCGCCCGATGGGCGCGAAACGGGACTCGCCGCCGTCGCCGAGCTGGTGCATCTCGCAAGTGTCGTGCATGATGACGCCGTCGATCATTCCAACGTCCGGCGCGGTCAGCCCACGATCAACGCGTTTTTCTCACATCAGATCGCCGTTATCCTGGGCGATTATCTCTACTCCAAGGCGCTCGCCGAGCTGGTGCGACTTGGTGACCTGGATCCGCTGCGGGCATTCACCGCCGCCTCCAACGACATGACGCTAGGTGAAATGCGACAGCTGGCGTCGTACGATGCGTTGAGCTTCTCCGAGGCCGACTACTTCCAGCTCATTCGCGCCAAGACCGCGTCATTGCTCGGCTCGTCGTGCGAGGTTGGCGCGCTCTGCGGAGCGCCTGAGTATCGCGATGCGATGCGGCGTTACGGCGTTCAGCTCGGAATGGCGTTTCAGGTGGCCGATGACCTGCTGGACTACACCGAGGTCGAGAGCGTCACCGGCAAGCCCAGCGGAAACGACCTCCGCGAGCACAAGGTGACGCTTCCGCTGATCGCCGCGCTCGCCGAGATGTCGGACGCCGAGCGGGCGAGGGTAGACAGCCTGTTCGCCAACCCGACGCCGGACGACACCGAGATTGCCGAGGTGGTGGCGATCGTTACGGAACGCGGTGGCATTGAGTACGCGCGCCGCCACGGACAGGACTTTGCCGAAGCGGCGGAGGCGGCCCTTGAGCCGGTGCCGCCGTCTGCTGCACGCGACGCCCTGAGCGCCGCGCTGACCTACGTGGTCGACCGGAGGTCGTAACTATGCGGCCAGTGGGATCGTCAAAACACCGCCCGGGGTACCATGTGGCCGTTCTGGCCGCGGGCTTCGTAGCCGGTGGCTTGTTTAATGCTGCGGCCCGTAAGTGGCTCCCAAGCGGTGCCGTGAAGGAGTTTCTGACAACGGGCGTAACCCCGTCTTTGGGACATATCGATCTGGATCTGGTTATCTTCAAGTTCGGGATCGGGCCGTTGGCGATGGACGTGTCGCTGTTGAGCCTGGTTGGAGTTCTGGTGGCGTATCTAATTGCGCGGACGCTGTTCTAGGTTGGTGCTTGCGCAGTGGTGAAGTCGCTCTCGCGCCGTCCGGCGCGGAGTCGAAGTGGGTCAAGGAGGCAACATGTTTGGCATGGGTCCGATGGAGATGTTTCTGGCGCTCGTCGTGGTGCTGCTGCTCTTCGGAGCGAAGCGCATCCCCGAGATTGCCGGGTCGTTCGGCAAGGGCATCAAAGAGTTCAAGCGCAACATGAGCGACGTGCAGAAGGAGATTCAGGCGCCGTCGCAGACGGATACACTGCCGCCGGTTGAGCAGCGGGAGAAAGCCTCTCCCAGCGAGCCGAAACGGCTGCTGTAGCGCTCCCCGAAGGCCCAAAAAAACAGGCGACGGCCGGGGATTCCCGGCCGT
>JAQBYI010000069.1 GCA_027622655.1 Gemmatimonadota bacterium | reverse complement strand
CTGATCGGGCGCCAGCGGACGACTGTAGGCGACTGTAGGCGACTGTAGGCGACTGTAGGCGACTGTAGGCGACTGTAGGCGAGGCACGCCGGCTGGCGGTGCCTAGACTAAGGAAAGACGCTTCGCGTCCACACTGCGACTGAGCCGCAGGTCGACCGGAGCACCTGGAATTCCGGTGGCACCAATGAGCCGCGCTTGTAGATCTCCACGGCCTTGATGTCCTCGCGCCTGAACGTCCAGAGCCGTTCCTGGTCCATTTGCCTGATGCCGTCGATGAAAATGTTCGCCGGACATTCGCGAACGGCGCTTTCCTTGAGCACGAGAACGTACTCACGGTTCATAGCGCGGACGGCAAGGCCGGCGATCCCCTCGAATACCGACCGAACCGGCCCTTGTCCCGTGAAGTCCGTTGAGTCGAGGAACGACCCAAACGACAATTTCCGTCGCTCGGTCAGACCCTCGGCCATGTGCCGAATGAACGCGCTACCGGTAACGCGGACCGCGGCAAGTGTAGTCACGGCTTCCGTGAATATGACGAGCTCGGTAGTGCGATTCACTCTGACATCTACCACGCGCGACAGCTCGTTAGTGCCGACGGCGAGCACCTGCAGCTGACGCGTGCCCGCTGGCACGCCGCGGATCGTGAACCTGCCGTCATCGTCCGTGTGCGCTTCGGGCGCTTCGTCCATCACGATGCGCGCGCCAGCCAGCGGCGTCCCGGTTCCGCGCATCACGACGCCTGAGATCGTTCCGACCTGGGTCGAGTCGAGCATCAGGTACTGACCGATGGTGAGATCGCGCCAGCGGACGCGACTGTCGTCGGGCGGCAAGTCGATGATGCCGCTCGCAGCATCGTCGGTTACGGCCCGAATGCGAAGGCCGGCCCCCTTCGGCACGCCACAGAAGCCGAAGGCGCCCGTCGAATCAGTCGTAGTGGAAAGGGTCTGCGCCTGCTGCGTGACCTCACGGCGGCCTTTCACCCCAAGATCAAGCCAGGCGAGTTCGACCTTTGCCATTGGGACCGGAGTCTGGTCGGCGGGGTGTCGGACGGCGCCATACACGAGGATGCTGTCTTTTGGTGGGGCAGTGGCGCACGCGACACTCCAGAACGCCGAGAACCCCGGGACCGCCAGTCGCACGTCTTCGCGTCCGTTGGTCACCTCAATTTGCGAGGACACGCCGGTGAGTCCGAGTGAGTCCAGCGCGCCGTGGTTCATCGTGAACGTGTACGTGCCCGGCGCAACGTCTTCGAACTCGAACCGACCTCGCCGGTCGGAAATCGTCGTCTTTCCGGTTCCAATGACCGATATCACCGCACCTTCGAGCGCCTCGGCGCGTAGGCTGTCATACGCGATGCCCCGCACTGTGACCGCACGGCCCTGTCCATGCGCTGCAGTGGAAACCAGGGCCGAACTGAGCAGTGCCGCGGCTCCCGCTACGGTCAGCACGATTCGCGTGCGATTTCCAGGAACGAGTTTCGTCATCGGTGAACCCATCGTGAATAGTGGTGGCACGCGGCCCCGTGCTGCACGCGCGCAACGCGCATGCAGCGCGCTGTTACCGGCGCCGCCAAATCACTAGTACCCCGCAATTCGAATCGAGTGTCGCGTACTTGAGCGGCGTCTGCGCAGCGCTCGCGTAGAACTCGATGGCCTCGACCTGTTCGGCGCCAAAGGTGTTGATGTCAAACGGTTCCGTGGGGCTTCCAGGATTCATCAGGATATTGTCCAAGTACACCTTGGCGTAGCAGCCGGCGGGCATACCCTGGCGGACTTCGAAAGGTTGGGGGAAATAGATACCGGCTCCGCCGAGCGATGGTGGCACGCGGGTTGACATCAGCCACGCAGTGTTCGCGCGACTGTTCACCACGCCTGCGCCTGGAATGTTGCGGAAGAGGAGGGAGAGCGGCCGGCCGCGGTGCGCTATGAGGTCATCCCGCGTCAAGAAGTGTCCAATCCCGACGTTTCGGTTCTCGTCGAATGAGAGCGGGAGCCCCGACGCACCGAGCACAATCGCGGCGTCGAGCTCGGTCACGTGGGTGAGCACAATGCGGCGGTCGACGGCCTGGTTTGGCGCGAACTCAACCCGCGTGTCGAGTGGCGCATACCCGACTCTGCGTGCAATGACGCGGTGCGCCCCGGCCGGAATGTCGTAGATCCGAAAAACACCTCGTTCGTCGGCCAAAGCGCTCAGCCCCAACTCGGGCATCGCGATTTCCGCCCGGGCGACGGGCTGATTCGCTGAATCGGCAACGACGGTGCCAATAAAAACGGCGCTCCCTTCCGCCGGGCGATCGAGCGTCAACTCGGCCCGGGCAAAGGAGCCGCCGCCGGGAATGCGCACGCCGATTGGCGTCGCGCTGGCGTTCGCGGTTTGCGCTCTGAGAATGATGGCCGTGTTCGCCGGCAGGCCGCACAACCGGAATCCGCCGCTCATGTCGGCGCGCGCTTCGACCCATCGACTGCCGCTGTCACGGCCCATCGTCCACTCCGCAACAACGGCGGCGTTGAGCGGCATGCTACCGTCGCTGGAACGAATCGTGCCGAGCACGAGACCGGTTGATGCCGCGCGCGCGTCGCGCCCGCGCGTGCCGCCGCAAATGGTGCCAACGAGCTGCTGCGCGTTCGGCACCCGGGCGTCAACGGACGTGTCGGCGAGCATCAGGGTGAACGGTACGGAGTGCCGCGCACCGATGGAGTCGAGCGATGGCGTGCGAATCTCAAGCCGGTAATTGCCCGGGAGCACGCCAGCGAGGGAGAACCGCCCGTCGTCGCGGCTCGTGCCGGCGACCGGTGTACCCTGCACCTGTACGCGTGCTCCCGTGACCGGCCGGCCTGAGGCAGAGTCGAGTAGCGTTCCAGAGACCGTGAATGGCGTACGCGCCCAAAGGGTGTCAGTGCCGCGGCGTGCAACGGCGAGTTCACCGCCGGCCACGCGAATCTCGACAACCTCGATCTGGGTTCCTCCCATTCCGCGTGGCCGCGGCACCATTCCGATGACGGGCATCCGGATGCTCCAACTCGAAATAGCCCAACTGCCGTCGGTCATACGCGCGAAGTCCATCGAGCCGCGCGCTTCCTGCTCCTGAACGGCGGGAATGTTCGTGTATCGAAATTCGATACTTCGCAGCTCGGACGAGCCGCGGTCGAGCCAGATCGTTCCCCGAATGTCGGATACGCTGCGCCGCTCTGACGTCGGCTCGAACGAAATGCCGATAAGATCGGGCTCCGGCGCCGCGATGATGCGAAAACAATGATCGTCGATGAAACTGTCGGAGGCGAGCACGTCGAGTCCCGGCGCCAGGTAGGTGGCCTCGCCGTTTCCCTCCATGGTCACATAGCCGACCTTTCGCAGGCTGTCAGCCGAGACTGATGACCAGGGCTGCGCGACGAAACCGGTCTGCAGTTGTGCGTCAGCCTGAAGGGTGCGCGTGGCGGCAGCGTCCATATGGCGCTCATACATCACTGTGGTCGCGTTCAGCGTGCGCGTTCGTGCGGTGAGTTCCGTGGCTGCGAGCGCCGTTCGCGCCTGGTCCCATATCGCGAATGTGGTGGCTGCGGCAGGGCCGGTGAGACGGCAGAGCGAGGTCGTACCGATTCGCACGGTGTCGAGCGCGAGCGCGACGCCGGTAAGCTCGAAGTTGCGGGCAACCTCCTCGCCGGCCGCGAGTGCGATGGGCTCGGACGTAACAGGGCGCCATCCGATGCGAAGCGTCCGCACGCGGTAAGTGCCAGCCCGAAGCGTCGAGACATGAAAAAGTCCGCGTCCGTCAGTGAGCGCCCGGGCCACGACCACGGATTCGGTGTCGAGGAGTTGCACGACGACGCCCGGTACCGGTATTGCGCCACGGTCCACAACCGAGCCGCGTACGGACTGCGCCCAAGCCGCATGCGGTGCCGACGCCAGTGCCAGTCCCGACGCAACTCCCAGCGCCAAGACGACCGCGGCGGTGGAGCTATGCCAGCCCGTCGCGGATTTCCGCGTCAGCATCGTCTGCCCCGCGGACTACTGCAGTTGGGCGGTGATGGCCGCAAGGAGGCGCGACTCGAGCGTTCCGCGCGAGCTGCAGCGCGAATAGGACTGGGAAAACGATATCGGCCGAGCCGACGCTTCGAACGTGGTCACGAGACGGCTCCCTGTGCCGTCCGGAACGACCTGTACAAGTAGCGTCATGTAGACGTCATACGAGTCGGCGTTCGGGCCGATCTGTGTCGTCCCACATTCGATGAATCGACTGAGCGGCGTCTTTCCGAGCCGTAGGCGAGTCTTGAAGCCGCTGTTGCCGATCGTCTTGCTTGCCGGATCGACGTGCGTGACGGGGACGCTCACGGAGTCGAACGCCGCCGGAAGGATTCGCCAGATCATGTCCGGTGCGAACGCGACGGTGTTGATGTTCGGACCAGTGCTCGGGCTGATCGTCAGCCGATCGCTGGCCGAGCCCGCGATGCCGAACGTCTGCGTGGCGGGTGACGACCCACCGGCCGACGTTCCGCCCGACGCGCAGGCTGCGGTGGCGAGTAGAAAAATGGCGGAAACAGATCGCATCGATTCTCCGGTATTCAACGACGTCAATGTGGGCGGTCGCGGCGAGTCCAGAGCGCCAATACGCCGCACGGCGAGTTAAGCGAACTATACTGGGCGGGCGTTTGGGAGGGGCCGGAATACCACTCCACGCCCACGAGCTCTGCGATGGGAATGACGTTGATATCGTACGGCTCGGTTGGACGCTGCCGGTTCATGAGTTGCCCGTCCACCCATATCTGAGCGTAGCAGGCGCACACGATGCCCGCTCGGCTCTCACCGGCATCCGGGCAGTAATACCCTTGATCGCGCAAATCGTCCTCTGTGTAGCTGCAGCGTGCGTAGATCGATGCGCCGCATTCACTGCTATTCGCAGGCAGATTGCCGCCGCCCGCAACGGGCGGGGCTGGCGTCGTCCCAGTCGTGCCCGTCGTGCCCGTCGTCCCAGTCAGCCGCGGAAGGAGGTTCGCGGGCGCGCGCTTTCCCACGACATAGCCGCTCGATCCGCCCATCCTGAGCGCGGACATGCCGGGTACGCTTGCCATCACGCTTGAGAGCGTTCGACCCGGGTATCGCTCGAGATCGGCACTCGTCAAGAACGTTCCGAGGCCTAGTTTTCGGTTCGCGTCGAATCCCGGATTTACGCCGGCTTCCTCGGTCACTTGAACTGCCGGCAGTGCTGTGGCCGCAGCGGCGCGCCCAAGGACGATATGGTGATCGATCGTCTGGTTGGCGGTGAACTCGAGCTGGGCCGTGATTGGCATGAACCCCGGACGCCGGATGGCGACTCGATGCGTGCCGGCTGGGATGTCGTTGACTCGGAAGCCACCGACGATGTTCGTCATCACCGTCAGGTCGAGGTCGGGGAAGGACACCGTGGCTCCGACGATCGGATCGTCTGTGGAATCGGCGACGACGGTTCCACTGAAGGCGCCGCCGAGCGCGAGGCCCGGTTCGAGCGTCACGTCGAGCCGCACGATGCGCTGTTCGGGGTCCACGCGGACAATTTCGGGCGGTGCTGCGGCACCGACGGAGCTGTCGACCTCGGTGCGCAAGACGATCATCGCATCGGTCGGCACACCGCATAACCGGTACGTTCCATGCTCGTCGGAGCGTGTTCGAAGCCACCGCGTGCGGCCCGCAGGCACGCCCGGCTCACCACCGCCTCCGCTCTGCTCGACCCACTCGGCAACGATCCGCACGCGTGAGGGCGGGGCGGTATCGCCCGGCATCCGGATCGCGCCTACGAGAATACCTGCCGACTCTGCCGTGGCTGGGCCGCACATGGCCACCGCCAGTTCGCGTACGCTCGGTACGTTGATAAGCACAGGTGCCGTGCCGGAGAAGCTCACGATCGAGCGCCCCACGGCCCCGAAGGCGTCGAGTCGCGGCGTGCGGACTTCGGCGGTGTAGGTGCCGGGTGGAACGTCGGCGATGGTGAACGCGCCGGTCGGGTCACTGATGCCCGTCAGTCGCATCCCGACGAGTTCCACGAACGCACCGGCGACGCCTGTGCCCGCGGCCGAATCCACGACTGTCCCTGACATTTCCCGCGCTGCTGCCACAGCACGTCCGCGCGCGGTGACCGCCGTTGGCATCAGTATAGGAACGACTGTGATTGGGTCGGAGACGGTGTGGACCACGACGGCCGGCGCCTCGCGCTCTCGCCATGCCTGAATCTGGAGCGTCTGGCCGAGCGCAACGTTTCGGCAATATGTGAAAATGCCGCTGGAACTCGCAGTGCCTCCCTGCGACATCGGAATCCATCCGCCATCGCCACTGCGTGCGATTTTCCATTTGGAGTTCGGCACAGCTCGTCCGTCGGCCGTGCCGACGCGCCCGATTATCCAGGCCGCGTCCTGCGTGCTGCGTTCTGGCGACTTACACAGTGCGCCGACGAACTCCGTCGCCGTGGGGACCGTCACGACGCGCGTCACCACCGAGTCGCGTGCCGCGGCGAAGCTGAGGTCGAGCGGAAGGGTCAGGCCGATTGTCGCGAGGCGTGGCTCGACAACGGCTGCGCTATAAGGACCGGGAACGAGCAGGTTAAATACTGCCTCACCAGACGAGTCCACCGTGGCCATGTAGTCGGTGTTGAGCAGGCCGACGACCGTGCTGGAAGCGGGCGTCCCGTCGCGCAACCTGACCGTGAGTTGCAACGCGCCGAGGGGAGCGGACCACGATCGGCCGTCCGGCCAGCGAGCCGTGGCGAGTTCACCACCGATTTCATTGATCTGGTAGCCGCGCACCATGGGCTGTTGGGCCGCGGCGCCATCAACCGTTTCGGGCGAACCGATGAGGCGCAGCGACCAGCGGTCGATGAGCACGACGCCGGGCGACACTTCCCGAAACGATACGCGTCCGCCGCTTCCGAGCTCCGTCGACAGGTCGTCGAGCCCGAGATAGGTGAACGCGATGTGGCTGAGCGACCGCGAGACCGTGTCCACCCAGAGGGCGCCGTCGATGTCTACGCGATCCGGCCGCCGCGAAGCCGGCGAAAAAGCCAGCCCGACGAGGTTCGGCTGCCGGCGGTCTGGCTCGGCGAGGCCAAAGCAGTATCCGCCAGCGAAACCGTCGTCGAGGAGCACATCAGCGTCGGGGCCGAAAAACAACCGGTCTGCTCCGCTCTCAGTGGCGAACCCACTCCGCGTGAAGTCCACGGCCGTCTGTACGGCATTGAACGACACCGTCGCGTGGTTGGCGCTTTCCGTGCGGACCGACTGCGAGACCGGGCGAATCCCGTTCGCGTCGAGCACGCGCTCGTACGCGATGCGTGTGACGTCGGCCGGATTGGCTTCGCGGGCTACTACAGTGGCAAGGAGCCCCGCCCGCGCCTGATCCATGAGCGCGAGCGCCTCAGCGGCGTCTCTGCGTGCGGGGCACTGCGATCGGCTGGCAACAACACGAACGTGTTCGAGCATCGTTGGGATGGCCACCAGGCTGACATCCATGACGATCACATCGGCCTGAGCGGCTATGGAAAGTGTCCGCGGCCGGAATCCGATACGCACGATCTGAATGCGTTGCGCCGGAGCGCTCGCTACAACGCGATACCGACCGCTGGCGTCGGCGATGTTCCGGCCAAGTGTGCGCCCAGCCTCGTCGAGCGCAACGACCACGGCCCCGGGCACCGGAAACGCGCTCGCGCTATCGCGAACAACGCCGCGAATCTCCTGCGCGAGAGTCGGCTGTGCGAGCAATACCAAGCTCGCCACGAGCGCGAAGTTTCGGGGTATCATGGCCATCTCCAGAGCGGTTCGCCGTACCGTGCAGCGATGCTTGAACATACGGCCGCCCCGGAGCGTGTGCCACTGCACGGCCGGCATTGCCGAACGCCGCGGCTACCCCGGAAAATGGCTTGGGTTCCCAGTGTCGGCGACTGCGTGCGAATCGGTAGATTCGCAGGGTCACGAACCATGTCATCGACAGCGCACCGTGTTCATCAACGCCCGCAGACCTCCGCCTCCGGGAACCGCCTCCGCGGCGTATTCGTGAGCCCACGCGTACGAGTGGTTTCGCTGGCGATCGCGGCGTCTGCGGCCATCGCGGTTGCCGGATGCGGGCCTCGCCCTACGCCCGAATGGCAGCAGGCTGACGGACACCGGTGGCGCGAAGTAGTCGTTTCCCGAGGCTCGGCGGGGTTTTCGCAACTGTCTGCGAGACGAACGGGGATCGCGTTCGAAAACGCAGTGAGCGAATCACTGCTTGTGCGAAACCGCGTGCTCGGGCAGGGGGCGGGAGTAGCGCTCGGCGATGTGGACGGCGATGGCCTCTCAGACGTCTTCCTCGCGAAGACGGAAGGGTGCAACTCGCTCTATCGAAATCTCGGCAACTGGAAGTTCGAGGACATCACGGCGGCAGCGGGTGTGGGCGCGTGTGAGCGCCACTCGACGGGGAGCGCACTCGCGGATGTGGACGGAGATGGTGATCTCGATCTCGTGCTCCTCGCAACGAACGGACCGAACGCGATCTTCCTGAACGACGGGCACGCACGGTTCACGGAACGCCGCGATCTCGGGCTCGATCCACGCGGGCACGGCGGCACGACGCTGGCGATGGCCGATGTTGACGGAAGCGGGCACCTCGCGCTGTATGTGGCGAACTACAAGCCGTATTTCATTGATGACTCGATTCCCCCGTCGGAACGTGGGACAGGCCAACTCGTGCGGGAGATCAGCCCCGGCCGCTACGAAGTCACGGAGGAACGAAAGACTGACTACAAACTCGTGGAGCGCGCCGACATGGGCGGGCTGCACGTGACGCAGCGCGCCGAGCCCGACGAGTTCTATCTCAACGACGGGTCCGGGCGTTTTCGGCGTCCCGTGGCGGGCGACGTGCGCTTCCGCGATCCGGCCGGCAAGCCGATCGCCGAAGAACAGGAGTCGTTCGCATTGGGTGCGCGCTTCGCCGACCTGAACGGAGACGGTGCGCCCGACCTGTTCGTGGCGAACGATTTCGAGGACACGGACAAGCTCTGGTTCAATGACGGACGTGGCCGGTTCCGACTTGCGGACTGGACGGCGCTGCGGCAGCTCAGCAACTCGACGATGGGCGTGGATATCGCCGACGTTGACGGCGACGGAGAGCCCGACCTGTTCGCGGTTGACATGCTGGCGAACGACTCGCGCAGCGCCCGGATGCAGGTGCCCACGAACACCGCGTTTCCCAAGAAACCCGGCGAGACTGAGCTTCAGCTCCAGCATCAGCGCAACACGCTCTTTCTCAATCGTGGCGACGGAACGTTTGCGGAGATGGGCCAGTACGCCGGCGTTGCGGCCAGCGGCTGGTCGTGGACGCCGATGTTTCTCGACGTGGACCTCGACGGTCACCAGGATATTCTCGTCGCGAACGGGCATCTGTGGGACATCATGGATGCCGACGTGCAGGACGGACTTCAGAATCGGATGGCGGCGATTCCGTGGCAGCGGCTGCGGTGGGAGTTCCCGCGTCTCGAACTGAAGAACGTTGCGTTCCGAAACCGGGGCGACCTGACGTTCGAGGAGTCCGGCGCGAAATGGGACTTCGGCTCAGACGCCGACATTTCGCACGGAATGGCTTCGGCCGATCTCGATGGGGATGGCGACCTCGACGTCGTGGTGAACCGACTCGACGCGCCGGTCCTCGTGATGCGCAACAACGGTGCGGCGCCGCGTGTTGCCGTGCGACTCGTCGGGAGCGGAGCGAACACACAGGCGGTTGGCGCCACGATTCGATTGCTCGGCGGCGCGGTGCCGGTTCAGTCGCGTGAAGTTGCCGTTGGCGGACTCTACATGTCGCACAGCGACTACACGGCGTCGTTTGCGATGGGCGCGGCCCAGAACGCCACGATCGTGGTGGATTGGCGCGACGGGCGTCGCACGACGTTGACCGATGTTAAGCCGAACCGCCTGTACGAAATCACAGACTCGACGGCGGTGGCGCGGGCGGACGAGCCGTCGCCGGCAAACACAGCGCTGTTTTCTGACGCCAGCGCGGAGCTTCGCGGCCACGCACACCGCGAGAACAACTTCGACGACTGGGGCCGTCAGTACTTGCTGCCCAACGCGCTTTCTCCGCTCGGGCCCGGCATCGCGTGGTTTGATGTTGACCGCGATGGTAATGAAGACTTGCTCGTCGGCGCAGGGAAGGATGGTCGCATCTCGCTGTTCCGGAGCAGCGGCGGGCGCCTCGTGCCTCAGGCGACACCGTTCCCGGCTGTGCGCTCCAGCCTGACCACCGTTGTGGGCCTCGCAGATGGCGCGAGCGTGCGCGTACTGGCGGGAGTGTCCACCTGGCAGGCGCGCACCGATTCGGAAATTCTCGCGACCCCGTCAGTGATCAGCGTTGCGATGACGCGCGGTGCTCCGGCTGCGCGAATTGACACGGCGGTCGGATCACATGCCTCGTCCACCGGGCCGATCGCCCTCGCCGACTACGACGGCGACGGCAGCGTAGACGTGTTCGTCGGCTCGCGGGCGATTCCGATGCAGTATCCCGTGGCGCCGTCGTCGGGCCTGTTTCGAAACGTCGACGGCAAATTCGTCTTTGACGCGGGCAATCAGGCCGTACTGAAAGACGTCGGAATGGTCTCGGCCGCGATGTTCGCCGACATCAACGGCGATGGCTTTCCGGACCTCGTGCTCGCGCGCGAATGGGATTCGCTGCTCCTGCTGTTGAACGACGGTCGCGGTCGCTATCTGCGCGCGCCGGCCACATGGGGACTTGGGAAGTGGACGAGTCGCTGGAACGGCGTGGCGGCAGGCGACATTGACGGTGATGGCCGGCTCGATCTGGTTGCCACGAGTTGGGGGCGAAACACGCCTGCACAGGCCGACAGCGCCAATCCGCTGGTGCTGGTTTACGGGCCGATCGGTGCGGCGCGTGAACAGGAAATGCTGGTGACGCGGCGCGATGCCAGACTCGGTGGACTCGCGGCGCTCGACAATTTTGCGCGCGTGCGGGTGGCCATCCCGGACGTTCGGAACAACGTTGCCACGTTCGCCCAATGGGCCGACGCCACGGTGGAGAAGGCGCTCGGTGCGCAGTTCGCACGAACGCTGCAGATGAAGGCGGTGACGCTGGATCATATGGTTTTCCTGAATCGCGGCGACCATTTCGATGCGGTGGCGCTCGCCCCGGAAGCGCAGTTTGCGCCAGCGTTCTATGCCGGTGTGGCCGATTTCGACGGCGACGGTGCAGACGATGTTTTCCTCGCGCAGAACTTTTCGGCCACGACGGTCGGGATGCCGCGCGACGATGCGGGCCGCGGGCTGCTGCTCCTGAACGATGGCAAGGGCGGACTGTCACCGACGTCCGGTGAGCGGTCGGGGCTCGCCATCTATGGAGACCAGCGCGGGGCAGGGTACGCCGATTTCGATGGAGATGGCCGCGTGGATCTGGCCGTGTCCCAGAACGCGGGTACCACGCGACTGTTCAGGAACAGCGGAGCCAAGCCCGGACTGCGCGTCCGATTGCGGGGTACCGCGGCGAATCCCGACGCAGTGGGCGCGCAGGTACGCGTGGTGTTTGGCGAACGCATGAGCCCGGTTCGTGAAATCCAGGCGGGCGCAGGCTACTGGTCGCAGAACGGCGCGGTGCAGGTGTTTGGATTATCCGGCACACCATCTGCAGTGTGGGTACGCTGGCCCGGCGGTACCGAACTCCGAGTGCCGGTGCCCGCAGGAGCGCGCGAAGTCGAGGTGAAGCAGCCCAGGCCGTGATCTTTGCTGCGAGCACGCGCATTGAGTCGGCGTCTTTCGTCCTTCCGCAGCGTCACGCTACCAAGGCAGGTACGTGACTGACAAGAGCGCACCGCGCAGGTCGAAGAGCTTTCGTCCCACGGTGGTGGCGATCGATCGCACGTCGCCACCGGTGACGACCAACTCGAGCACATCGCGATGTTCGACTGGCGTGTCCGACGTATAGATCAGGAGATAGCGCCCGGCCTGCGGTGCCTGCCGTTGCGCGGCCGGCCCTGGCGTTGGGCGGGCGGGCGTCGGATAGCGGCATTGGCGCTCGAAGTCGAAGTCGCCGGGATCATCGATCGTCGGTGCTGGCCCATAGATGGCTCGTCCGAGGCTGTCGTACCCGATGATCGGCCGCTTCGCGGCGCGCCGGTTCGCGGAAATTTGACGGGCGCGCGCAACGCACCGGTTGTACTCCTGCATCTGCGCCATAGTCACATCGTTGGGCGCCACGCCGCGCGTATCCATGCCCCTGAATCGCGCGTTCGCGGCGTTCACCGCTGTGTTTGCTTCGCGATTCAGCCCGACTATTCTGGAGCCGGATCCGACGAGCTCCGAGCGCTTTCCGGCATCCGGAACGATCGCCTCGATCCTGTCATCAGTGACCGAAAGCACGGTGACGTACGCGGGCCGCTGGAGTTCGTACGTGACACGCTCGGGCCCGTACGCAACCTCGACTCTCGCGACAGCAAACTCAGGCGAAGCGCCGAGGGTGCCGGACAACGCTGCAGCCTGCGTCATCTGCTGCTCGGTGCCGGGCGATGCTCCGGCCGGCGCACCCGAGCGCACGATTGGCACGCCGCCGCCGTTGTGACACGCCATCGCAGCCAACCCAAGCAACGCTGTCGTTGCGAACCGGATCGAACCTGAGGGCAGCATCTGACTGTTGGCTCTACGGGCGCTTGGTTCCCGGCGGCCGCGTCCATACCACGATCGTGCCGCAAGGGACGGCGTTCACTCCGTGCGCAAACTCGAATGGCACGAGCGCGAACGAGTCGTAAAGTTCGATTCCTTCAACTGTGTTGGGCGACAAGTCGTCGAGTTCCATTCCGCGCGCGCGCATCCCGTCCACCCACATGTCCGGGGCGCACGCGCGGCCGCGCGTGCCGCTGTACGTCGCAAATCGCACGCCGTAGCGGTTGCTTCCGATCCGCAAGAGTTGGACGCCGCGCCGAGCCTGCAACACGTCGCTGAGTCGTGAAGGGTTCCGGGACACGATGTCGTCGCGCGTGATGAACATGCCGGACGCCTTGGCCGCCACACGCTCTTCAAAACTGCGAAGACCTGCGCGCAGCGTGCGTTCTTCTTCGATGCGCACGCCGGGAAGCAGCGTCGTGAGCTGTTCCAGTTCCACGGATAGCGTGTCCCACTGGCGGTTCGTGGCCGAAATGAGCGCTTCGATCGGAGCATACCCGGGCCGGCGGATCGCGATGGTGACTGTGTCGACGTCGCCGGTAAAGAGACGAAACGCACCCATCGGATTTGTGCGCGTGCCTGCACCGGTGATCTCAACGATGGCGCCCTCAACTCCCACGCCCCGCTGGTCTTTGACGATCCCCACGAGTTCGCGCCGGCCGGCAGGTACCTGAGCCGAGAGCGCACCCGCCGCAGTGGCGAGCGAACCCAGCAACACAAAGGCCGTGCGGTACGACGCCGTCATGGCATACCTCAGCTCCGCCGTCGCGGTTCTCGAACGATCGCGCGCAGACTCGGAATCGTCTGCCACCGCGCCCGAGTATCGTGCGTAGAAGATGTCTGAGCGTTGCACCATCCGCCAGAGTTTTAGTACCTCGCTGATATGACTGGGCTGCTGTCAAGAGGAACGTTTAGTGTGACATGTGTGGTAGTCGGTGTGTGGTGCAAC
>JAQBYI010000068.1 GCA_027622655.1 Gemmatimonadota bacterium | reverse complement strand
TCAGCTCCGGGGCGCCCGTTTGCGTGTACGGCAAGGGGCTGCTTAAACTTGGAACAGCGCGCGCCCGGCACAGGAGAGTCGTGTCACGTAGTTTCCTTCCATGTCTCGCGCCTTCGTAAAGGAAGATTCTGGCGGCTATGCCGACCGAGCCAAGCGGTACGCCACGCTCCCTCCGCGCGATGATCCGGAGTATGACGCCGCTGCCGCGCACGCGCTCCTCGAGGCCGCCCGGGCTGGTGAAACGGGCGCGGCTGAAGAAGCCACGGGCTATTATTGGGGCGAACCGCGGCTCCACGCACACGTGCGCGCCATGCTCGAGCAGGCTCGCGCCGAGGGTGACGACCGCCTCGAACAGCTCGCCGAACGATTCCTGAAATAGTCGCATCGTCTCCGGGACGTTGCGCGTAATCCCAACATGACCTCTACCGCAAACGCACCGCCCTCCGGCGCAGTGCATACTGCTGCCACCACGCGCTTCCTCCCGTTGATGCTCCTGCTCTTCGTGGGCTCCGGGTGTGCGGCGCTCATCTACCAGATCGTCTGGTTCCAGGTCCTGCAGCTGGTAGTCGGCTCGTCGGCGATCTCGCTGGCGGTGCTTCTCGGAACGTTCATGGGCGGCATGTTCCTCGGCTCGCTCCTGCTCACCCGCTACGTCTCGCGGGGGCACCACCCTCTGATGGTGTACGCGAAGCTCGAAGTGATGATCGGCGTGATGGGTGCGGCGCTCATCGTATTGATGCCACTGGTCGGCAGACTATACACGGCCGTGGATGGGGGAGGTCCGACGAGCATCGTGCTCCGTGCCATCGTCAGCATACTGCTCCTCCTTCCACCTACGATTCTTATGGGTGCGACGCTTCCGGCCATCGCGCGGTACGTCGAGTCAACGCCGAAAGGCGTGTCGTGGCTTGGATTCTTCTATGCCGGGAACATCGCGGGCGCCGTCATCGGCTGCCTCGCCGCCGGCTTCTATCTCCTTCGTGTGTACAACCTTGCCACGGCAGCCCTCGTCGCCGTCGCGCTCAACGCGCTCGTCGCCGGAGCGGCCGTGTTGCTCAGCAAGGTGGCGGCGTACACACCGCCGGCGGGCGCAGCCGCAACGACAGATGACGCAAAGTCGGTGGGGATTCTGAGAGGGTTTGGCTCGTGGCAACCGCGCGGGGTGTACGTCGCCATCGCACTCTCAGGACTCACTGCCCTCGGTGCCGAAGTGGTATGGACGCGGCTTCTCTCACTGATGTTCGGCGCCACGACGTACGCATTCTCCGTCATCCTCGCCGTCTTTCTCATCGGACTCGGCATCGGGAGCGTGGCCGGATCGGCGATCGCGCGTGACGCGGCCAATCCCCGCGTCGCGCTCGGGTGGACGCAGTTGCTCCTCGCATTCACCACAGCGTGGGCCGCCTGGGTTCTTTCGCATTCCCTCCCATACTGGCCGGTGAACGCGAGCATTGCGTCGAGCGCGTGGTTCAATTTTCAGCTCGATCTCGCGCGCGCGATGTTCACCATGCTCCCAGGCGCGATTCTTTGGGGCGCGAGCTTTCCGATTGCGCTTGCAGCCGCAACGACGCGAGGCGCCGATCCGGGCGTGACCGTCGGGCGCGTGTACGCGGCCAACACGTTCGGCGCGATCGCGGGTGCCGTCGGCGTCGGTATAGTGCTCATCCCGTTTGGCGGAACGCAGGGCGCGCAGCGCGCTTTGATCGTACTTGCCGTGATCTCGGCGCTCGTGGCGTTGCTGCCGCTCGTGCGGCGGGGTGATGACGCCGCGGCGGAAAGCGAAGGAACGAAACGTACTGCGCGTCCTGCGCGTACTGCGAGTGCGACGGCCCGTGGCCCGGCCCGAACGCTCGGCGTTGGCAGTGTTTTCGGGATGGGCGGGCTCGCCATCGCCGCCCTCTGGCTAGTTGTCAAAGTCACACCGGTTCCCGCCGGACTTGTTGCCTGGGGTCGGTCGCTACCGTGGCAGGGTGATCCGAACGCGCTCTACGTGGGCGAGGGAATCAACTCGTCAATAGCCGTGACCGAAGAGCCGAGCGGGTACCGGAATTTTCACGTGAGCGGGAAGGTCGAGGCGAGTACCGAGCCGCAGGACATGCGGCTCCAACGGCTCCTCGGTCACCTCTCGGCGCTGATGCACGACGAGCCCAAGAGCGTCCTGGTCGTTGGCTTCGGTGCAGGCGTGACGGCCGGCGCAATCAGTATTCATCCGACGCTTGAGCGGATGGTCATCTGCGAGATGGAGCCACTCATCCCGCGCATCGTTTCGACGTATTTCCGCGACGTAAACTACGCAGTGGCCGACAACCCGCGCGTGGAGATCAAGTACGACGACGCGCGCCATTATGTGCTCACGACGCGCGAAAAGTTCGACGTGATCACCTCCGATCCGATCCATCCGTGGGTCAAGGGAGCCGCGACGCTGTACACCAAGGAGTACTTCGAACACGTCAAGGCGCACCTCAATCCTGGCGGCGTCGTCACGCAGTGGGTGCCTCTTTATGAGAGCACCGAAGAAGTCGTGAAGAGCGAGATCGCCACTTTTCTCGAGGTCTTCCCGAATGGAACGGTCTGGCGCAATGACGACGGCGCCGGCGCCGGATACGACATCGTGCTCGTCGGGCGCCTCGATAACAAGCCGATCGACGTGGACGCGTGGCAGGCCAAGATCGATCTTCCGGAATACGCAGCGGTAAAGGCGTCGCTCGCCGACGTTGGCTACTACAGCGTGCTCGACGTGCTGATGACGTATTCAGGCGGCGGCAAAGCGCTCGCGCCGTGGATTGCCGATGGTGAGATCAACCGCGACAGCAACCTGCGGCTCCAGTACCTCGCCGGGTTCGGGTTCAACTACTACCGCGGAACGGAAATCCGGGACGCCATCCTCAGGTACCGTGTCTTCCCGCCCGAACTTTTCACGGGCAGTGAGGCGAGCCTGAACCAGTTGCGCGGACGCATCATGGGTGGGTTCGGCGGACTGTGAGTTCACCATCTGAACGCGGCGTCGCATCCCACATTCCCTCGATCCGTCGCGTTGCCATCACGCACGTTCCGCCTGAGTCACTCGAACGCGGCGAACGCTCGTTCGTCGGTCGCGATCCGATCAACATGGTTGCGGCGCGACAGCAACATGCTGCGTATTGCGACCTTCTCCGTGGGCTCGGTTGCGACGTTGTCACGCTGAGCATGAATGCCGGCTTTGCGGATGCCGTGTTTGTCGAGGATACCGCCCTCGTATTCGACGAGATCGCCGTGCTCACATCGCCCGGCGCCGAGTCGCGGCGCGGAGAGATTGCCGGCATGGCGCAGGCGCTCGGTGAGCATCGCCCGCTCGAGCGAATCGAGCTCCCCGCCACGCTCGACGGCGGCGACGTCGCGGTCGCCGGGCGCGTAATTCTTGTTGGAAAGTCTGCGCGCACGAACGCTGAGGGCGCCGCGGCGCTTGCGGCCATTGTCCGTCCGCATGGGTATATCGTGCGACGTGTGGGGATGCAGGACTGTCTGCATCTCAAGAGCGCCTGCTGCGCCCTGCCGGATGGGCGGCTGTTGGTGAATCCCGCATGGCTCCAGCTCAGTGATCTTGCCGGGTTTGATATCGTCGAGATCGACCCGTCCGAACCGTTTGCGGCCGATATACTCGTGATTGGGCGCGCGGTGGTCAGCGCGGCCGAAAACCCCCGAACCGCCGCGCTCATCGGGGCACTGGGATTTGATTCCCGTACCACGGACCTTGGCGAATTCGCCAAAGCCGAGGGCGGGGTGACATGTTTGAGCCTCGTATTCGAGGCGAACCGCGGCGGCTAGCCGTATCGACAACGCCGTGGGGCCCGAACGCGTAGATCTTCCGATAGGCTCTCAGCACCCTACCAATTCCTGTTAGCAGGAGCGCCACGCATGGCTCGACGTTCACTATTGGCAATTCCCATCGTGCTGCCGCTCGCGTTTGCGACGGCACTCGCCCAGACGGTCGACCCCGGAAAGTCGCTGACCGCGCCCAAGACGGACTACGCGCTCACGAATGTCCGGATCGTTACTGCTCCCGGGCGCGTCATTGAACGCGGCACGGTCCTCACGCGCGACGGTCGCGTTGCGGCGGTTGGCGCAAATGTGACCATCCCCGCCGGTGTCGTACGCATGGACCTGAGCGGCCACACGGTCTATCCGGGACTCATCGACGCGGCAACGAGCGTCGGGCTTCCGAGTCCGACGCGTGCGCTCCTCACTGAAGCGGACGCGCCCGCAGGCGGACGAGGCGGGCGTGCCGGCGGTGGTGGGAGAGGTGCGCCGCTCGGACGCGGTGGCGCTTCACCGGCCGCGCCGGTCGTCTTGCCTGAAGTCGATGCTGGCGCTGAAGCTGTCGACATGTTCGCTCCGACGGACGCGCAGATGAAGGCGTTTCGTTCGGGCGGGGTCACGACCGTTGGCCTCGTATTCAACGGTGGCCTCTTTCCCGGCCGGGTCGGTGCCGCGCTCACCGGCTCACGAGACAACTCAGATCAGTTTGCGCTTCGCGCCGCGGTCGGCCAGCAGGTGGCCTTCGGCAGGAACCGCGATAGTTACCCGGGCACCCTCATCGGAGCCCTCGCGTTTGTACGTCAGGCGTTCCTGGACGCGCAGTATGAGGCGCGCGTCGAAAAGGCGTTCAAGGCTGGGGCACCCGGTGCGCGTCCGTCGAACAATCCGTTCCACCGCGCGCTGATGCCGGCAGCGGCCAACGAGATGCAAACGTGGTTCGTCGCATCCAGCGAGCGGGAACTCGCGCGCGCTGCCGCGATCGCGAAGGAGCTTGGGCTCAAGAGTCCGGTCTTCGTCGGCTCGCGCGAGGGATGGCGGGCGATTCCGGCGCTCAAGGAATCCGGCGCGACGGCTGTCGTCAGCACGAACTGGCCGGCGGTCGCCACCGTCACGGGCCGCATGTTCACGGCGGTCGGCATGGGGCTGTCCGGCACGGTTCCGGATGAGGCCGATTCGACGATCGCCAGAGAAGTTCGGGCCAACGCCGGTGCGCTGGCGAAGGCCGGAGTTCCAGTCGCGTTCGCTTCATATGGCGGGAACAGCGGCACGACCTTCCGCGATCACATCCGGGAGTCGATTTCCGCAGGCATGAGTTTCGATGACGCGCTTCGCGCCGCCACGGTAACCCCGGCTGCGCTCCTCGGCGTGACGGCAGCTGTCGGCACGATCGAAGTTGGCAAGCTTGCCAACTTCGTCGTCGTGAGCGGCAACGATCTCTTCGCTTCGGGCAACCCGATCAAGCACGTCTTCGTCGAAGGCCGAATCTACTAACCCATGGACATCCACATGCGCATCATGACCAGAGTTGTTCGCGCGTCAGCCATCGCCGCAGTGGCGGGTGGTCTGATGTCCGCGCCGGCGAGTCTCCCGGCCCAGGACGTTGCCATACGCAACGCGACGATCATCACGATCGCCAACGGCGATATCCCCAACGGCACAATCGTTGTCCGTGACGGCAAAATCTCGGCTGTTGGCGCCAACGTGACCGTGCCTGCGGGCGTTCGAGTCATTGACGGCACCGGCAAGTTCGTGATGCCGGGCATCATCGACGCTCACTCGCACGGCGCGCTCGAAGGCGGTATCAACGAGGGGAGCGAGTCGGTGACGCCTGAAGTACAGGTACAGGTGATGAACGACGCCCCGATGATCTACCGATCGCTCGCGGGTGGCGTGACCGCTGCGCACCTGATGCACGGAAGCGCCAACACCATCGGCGGGCAGGGGCGCGTCATCAAGATGCGCTGGGGCGCGTCGGCCGAGGACCTGCTCTTCACGGGAGCGTTCCGCATTGTGAAGTTCGCGCTCGGCGAAAATGTCACGCGCGCCAGCTCGACGGCGCCCGCTGATGAGCGCAGGTTCCCGATGACGCGCATGGGTGTTGACTTCACCGTGCGCTACTGGTTCACGAAGGCCAAGGAATACGACCAGGAGTGGGCGGCGTATCGCGCCGGCATGCGCTCGAATCCCAACGCGATCGAGCCGCGCCGCGATCTGCGCCTCGAGGCGCTCTCCGACATCATGAAGGGCGACCTCAAAGTTCACTCGCACAGCTATCGTGGCGACGAAATCCTGATGCTCATCCGCGTCGCGGATGAACTTGGCTTCAAGGTGCACACCTTCCAGCACGTGCTGGAGGGCTACAAGGTTGCCGATGAGATGGCCAAACACGGCGCCATGGCGTCGACCTTCGCCGACATGTGGGGCTACAAGGTCGAGGCGTACGACGCGATTCCGTACAACATGGCGCTGATGTCGCAGCGCGGCGTCGTGGTCTCGGTGAACTCCGATTCCGATGAACGCATCCGCCGCCTCTATCAGGAGGCAGGGATTGGTGTGCGTTACGGCAACATGAGCGTAAATGAAGCGCTCAAAATGGTGACGCTGAATCCTGCCATGCAGCTCGGCGTGGACAAGATGGTCGGCACGCTCGAGCGTGGGAAAGACGGCGACATCGCGGTCTTCTCGGCGCATCCGTTCGCAGCCGAGGCGATGGTTGAGTACACCATCGTAGATGGCAAAGTGCTCTTCGATCGCAGTCAGGCAGCTACGCTGCGCAAAGCGGCTGAGAAGGAAGGCGGACCGGGAGGCACGCGATAATGCGCGCTTCTTACACGTACCTCAAAGTCGGACTCATTGCCGCCGCACTCGTCGCGGCGGCATCGTCCGGCGCGACTGCCCAGGCATCACCCGGTGAGGAAGCGACATATCTCATTCAGGGCGGCACGGTGGTCAATCCGGACGGCACTCGGATGCCGAACACGAACATCGTGATTCGCAACAACCGATTCGTTGCCGTCGGTGCAGGGGCGACCGCTGCCGATGCCATAGTGATCGATGCTACGGGCAAGTTCATCTATCCTGGAATGATTGACGCCAACACCGGCATCGGTCTCACCGAGATCGGCGGTATCGCGGCGATGAACCTGCGGACCGAGATGGGCGAGTTCAATCCGCACATGAAGGCGTTGGTGGCACTCAACGTCGAGAGCGAAATCCTCGGCGTGACGCGCATGAATGGCGTGACGACGGTCGTGACGTCGCCGTCGGGCGGCGTGATTAGCGGGCAGGCTGCGCTGATCAACACGGCCGGCTGGACGTGGGAAGATCTCTCGGTAGTCAAGAGCGCCGCCATGATGGTCAACCTCCCCGGCGTGGGCGGCGGCGGCGGTCG
The DNA here is from genome assembly GCA_027622655.1 of Gemmatimonadota bacterium. GTDB lineage: Bacteria > Gemmatimonadota > Gemmatimonadetes > Gemmatimonadales > Gemmatimonadaceae > Fen-1231. The sequence goes on along the minus strand of JAQBYI010000068.1, from coordinate 7,015 downwards.
TGGCGGCGGCGGCGGTCGTGGCGGCGGCGCAGCTGCAAACACGGCGGAACTCACCGCGCAGCTCGAGCAGTTCATGACGGAGTCGAAAGCCTACGCTGCCGGGCGAGACGCCGGGTCGACCGACCTAGACCTGATCTACGAGTCGATGCGTCCGTTGCTCAAGAAGGAAGTTCCGGCGCTGATTCCCGCCAACAGCGATACAGCGATCAAGCAGGTAATCGAGTTCGGCGAAAAGTGGGACATTCGCGTGGTCGTCATGGGCGGAGATAAGGCGTGGAAGGTTCGCACGCTGCTGGCGCAGAAGAACGTCCCGGTAATTCTCGGCTCCATCCAGGAAGTTCCCGGCGGCAATGAGACACCGTACGACGAGATCTACGCTCAGCCGGGCCTGCTCTATGAGGCCGGCGTGAAGTTCGCGTTCTCAACGGGCAGTGGCTCGGGTGCCCGGCACGTGCCGTTCCACGCATCGCTTGCGATGGCGTACGGGCTGCCCGCCGAGGGCGCACTCAAGGCGCTGACTATCTGGCCCGCCGAGATATTGGGCGCAGAGAAGGAAATTGGCTCCATTGCACCCGGAAAGCAGGCGAACTTCTTCATCGCGAGCGGTGATGCGTTCGACCTGCGCTCGCAGGTAACAGAAGTATTCATCAAGGGACGCCTGCTCCCTCCCGACGACCGGCATTCACGACTCTATCTGAAGTACAAGGCGCGACCGCTTCCGCGAATCACGCCGTAACGGACTCACTCGTAGGTGATTGCATCAACGGCAGCCCGACTGGGCTGCCGTTGTGCGTTTGGCGGTATCGCACCGGCGTGACAGAGGCTTGTGCGAGCAGCGATCGCGACACGCTGCCTACTTCGTCTTCGCCGGAAACTTGAATACGCGTGCAGCGTTGTCGTGAAACACCGCTTTCCACTGTTCCGGCGGAATCGCGCGCTTGAACGCCTCCACGTACGGCTTCACGTGCGTGAGCGGCCAGTCAGTGGCGAACATCAGCTTCGTTGGGTCTTCGAGGAATCCGAAGATCCAGGCGACGGGCTTCACGACGTAGGTCTCAACTTGCTCCGGCGGCATCTTGCTCAGGTCACCAACCAGGAACGCAGAACCGTCGAGGTAGACGTTCGGATTCTTGTACGCGACTTCGGCGGCCGACTCGATCCACGGATTCCCCGCGTGGGCGATCACGAACGTCACGTTGCGGTGATCGACGGCGACTTCGTCGATCGTGAGCGGGTCGGCGTACTTGAGTTTGGCTGCGTTCGAGTATGTGTCACCGGTGTGGAACACGACCGGCACGTCGTACTTGGCCGCGAGCGCATACACCGGCTCGTATTCCGGGCTGTACGCCCACTGGTGCACGTAGCCGAGATAGATCTTGATGCACCCGAACGCGGCGGACTTGAGGCCGGCCTCAATGCGCGCGACGTCCACGCGCGCGCCAGTGCCTGCGCATGTGATCACGTTTTGCGCGCGAAGATCCACATATCCGCTGCCGTCCTCGGCGGCGTGCGCCAGCATGCCAACGACGCCGGCGTCGCGCATCTCCTTCAGATACTGCTCCTCGGAGACGACGATGCCGCTCGTTCGCTCAGGCTGGCCTGTGAACGCGGTGTGCGTATGCGCGTCGATGATTTCGAGGTAATCACCCGCGGCGTCGGTGGCCCCGGTCACGGGCGATCGCGATTGCGCCTCGCACGACGACAGGACGGCGAGTGCCGCGAGGACGCCGAGCGCCCTGAGTTGACGTGTCACGGACCGATTTCGCATTTACGTAGCCGCCGAGAAGTACCGAATTGCCGCCGCCACTGTCAATCCATCTTCCGAGTCGGCGTTGAAGGCCGGTTCGCGCCGCACGCCCTCACGCTTGCTCACCGCCGCGCGGGACGCGACTTTCTCTTCACTACAACCGGAGCATATTCGTGTCGAATTCGTGCACTCACACCCGGTGGGACGACGTCCCGCTCGAAACCCTCTCGCCGCTACTCGGCCGCAAGTTTCTCGTCGGCCAGCGCATGATGCTTGCGCAGGTCTTCCTGAAAAAGGGATGCGTCGTGCCGCGTCACCAGCACGAGAACGAGCAGTACACGTACATCATTTCCGGCGGTCTGCGGTTCTGGATTGGCGAGGACGAGAGCCAGGTCCAGGACGTGATGGCCGGCGAGGTGCTGCAGATTCCGTCAATGGTGTGGCACAAGGCCGAGGCGCTCGTGGACACGGTTGACCTCGACGTGTTCGACCCGCCGCGCGAGGACTGGATCAAGAAGACCGACGCGTACCTGAGGAAGTAGCTCGCATGGCCGACCTCGATTCTGCGCTCAAGGCCCAGCGGACCGCCGCCGATGCGTTCAAGGCGGCGGCGGTCAAGGTCCCCGACTCGGTGTGGAACGTGCCGCGTGCGCCGGGAAAATGGTCACCGGCCCAGGTGACCGATCACGTCGGAGTGAGCACGAAGGTCGTTCGCGACGCCATTGCCGAGAAAGGCGGGATGGGCGGCATCCCCAGGTTCATTCGCTGGCTGCCCCGCAAGCTCTTCTTCGACAAAGTCATCGCGAAAGGTTTTCCAAAGACGGCGAAAGGACCGCCTGCGTTTGCACCCGCGCACGAGCCTAAGCTGCGGCCCGACCTCGTGGCGCGAATCGACGCCGAACTCGACGCGCTCGACGCCGAAGTCCGCGCAATGGCAGCATCCGGAAAGACCACGTTCGAGCACACGTTCTTCGGCCGGATTGCAGTGGCCGACTACGTGATGTTCAATGCGTATCACCTCGACCATCATCGGGAGCAGTTGCCGGCGGCAACGTAGGAGCCCGCCGCGCCTTGCCGCCCGCTCCGCCGCTCGGCATACTCTGAGCGAAGCAATCCTGCCCTTCAGACGGGACTTCCCCCAACGCCTACGCGCGCACCGCGCCGCTGGAGTGACGATGAGCGACCCAGTCGCACGAATCTTCGACGACTTCGACAGCGGCCGCATTTCGCGGCGACACCTGCTGCAGATGCTTGGCTTCGCGGCCGTCGCCACTCCGTTTTCGAACGCGATCGCCCAGGGAAGCTGTGGTGGCGACAACGCCGCCTTGCCGCGGTGCAATACGGTCCCGTTTCCCCCACCGTTCGATCCGACCGGGTGGAAGACCGTTGTCCTCGATCATTTCTCCATGCAGGTCGAAGACTACCAAAAGGAAGCGGCGTACTACAGCGCGCTGATGAGCTGGAAAGTGCGGAGCGACGACGGCACCAAGGCGGTGCTCGACATCGGCGATTGGGGTGGCGTCGAAATTCGCGGCGGCCTCGTCGTGCCTCCCGCTTCTCCGGCTGCGCCAGCGCCGGGCGCAGCTGGAGGGAGCGGCGGTCGTGGTGGCCGTGGTGGCGGCGGTCGCGCTCCGGCTCGCGCGGTCTGGGATGGATTCGCCTGGGGTATCGCACCGTGGGATACGAAGACGGTCGAAGCCGAACTCAAGAAGCGCGGACTAAACCCTGTGGCCGATCACCGCGGCAACGGCTTCGAGAGTTTCCACGTGAAGGATCCGGACGGCCTCGACGTGCAGCTCACCAACGGCACACGGCACAACCGTCGTACGACGCCGGCCGCCGGCAAGCTCTCGGCGTCGGCTCCGTTCGAACCCACGGGATGGAAGACGGTCTTTCTCGACCATATCTCGTTCCAGTGCACTAGCTACAAGGAGAGTGCCGCGTTCTACGCTGCGCTGCTCGGCTGGACCCCGGGAGGCGATGAGGGGAGCCAGAACACAATGGCGATCGCGCCCGACATTGGCGGCATCATCATTCGAGGTGGCAACGCCAACGCACCGGGCGGCCTCGCGGCTGGCCGTGGCGGTGGTGCAGGGGCAGCCGCTCCGGCGGGACCGATTGTACGGCGCGCAGTGATGAACCACGTCTCGTTCGGCATTGCCGGTTTTGACCCTGATGCGGTGCTGGCGGAGCTCACGAAGCGGGGCCTGAGCGCCCGGGTTGATACTGGCGGGCGGGGCGAGATTCACGAGGCGCCGTACAAGAGCTACCACACAACGACGCCGAACGGATACGACCTCCAGATCAGCAACACGATCAGCTAGTGGGTGCATTGATTTCCGCCGCTGGCACGAGCAACCGGCCCCGTTCGATTTTGGCGGGGCCGCTAAACGGTGTGCGACTGCTGATAGCCGTCGCGACCCTGGTGGCGGCTGGCGCGTGCGCTGGCGCCTCGCAAGTTCCGCCCATTGCGTCGTCGTCCATTTCGCCCTCGCTCGGCGTCGATCTCGCTGAGTACACGCGTACCACGGACGGTCTCTACTATAAGGAAGTACGCGTCGGGACAGGCGCCGAGGCCATGGCGAGCAGCCGTGTGACCGTGGCGTACCGGCTACTGCTCGCGAACGGCACGCAGGTAGACAGCTCGACGGGCCTTCCGATTCGGCTCGCGCGCGACCCGATCATCAAGGGTTGGAAGCTCGGCATTCCAGGTATGCGCGTGGGCGGTTCGCGCATTCTCATCATTCCCCCGGAACTCGGCTACGGTTGGCAAAAAGTCGGGCTCGTGCCGGCGAACTCGACGTTGCTGTTCAACGTGCAGCTGCTGAAGGTCGAGTAGCGCCCCACCCGTCACTCGGCGCACATTGTCCAGATGACCCGTCCGTCAGTTCTCGCTGAATGCGCTCGGCTCGCCGCAGGTGGTTCAGGTGCCGGCGCCGGTGCGCTCGCATCCATTGCAAAGCGGCGTGGCTCGCTCCCAATGAGCGCCACGGCGAAGCTCCTCGTCACGGCGAGCGGCGCGCGAATCGGCACGGTGGGTGGAGGATGCCTCGAGGCCGAGGTGATTGAACGGGCGATGGACGTGCTCGAGCGCCGCGTGCCGGCGCTCTCAACGCACTCGCTCAACAACGAGATCGCCGGCGACTACGGCCTCACGTGCGGTGGCACTGCCGAGATCTTCATCGAGCCTGTCTACCCCGACCCCGTACTCGCTGCAGCGTGGAACGAAGCCACTGCAATCGTTGCGCGCGCCGAGCGCGGTGTGATGGTCACGGCAATGAATTGGGAGAACGGACCGAGAAAGATCGTGCTACCGGTTGGGCAGGCGATTCCGGTTGGCGGCGAAAGCGGCGGCTCCGACTCTGACCTTTTGAACGCCGCCGGATCACTCGAGACATTCGCAAACGAACCGCTCTGGCTCGACGACTTTCTCGTCGAGCCAATCGTTGGCCGTCCGCGCGTCGTGATTTTCGGCGCCGGCCACGTTGGTGCGCGCGTCGCTGAGGTAGCCGCGCTCGCCGGCTGGCACGTGACTGTCGTGGACGACCGCTCTGACTTTGCCGATCCGCGCCGGCTCACGTCCGCAGATCGCGTTGTCACGTGCGAGTTCCACGACGTACTCGGCGCCGCCCGTTTTGACGCCGACACGTACGTAGTCATCGCAACGCGTGGCCACCAGCACGACGCCGTCATCGCGGGACAGGTCGCCCCGCTCCCGCTTCGCTACCTCGGCATGCTCGGCAGCCGTCGCAAAGCCGCCCTCACGGCCAAGCAGCTTCGCGAGTGGGGCGTCGGTGATGAAGCAATCGACCGGATCCATGGACCTGTAGGGCTCTCGATTGGCGCTGACACGCCGGAGGAAATCGCTGTGAGCATTGTCGCTGAAATGATTGCCGAGCGCCGAAGCGCGTCAACGCGCCGTGGTGGAATCGATGGCGCGCTTGCCACCGCTAACGAAGGGTACGGCGCGGACGCGGTGCAGTCGTGAGGCCGTCCAAACTCGGCGATGCGGAAATCGAATACTCGATGACCGCGATCAAGGGATGGACGCGCGCGGGCAACTCAATCACCAAGACGTTCGCGTTCGCGAAGTTCCTCGACGGAATCGCCTGGATCGGAAAGGTCGCCGCCGCCGCCGAGCGGATGGACCATCATCCAGATCTCGATATCCGCTACACCAAGGTGACGGCGACGCTCTCTACGCACTCGGCCGGCGGTCTCACGCGGTCAGACTTCGATCTCGCAAAGGAGATGGACGCGCTCGCGTAGTCGCGGACCCCGCGATCAGTTGCTGCGACGGCCTCCGAGCAGCGTGAGGATCGCCATGAACATGTTGAGCAAGTCGAGGTAGATCTGAATGGCCGCCAGCATGTAGTCGTCAGGGCCGTACACGTTGCGCAGGCGCCACGTGTCGAACACCAGCAACCCGCTGAACACCAGCACGGCCCCGCCTGCGAGCCAAAGGTGGGCGGTCTGATTCCGGAAGAAGATGTTGAGCAACGACGCAGCGATCAGCACCCATAGCCCAACAACGAAGAACGAGCCCCACGCGCTGAAATCGCGCTTCGAGACGAAGGCGTATGCGGTGAGCACCGTGAACGCCGAGCCCGTTAGCACTGCAGCCTGCCAGATCGTATCCGGTGCCGTGCGTGCGGCAATGTAGATCGCCGGCGAAATGGCAACACCCATCATCGCTGAGAACAAAACCACCAAGCCGAGCCGCTGCGGCGTCGCAATGCTGCGGGCCCGCGATGCCGCAATGAGTGGCACGAATGCGAGAATCATCGTGATGAACGGATGCTGCGCAGTGGCCGCCAGGATCGTCTCGTTCTGGAGGGTAAACCAGGTGCCTCCCATCGTGACGAACACGCAGGCAAGAACCAGCGAATAGGTCCTGCGAACCAGCAGGGCGCGCTCCTCGCCCGTGCGTACCAGACCAGCGGTCTGGGGAAGTGCATACCGCGAAAAGCCCATGGTGCTCAACGCTCCAGAAGAAGAGGCTACACCGAATTATAGCACGGCGTAGCCTCCGCTGTTCCGGCGCGGCCAGCCTGAGCTAACTAGCTGGGGCTAAACGGCACAAACATCTACACTTTCCGCAAATGCTACGCAAACTGGCTTCTAGAAGCTGGCGTTCCACAATGGCGCATCGAGATGTACATGGGGCATCAAGCACAGAATCAAACTCAGAAGTATCAAAGGGTAAGTCCCAGATCTAGTTGAAAAACATCAGGTGGTGTCTCGATACTAGAGCGTGAATCCCGCCAA
>JAQBYI010000015.1 GCA_027622655.1 Gemmatimonadota bacterium | reverse complement strand
CCCGCTCCGGGCGCTTCCGCCGGTACGTGGAGCCAGCGTTGCCGGTGCCGCCGGCGTTGCCGGTGCAGCCGGCGTTGCCGGTGCCGCCGGTGCCGCCGGTGCAGCCGGTGCAGCCGGTGCCGAATCAGCCGGTGCCGAATCAGCCGGTGCCGAATCAGCCGGTGCTGAATCAGCCGGTGCCGCAGCAACCGGTGTGCTCTTTGCCGGCTCGCCCGCTGCCGGGGCCGGCGTCGTCTCTTCCTGGTCAGCCATTAAAACTCCAGCCCGCCTTCGCGGGCACCGTCGGCCACTGCCTTCACGCGGCCATGATATCGATAACCGCCACGGTCGAACACCACCTTGGTGATTCCCGCAGCCTTTGCCTTCTCGGCGACGAGCTTGCCCACCGCCACAGACTTTTCCGACTTCTTTCCGGTCTGTCCGGAATCGGAAACGGTCAGCAGCGTGCGGCGCGCCGCATCGTCGATGATCTGCGCGTAGATGTGTTTGTCGGAGCGGAACACCGCGAGGCGCGGCCGTTCGGCCGTGCCCGCCACCTTCGCCCGCACACGTACGTGCCGACGCTGGCGCAGTCCCGCGCGCGTCTTTGGTACTCGCATTCCTGGCATTACTTGGCTCCCGCCTTTCCGGCCTTCCGACGAACGACCTCGCCGGCATACTTGATTCCCTTCCCCTTGTACGGCTCGGGTGGGCGCAGCAAACGAATCTCCGCCGCTACCTGGCCGACCATTTCCTTGTCCACGCCTTCGATCGTGACCTGCGTGGGCTGCGGCGCCGTCAGCTTGATGCCAGCCGGCGCCTTGTACTCGATCTGATGCGAAAATCCGAGCGAGAGAATCAGACCGTACGGCTTCGGCTCCGCCTTGTAGCCAACGCCCGTGATCTCAAGCTGCTTGGAATATCCCTTCGTCACGCCTTCGACCATGTTGGCCACCAGCGTGCGCGTCAGTCCGTGCAGCGACTTGTGAACCGGTTCCTCGGACGGGCGCGATACCGTGAGCGTTTCGCCGTCGAGCTTCACGCCGATGTCCGTGTGCACCACGCGATGCAGTTCTCCCTTCGGTCCCTTCACCGACACTTTCTGGCCGTTGATGGTGACCGTCACCCCTTTCGGGATGCTGATCGGAAGCTTTCCAATTCGTGACATGTGTACGTCCCCCTACCAGATCACGGCGAGCAACTCGCCGCCCGTGCCGTTTTGACGAGCTTCGCGACCCGTCATCAAGCCGCGGGACGTGGAAAGAATCGCGACGCCAAGGCCGTTACGCACATGCGGGATCTCGGAAGCCGCGACGTACTTTCGCAGCCCCGGACTCGACACGCGCTTCAGCTCGCGAATGACGGAGTGGCCGCCGTGCGCGTACTTCAGCACCACGCGAAGCGTGTCTCGGCCTTTCTCGTTCGTCACCGTGCGGAAGTCCGTGATGAAGTTGTTGTCCTTCAGCAGGCGCGCGATTTCGAGTTTCAGTTTTGACGCCGGAATGTCAACGCGACGGTGCTTCGATCCGCAGGCATTGCGGATGCGCGTCAACATGTCGGCTACAGGGTCGGTCATGCTCATCAGTAACTCTCGCTCCTATGGTTTCCGGATCGCCCGGACTTCTAGGAAAATGGGTGTTGAAATCTGCCTTCTTACCAGCTGGCTTTGCGGACGCCCGGTATCAAGCCTTGAAGCGCCATCTCACGAAACGCGATACGCGACAGTCCGAACTCGCGTACGTTGCCACGCGACCGTCCTGTCATGGAGCATCGATGCCGAATGCGCACCGGAGCCGAGTTGCGGGGCAGCTTCGCCAGCGCAACCTGCGCAGCCATTCGCTCTTCGATCGTCGATGACGGCTTGCGGACAATCGCCTTGAGCGCCTTTCGCTTGGCGCCGTACTGCGCCGCCAGCTTCTTGCGCCGTTCGTTTTTTTCGATGCTGCTCTTCTTGGCCATCGTTACTCTCTGGTTGGTTTCGCTCTTGTCCTGACTCGCTTCCGTACCGGGTCGTGCCCTACGCCTGCTGCGGCTCGAAGTCCTGCACCACAATCGGTTTGTCATCACCGCGAAACGGCATGCCGAGTTCGCGTAGCAACGCGAGCGCCTGATCATCCTTCGGCGCGGACGTCACGAACGTGATGTCCATACCGTGGATCTGTTCTACTTGATCGTAGTTGATCTCCGGGAAGATCATCTGTTCCTTGACGCCGATGCTGTAGTTGCCGCGACCGTCGAACGAACGGGTCGACAGCCCCCGAAAATCGCGAATTCGCGGCACAGTCACTGAAATGAATCGGTCGAGAAACTCCCACATCCGCGCGCCACGCAGCGTCACCGCCACGCCGATCTCCTGACCCTGTCGAAGGCCGAAGTTGGCGATTGACTGCTTCGCCTTCTTTCGGACCGGACGCTGTCCGGTAATGATGCCGAGCTCTTCCACCACCGAGTCGAGCAGCTTTGGCTGCTTGATCGCCTCGGACAAGCCGACGTTCAGCACGATCTTCTCGAGCGTCGGGATCTCATGAGGGTTTCCAAGATTGAACTGCTTGGAAAGCGCTGGACGTACCACCTTCCGGTAGTGCACACGAAGGCGTGCCTCAGGAACCGGCAGCCCGACGCCAGCGTGTTCACGCGGAGCATCAGCCGTCTTCTTTTCCTTGCCGGCCTTCGGCTTCTTCTCCTGCCTGGGCGGCGCGGGCTTCTTCTCCGCTTTCTTCTCCGCCTTCTTGTCAGGCTTCTTGTCGGTTGTCTTGTCGTGCTGCTTCTGTTTGGCCATCGCTCAGTTCCTGTGCTCGTGCCTGGGCTCTTGCTTGCGGCGTGCGCGCGAGTTTCGCGTGCCTGCCGTTCGGTTTCGTTCTAGCGCCTCGCTACCGGACGAGGAATCGCATCGCCGGACTTGGCGCTGATCCGCTCCTTGGTGCCATCTGTATCCACGCGCGTCCGCACTCTCGCTGGCTTGCCCGACTTGGGGTCGAGCAGCATCACGTTCGACGCATGCATCGGAGCCGGCATCTCCATGATCTGGGACTGCTCCTCCGCCTTGCGCGCCTTCCTGTGCTTCTTCACGATGTTCACGCCTTCGATCGTCACGCGACCGGTCTTCAGGTACACGCGAAGAATCTTCCCTTCCTTCCCCTTGTCGTCACCGCGCACTACACGAACCGTGTCGCCCTTGGCGACATGAATCGGCGTGCGCTCGGCATTGATCGCATGACGTTTGCGAGCGCGCTCGCCTCTGGTCTTGCGATGAGTCAGAATGCGCATGCTAGATGACCTCCGGCGCCAGCGAGACGATCTTCATGTATTTCTTTTCACGCAGCTCGCGGGCAACGGGCCCGAAAATGCGTGTCGCGCGAGGTTCACCCGTTTCATTAATGATGACCACGGCGTTTTCGTCGAATCGGATGTAACTCCCGTCCTTGCGGCGCGTTTCCTTGACGGTGCGCACCACCACGGCGCGCGCCACCTCGGACTTCTTCACCGTACCGTTGGGAAGGGCGTCCTTCACGGCGACGATTACAACGTCACCGAGCCGAGCGTATCGTCGGCGCGTCCCGCCGAGCACGCGGATCACCAGCGCGCGCTTGGCGCCGCTGTTGTCCGCCACCCGAACCACTGATTCCTGCTGAATCATCGATGTCTCCTGTCGTCCTACTTCGCGCGCTCAACGATCTCGACGACGCGCCAGCGCTTGTCCTTCGACATCGGACGGGTCTCCATCACCCTCACCGTGTCGCCGGTTTTCGCCGCGTTCTCTTCGTCGTGCGCCTTAAGGCGCGTCGTGCGCGTGATCATCTTCCCGTACAACGGGTGCGGCACACGCCGCTCAATCTCGACCACTACCGTCTTCTGCATCTTGTCGCTGATGACGACCCCGGTCCGCCCCTTGCGCGCATGGCGCTCGACCCGGCCTGATGACGTCCCGCTCGTTGTCTCAGCCATCGGTTACTTCCCTCCCGTGCGGGCAGCGCCCGCGGACGCTCCAGTTGACGCGTCCGCGCTCTCACGCAGTACGGTCTTGAGCCGTGCCAGTTCGCGCCGAATCACTCTCAACCGGAGCGGATCATCGAGCGGCTGCGTGCCGCCGCGAAACCGCAGGTTGAAACGCTCTCGTTCCAATTCGTCGATCCGCGTCGATATCTCGGACGGCGTCATTTCGCGCATCTGTGTTGCGTTCATTCGGTGTGCGCCTCCTCGCGCGCCACGAACTTCGTTCGGATGCCGATCTTCGCCGCCGCCAGGCCCAAGGCCTTCTTGGCAAGCTCCTTCGCGACACCCTCAATCTCGAACATCACGCGACCCGGCTTCACAACGGCCACCCAAAGCTCCGGCGACCCCTTTCCCTTGCCCATGCGGGTCTCGGCCGGCTTCTTGGTGATCGGCTTGTCCGGGAACACACGAATCCAGACTTTGCCGCCACGCTTGATGTGGCGCGTCAGCGCAACACGGGCGGCCTCGATCTGCCGCGCGGTCACCCAGCCGGGTTCCAGCGCCTGGAGGCCGTAATGGCCGAACGACACTTCGCTGCCCCGGGTCGCAGTGCCCTTCATGCGACCCTTGAACATTTTTCGGAATTTTACGCGTTTCGGTGACAGCATTGATCAGTAAGTCTGATGGTGATGAATTCAATCGGTCTCGCGCGAGCTCCTGTCTCTCCCTTCTCCCTGTCTGCCTCTACTGATCCGTGGAGTACGTCTTGCCGCGCCGGGCCTCGACGACCTCACCCTTGAAGATCCAGACCTTCACGCCAATCGTGCCGAACGTCGTCTTTGCCGTGCTCGTGGCGTAGTCGATGTCGGCGCGGAGCGTGTGAAGCGGCACCCGTCCCTCGTGGTAGCCCTCGACGCGCGCGATTTCAGCGCCACCAAGACGGCCACCGCACTTCACTTTGATTCCGCCCGCGCCCATGCGCATGGCGCTCTGCACCGCGCGCTTCATCGCGCGACGGAACGAGATGCGTTGCGCGAGCTGCGCAGCGATGTTGTCGGCGACGAGCTGCGCCTCGATCTCCGGACGCTTGACCTCTTCGACGTTTACGCCCACGTCTTTGCCCGTGAGCTGCTGGAGTTCGTTCTTCAGCTCCTCAACGCTCGCACCCTTCTTTCCAATCACGACGCCGGGACGACCGGTGTGGATCGTCACGACCACCTTGCCGGGCTTCCGCTCGATCACGATGTCGCTGATCGCGGCGCTCGCCAGACGGGCTTTCAGGTACTTCCGCAACAGCTCGTCTTCCTTGAGGAGCGCCGGGAACTCCTTCTTGGTCGCAAACCACTTCGAGCGCCACTGCTTCGAGATGCCGAGGCGGAAACCGATCGGATGAGTTTTCTGTCCCATTTAGCTCCCCTTCCTTCCCTTGGACCGCGAAGTAACACCATCGGCCACGACGATCTCGACGTGGCTCGTTCGCTTCTTGATCGCCATTGCGCGGCCCATTGCAGCCGGCATGAACCGCTTGAGCTTCGGACCTTCGTTGATGATCGCGTGCGTGATGACCAAGTCATCGACGTCAAGCGCCGTGTTGGTACCGCGCGCAGCCTGCTCGGCGTTCGCGACGGCACTCTTGAGCACCTTCTCGATCTGCTTGGCCGCGAGCTTCTTGCTGAACTTGAGCAGGGCAAGCGCGTCGTTCACACGCTGCCCGCGCACCTGGTCAATCACGAGGCGCATTTTGTAAGGCGACTGACGCGTCGTCCGCTGGATCGCGCGAGATTCGGTCATTGGCTATCTGCCTCCCTTCGCCGCCGGCTTGGCCGGAGCGGCAGCTGCGGCCGGCTTGGCCGCTGCGCCAGGAGCGGCCGCAGGGGCAGGAGCCGCAGACCTGCTCTCCGCTGCGCGCGCCGCCGTGTGGCCACGGAACGTTCTGGTCGGCGCGAACTCACCGAGTTTGTGACCGACCATGTTCTCGGTCACGTAGACCGGGATGAACTTGTTCCCGTTGTGAACGGCGAATGTGTGCCCAACGAAATCGGGGAGCACAGTGCTCGCCCGCGACCATGTCTTCATGACCTTCTTTTCGCTGCGCGCGTTCATCCCGTCCACGCGCTTGCGCAGACTGTCCTGGACGAATGGGCCTTTTTTTACGCTACGTGCCATCGTGTGTTATCCGAAAGAGTTGCGGTCGGTATTCTGAGCGCGGAGTTCGTTGCTCGTGCTCCTCGATTCCTACTTCGAAGCCTTGCCGCGCTTCCGACCGCGAACGATCAGGCGCTGCGAGGGCTTCTTCTTGTTACGCGTCTTGACGCCTTCCTTCTTGCCCCACGGACTCACCACGTTCCGGCCACCGCGCGTACGGCCGCCATGCGGGTGATCAACCGGATTCATGACCTCGCCGCGCACGCGCGGGCGACGGCCTTCCCAGCGCATCCGACCGGCCTTGCCCCACGAGAGCAGTTCATGCTCCGAGTTGCCGACTTCGCCGACCGTCGCCAGACACTCGCCGTGGACCATGCGCATTTCCGTCGACTGCATGCGGAGCGTCACATAGTCGCCTTCCTTGGCCACCACCTGAACGCTCGTGCCGGCACTGCGCGCGACCTGGCCGCCCTTGCCACGCACCAGCTCCACGTTGTGTACCGCCGTGCCCAGCGGCATTTCCTTGAGCGGCAGCGCGTTGCCGGTCCGAACATCCGATCCCGGACCCGACACCACCTGATCGCCCTGCACGAGACCCTTCGCGTGAAGGATGTAGCGCTTCTCGCCATCCGCATATTCGACGAGCGCAATGCGCGCCGAGCGGTTCGGATCGTACTCGATCTCGCGCACCGTCGCCGGTACGCCGAACTTGTTGCGCTTGAAGTCGATCACGCGATACATCCGCTTGTGGCCGCCGCCGAGGCGCCGCATTGAGATGTGACCGTGATTGTCGCGCCCACCCGTCCGCTTGACCGGCTCGAGCAGCGACTTCTCCGGCGTCGACCGGGTGACCACGTCGTTGTCCGGCACAGAGCGAAAACGCGAGCTCTTGGTGACCGGCTTGAATTGGCGAATTCCCATTGATTAACCCTCGAAGATCTCAATCGTGTCGCCTTCCTTCAGCGTCACGATGGCTTTCTTCCAACGAGGCCGGAGACCGACCTTTCCTCCCATGCGGCGCGGCTTTCCGCGCTGCTGGGCCGTCCATACGTTCGTCACCTTCACCCCGAACAGCGTCTCGATGGCCTGGCGAATCGCCGGCTTCGTGGCCTGGGGATGGACCTCGAACGTGTATTCGGCACGATCCTGATACGCCGCCGAACTCTTCTCGGTGACGATCGGCCGCACGATGGTCCTGATCATTGTCGGCATCGGCTACTTCTCCTTCTTCTTGGCCGGCTTCTTGGCCGTCACCTTCGCCGTTCCCTTGGCCGTTCCCTTGGCCGTTCCCTTGGCCGCTGGCTTGTTCGGCGTCGACTTCTTGGCAGCCGCTTTCGGAGCCGCTTTCGGAGCCGCTTTCGCTGACGCCTTCCTCGCTGCCGTCTTCTTGGCCGCCGCCTTCTTCGCGGTGGCCTTCGCGGCGGACTTCTTCGCCGCCGTCGCTTTCGGCTCCTCGTCGGCGTCCGTTGCCTTCCGGCTTCTCTCTGGCTTCTTCTTCTTCAGAACCTTCACCTTCGGCGCTTCCTTTTCAGCCATCGGCTCGAGCGCGGAGCCCAAGGCCGCCGACTCAACCAGCACCACGTCGGACCAGAGTACCTGGAACGCGGACGCGTCGGAAAACGGCAGCACGTGCACGTTCTTCAGGTTTCGGCCCGAAAGATACAGGTCCGCCTTCACGCCGTCGGTCAGGATGAGCACCTTCAAGTGCGCAACGTCGAGGCGCGCCAGCAACTGCAACAGCTTCGATGTCTTCGGTGCGTCGTATTGGAACGCGTCGATGACGTGGAGCGCGCCCTCGCCGGCGCGAGCGTTCAGCGCACTCTTGCGCGCCAACGCTTTGGCCTGACGTGTGATGGTTTGGCGGTAGCTGCGTGGGCTCGGTCCGAAAACCGTTCCGCCACCCGGCCAGTGCGGCGCACGCGTCGAACCCTGACGCGCTCGGCCGGTGCCCTTCTGGGCCCACGGCTTCGCGCCGCCGCCAACCACGTAACTTCGGGTTTTTGTGGCGTGCGTGCCCTGACGCTGATTGGCCAGATACGCCTTCACCGCGAGGTGCATGACCGGCATGTTCACGGTGCCGTCGAAAATCTCGCCCGGAAGCGCCACGCTGTCGCGCGGCGTACCCTGCGCCGTGAATGCCATGGCCTGGAGGTTTGTCGAGTCGGCCATCGGTTATCCCTGCTTGCGGACGAGCACGATCCCGAACTTCGGACCGGCCACTGAGCCGCGGATGTAGATGAGGTTGCGCTCCGCGTCCACTTTCTCGACACGGAGGTGCGTCTGCGTGTGCCGCGCGGCGCCGTAGTGCCCCGGCATTTTCTTGCCCTTGATAACTCGCGACGGGTCTGTTCCGGCGCCGATTGAACCCGGACGGCGGTGCTTCGTGTTGCCGTGCGTATTCGGACCGCCGTGGAAACCGTAGCGCTTCACAACGCCTTGGAATCCACGACCCTTGCTCGTACCGGTCACCTTCACCGTATCGCCCGGATTGAAGATGCCGACGCTCACTTTGTCGCCGACCGCATAGGTCGGGATCTCCGGGTTCTTCCCAGGCGCATCGTCGAGACGGAACGAGCGCAGCACCACTGGCGGAGCATCGAGTCCAGCCTTGGTACCGTGCGCAACTTCCGCCTTCGGTGCACGCGAACCGCGCGGCACGCGCTCGCCCTTCTTCGACTCACGTGCGAGGCGCTTGGTGCCAAATCCGAGCTCGACTGCGGCAAATCCGGCCGTCTCCTTGGTCACGACCTTCGTGACCGGGTTCGGCTCGGCTTCCACCACCGTCACAGGGATCTGCTGCCCCGCTTCGTTGAATATCTGGGTCATGCCCAGTTTGCGTCCAATGATCCCGATCATGGGCTATTCCACCTTGATCTCAACGTCCACGCCGGCCGGCAGATCGAGCTTGGTCAGCGCGTCCACCGTCTGCGCACGCGAATCGAGGATGTCGATTACGCGCTTGTGCGTCTTCAGTTCGAACTGCTCGCGCGACTTCTTGTCCACGTGCGGCGAGCGCAGCACGGTCCAACGCTGCGTCTTCGTCGGCAACGGGATTGGCCCCGACACCTGTGCGCCGGTCTTTTCGGCCGTGCGCACGATGTCCCCCGCCGCCTGGTCGATCACGGCGTGGTCAAAGGCCTTCAGTCTGATGCGAATGCGTCCTGCCATGGTTTCTCCTGAACAGCAGCTGCGAGTGTACGGCTTACGGTTGTCGGCTTGCGGTTGTCGGTTGTCGGTTGTGCGGACGACCGATAGCCGTCGGCCGTCAACCGTGAGCTGTCAACTCGTTGTTGTCGTTACTTGAGGATCTTCGTTACCACGCCAGCACCCACCGTGCGTCCGCCTTCGCGGATGGCAAACCGCAGCTGCAGCTCCATCGCGACCGGCATGATCAGCTCGATGACCATCTGGACGTTGTCGCCCGGCATCACCATCTCCGTTCCGGCCGGCAGCTCGATCGAGCCTGTCACGTCCGTTGTGCGGAGGTAGAACTGCGGGCGGTAGCCCTTGAAGAACGGCGTGTGACGGCCGCCCTCGTCCTTGGTCAGCACGTACACCTCGGCCTCAGCCCTGGTGTGCGGCGTGATCGAGCCCGGCTTGGCGAGCACCATACCGCGCTCGACGTCCTTCTTGTCGATGCCGCGCAGCAGGAGCCCGACGTTGTCGCCGGCCTGTCCGTCGTCGAGCAGCTTGCGGAACGCTTCGACACCCGTGACGACGGCCTTCTTGTCGGAGTTGAAACCGACGAGCGCCACTTCTTCACCGGTCTTGATCTTGCCGCGTTCAATACGACCAGTAGCCACCGTACCACGACCGGTGATCGAGAAGACGTCCTCGACCGGCATGATGAACGGCTTGTCGATTTCGCGTACCGGCTCCGGAATGAAAGTGTCAAGCGCCTCGAACAGCTCCTGGATCTTGTCGATCCAAACCTGCTCGCCTTCGATCGCCTTGATCGCGGAACCGCGAATCACGGGCGCGTTGTCGCCGTCGAAGTTGTACTTCGACAGCAGCTCACGAACTTCGAGCTCTACGAGGTCGAGCAGCTCGGCGTCCTCGACGAGGTCGCACTTGTTGAGAAACACTACAACCTTCGGCACGTTCACCTGCTTGGCGAGCAGGATGTGCTCGCGCGTCTGCGGCATCGGGCCGTCGACGGCGCTCACCACGAGGATCGCGCCATCCATCTGCGCGGCTCCCGTGATCATGTTCTTCACGTAATCCGCGTGGCCGGGGCAGTCGACGTGCGCGTAATGGCGCGCTTTCGTCTCGTACTCGACGTGCGACGTGGCAATCGTGAGAATCTTCGTGGGATCACGACGACCCTGTGACTCAGACGCCTTCGCGACCTGATCATAGGCGATGTACTTGGTGCCGAATCCCGAGTCAGCCGAGATCTTGGTGAGGGCCGCCGTCAGCGTGGTCTTGCCGTGATCGACGTGGCCGATAGTGCCGACGTTTACGTGCAGCTTGGTCCGCTCGAACTTTGCCTTGGCCATTGTAGTGCGTCCTGAGAGTGTGGATGTGGAACTGCGAAATAAGAATCAGGAGATAGGAACTACGTCGAATCTCCGGCCTCGTCCGTCAATCGTGCTTCTTACTTCCTCCCTGCTACTTCTTTTTCGCGACGATCTCTTCTGCCTTCGACTTCGGTACTTCGTCGTAATGCGCAAACTCCATCGAGTACACCGCGCGCCCCTGCGTCATGGACCGGAGCTTCGTGGAATAACCGAACATTTCTGAGAGCGGCACGGTTGATTCAATCACCTGCGCCTCGCCGCGCTGCGTCATGCCGCCAATCTTGCCGCGCCGCGCCGACAGGTCGCCGAGCACGTCGCCCATGAACGCGTCAGGCGTGACGACCTCGACATTCATCATTGGCTCGAGCAGTACCGGCTTGGCCAAACGGGCGGCTTCCTTGATCGCCATCGAGCCCGCAATCTTGAACGCCATTTCGCTCGAGTCCACATCGTGGTACGAACCGTGGATCAGCTCAACCTTTACGTCGACCATCGGGTAGCCGGCCAACACGCCGTTCTCCAACGCTTCCCTCATGCCGGCTTCGACCGGCTTGATGTATTCACGCGGAATCACGCCACCAACGATCTTGTCCTCAAATACGAAGCCCTGCCCAAGTTCGGCGGGAGCGATATTTATGACCACGTGGCCGTACTGGCCCTTGCCGCCCGACTGACGGATGAACTTGCCGTCGACCTTGTTGACGGCCTTGCGGATCGTTTCGCGGTAGGCGACCTGCGGGCGGCCCACGTTGGCGTCGACCTTGAACTCGCGCATCATGCGGTCGACGATGATTTCGAGATGGAGCTCGCCCATGCCGGAAATGATCGTCTGGCTCGTCTCGGCGTCCGTATGGACTCGGAACGTCGGGTCTTCCTCTGAGAGCTTCTGCAGTGCGATGGCCAGCTTGTCCTGATCGGCTTTCGTCTTCGGCTCAATCGCCACGTCGATCACGGGCGCCGGGAACTTCATCGCCTCGAGGATGATCGGATGGTCTTCGTCCGAGAGCGTGTCGCCTGTACGCGTTTCCCTGAGGCCGATCGCAGCCGCGATGTCACCGGCGCGCACTTCCTGAATCTCTTCGCGCTTGTTCGCGTGCATCTGAAGCAGCCGGCCAACTCGCTCTGTCTTGTCCTTGGTCGAGTTGTAGCACCCCGACCCGGCCTTCATGACGCCGGAGTACACGCGGAAGAACGTCAGTTTTCCAACGAATGGATCGGTCGCGATCTTGAATGCCAGCGCCGAAAACGGAGCCTCGTCGCTTACTTCGCGAGTTTCGAACGTTTCGTCATGATGCGGGAGGTGTCCCCGCATCGGCGGCACATCGGTCGGCGCCGGCAGGAAATCAATCACGGCATCGAGCAGGGCCTGGACGCCCTTGTTCTTGAACGACGCACCGCAGAGAACCGGCACGAACCGGAGCTTGCACGTCGCCGCGCGAATCGCATGGCGGATTTCGTCATTGGTCAGCTGCTCGCCGGCGAGATATTTCTCAATCAGTTCGTCGTCGTGCTGGATCGCGGCCTCAACCAGGTCATAGCGCGCCTTTTCGACGATTTCCTTCATGTCGTCGGGCACTTCCATCATGACGCGGAACGTCTTGCCGAGCGTCGCATCGTCGAAGATGTACTGCTTGCGTTCAATGACGTCGATGTGGCCGGTGAAGAGCTCGCCCGATCCGACCGGGATCTGGAGCGCATATGCGTCCTTCGAGAGCCGGTCGCGAATCATCGCCATGCAACGGTCGAAGTTCGCGCCCACGCGGTCCATCTTGTTGGCGAAGATGATGCGCGGAACCTTGTACCGATCTGCCTGGCGCCAGACGGTCTCGGTCTGCGGCTCGACGCCGGCAACCGAGTCGAGGAGCGCAACCGCACCGTCGAGCACGCGCAGCGAACGTTCCACTTCGACCGTGAAGTCGACGTGGCCAGGCGTGTCGATGATGTTGATCCGGTATTCGGGACCGTCCACCGAGCCAGTGTCGTACGACGACCCGTGGCGCTTCCAGAAGCAGGTCGTCGCGGCGGACGTGATCGTGATGCCACGCTCCTGCTCCTGCTCCATCCAGTCCATGGTCGCCGCGCCGTCGTGGACTTCCCCGAGCTTGTGCGACTTCCCTGTGTAATAGAGAATGCGCTCGGTCGTGGTCGTCTTCCCGGCATCAATGTGGGCCATGATGCCGATGTTACGGTAATACTTGAGTTCGGTTTCGCGGCCCATGGATCGGTTCGATTGCTCTCTGGTCGCGCCGCGAACGGTGTTCGGTGCGGCGATTGTTGATGTCATTTATTGCTTCCGTCTCTGTTTTCATTTCCCAGGAACACAAACGCGGGTGGACCAGCGCCCCTCAATGGGGCCGGTGTCCATCCGCTGTCGCCGGGTACGTTCGCCACTGCTGCGCGAACGGGGACCCACGGCGCGCCTGAGGTTTTTGTGGAGATCGCCGCCTTCGCGTCGACCGTTCACTCCGCCCGCGATTGCCGGCGGCACCCCTGACGTCAAATTGTCCTGCGTTGCTTTTCGGGAAACTCAGCGCGGCCCACTGAAGCTGCCGTGCGTCATCGATCGGAGCGGTCCATCGCTCCCCCGCGCGACTCGAACTTTCAACGAGTGAAATCCGAGAGGTTGGCGAGCCCATAGTGCCCGGCACACAGTACGCCGGTCGTGCGATTTTCTCCGGGTTAAAGCAAGTTCTCCCAGAGCCTTGAAAAGATAGCGGGGGAATATCCTATGTCAACCGAGCGGAAGTGGCTTGGACAGCAGCCTTAGCCACCCTGCCGCTGCAGTCGGGCAAGCTTGTCTCGGACTGCCCGGACCTGAGGCTGTAACTCAGGATCGGCGTTCTTCCAGAGGTCCACGAACTTCTGGTAGTTCGCAATCGCCTTCGCCTTGTCGCCCTTGGCCTCGTACAGCTCGCCAAGTCGTTTGAGCGAACTCCCGAGATGCTCCGCGTCCGTGAAGGCCCGAAAGAAGGTCCGGTCCGCCGCGAGCGCCTCGTAGGTGGCGGTGGCGGAATCGGCCCGTCCGGCCAGGTCGTGCGCCCGCGCCACGAGCGGAAGCTTGCAAATGGTGCAGTCGTCGCCGTCCGACTGGTTCAACTCCCGAATCGCCTCATCGTACTTGCCTTCCGCCAGCGCGATCGCGCCAAGAATCCGGTGTCGCGTCCACTCGTCCAGCAGGCTCGCCGCCCCGCTGTGCCGCCGGTCGAACCCGGCGAGAGCCGCCTGCGCCTTGTCCACCTGTCCAGCAAGCGCGTAGAACTCGGCGAGATCATCATACGGACGGTCGGCCAGCGGTATCGATTCGATCGGGGTTTTGGCGAGGGCAGCGTCGACGATCCTCAGCGCGCCCGCCTTGTCATTGCGGAACCAGACCTGCGCGCGCGCTTCGGTGATCGCGACGCTCAGCGGCGCGCTCGGCACGCCCGCTGCGCGCTGCATTTCTGCGGCGGCCTTGGCGTAGCGAATGCCTTCGGCAAGCCGTCCGCGCGTCGCCGAGATTGCGCCCAACCAGTTGTTCCCCGCGCGCTGGACCGCCCCGGACGGATCGGACAGCTTCGCCCGCGCGATCGCCTCGGCGGAGTCGAGGTCACCACGCGCATATGCGAGCAGGATGTAGTTCTGCGAAACCTGAGGGTTGCGCGGCAGTGCCTCTGCCATCGCGCGCAGCGTCGTGTCCACCGCGTCGAGCTTGCCCTGTTGAATCTGGTTGAACACGACATTGTTGAAGAACACAGATGCCGTGGGCTGCACCGCCACCGCCCGCCGCGCCGACTCCTCGGCTTTCGCAAACTGCCGGAGGTCCGCGTACGCAGTCGCCACGTTGTTGAGCGCGGTCACGTTGTCCGGCTCGAGTTCGAGCAGTTGCTCGTACGCGGCGATCACCTTGTTTCGATCGGGCTGCGGACCATACGCGAAGTACGACCCTTCGGTGATGTACCGCTCAGACTCGGTCAGGCGCTGCCGGTTGTCGTACGCCTTCTGCAACAGGAACTGGATTCGGGCCGCACTGCCAAAACGGTTGCTCTCCTCGACGGCGAGCTTGCGATACGCCATCGCAAAGCCGCTGTCGAGCGCGATCGCTTCCTCGAGGAGCGGCTTGCCGCGCTCCCAGTCGTTGTTGACCTCGAGGAAACGCGCGCCCTGCACGTACTTCTGGAGCGCCTCGAGCGAAGGCGTCGTGACTTTGTCGAGGTTCCGCGCGGCCTGCACCCGGCGGAGACTCTCGCCAACCTTGGTGCGCACGGCCTTCGAAAGCCGGCCGATCGCGGGAATGATGTCGGTCGCATCGGTCGCCGTCTCGCGAAACGTCGCGAGCTCCTCGTTGCCGATCGTCGACACCAGTCGCGCCGAGAGCACATACCCACCCCCGAGCGACACCACCTGCCCCGAGATCAGCGCCTTCATTCCTTCGCGGGCCGCGATCTGGCGTGCGATGTCCTCAGTGACGCGCGTTGTGTCCGGCCGCTGCATGCGGCGCAGCACGTCGCGGACCGTTGCGCTCGAGAGCACGTTGAGCGCCGTCGACTGTGCCAGGTCCGTGCGAAACGCGTCGGTCACGGTCGGCCCAAGCAGGTCGTCGCCCGCCGGACTCCGGAACTCGGCCACGACGAGCCGTTCGCGGTCGCCGAACTTGCCGGCCCCCTGGAGCGTCCCCATCGGCCCGATGCCGAACGCGCGCAGCGTCATGAACGCGCCGATCACGATCACGAACGCGCCGAACGCCCAGGCACCTCCAACGGCCGTCCGGCGCCACGACACGTGCGGGCTCGCCTTGATCGCCATCGTGGCTAGCGTGCCCTGAGGCGCCTGCGTTCCGCCCGGAGTGAGTTGCGGCGTAGTCGTGAGGATGCGCTGGGCCTGCCGCTGCACGTACGCGGTAAACAGGATCACCGGCAAGCCCATCAGCATTACGACGAGCGACCCGGGAAAGACCCAATCCGGAAGCCCGATCCCGACTATGGCCGCCTTGGCGAGCACGCCGACGACGACGAACGCGATCGCCCAGAGCGCTAGCGCCTTCCTGAGCATCCCGCGCCCGCCAATCAGGATTGCCGGAAGTGCGGGCTGCCCGGTGCCGCTCGTCACCGTCTCGAGCAGACGCGCCACTTCTTCCGCCCGCTGAGGCCGATCGTTCGCGTCTTTCTCCAAACAGCGCATGACCAGCTCGGCGAGTGACGGCGGCATGTCCGGCCGCAAGTCGAGAACCGGCTGTGGTTTTTCTGCCAGATGAGCGGCGAGTTGTTTCTGAGGCGTGGAATGTGCGAACGGCGGCCGGCCCACGAGCAGTTCGTATGCCACCACGCCGAACGAGTACAGGTCCACGCGATGGTCCGCACCGGTGTCACCTGCCGCCTGCTCGGGCGACATGTACGTCGGCGTGCCGATTGACGTGCCAACCTGCGTGAGCGTATTGCCCGACGATTCGTCGCGCGACGCGCTGATCGCCTTCGCGATACCAAAGTCAGCAACCGTCGCGGCGCCACCAGCGAGGAGAATGTTTTCGGGCTTGATGTCTCGGTGCACCACGCCATTCGCGTGCGCGTACGCGAGAGCGCGCGCCACGTCTCGCAGGAGACTCACGACTTCGGTGACACCCAAGCCTCCCCGCCCAAGCCGCGCCCGAAGCGATTCACCGTCCACATACGGCATCGTGAAATACGGCAGCCCGTCGATCTCGCCGGTGGTCAGCACCGGCACGATGTTCGCGTGCTGGAGCCGCGCGGCGAGCTGAATCTCGCGGCGGAAGCGCTCGACGTTTACGCCGGCCGCGAGATCCGGCGTGATCAGCTTGACCACAACCCGGCGACCCAACGCGGTCTCAGTCGCGAGGAACACCCGCGACATACCGCCGCCGCCAAGCTCGCGCTCCATTTCAAACTGGGCGCCGAGCACTTCCTTCAGGCGCGAAAAGAGGTCACCGGTCACAGAGACGAATCTCTATGCGAACCGCGCTGAGTCAAGGCAAAGCGGCGCCTGTAGCTAGCGCAAAAGGGCCCCGAGCACTCGCTCGGGGCCCTCGCGGCAATATCGACCTGTTCACTCACCGGCGGCCGTGACCCGTCAACCGTCTGCCGTCAACTCGCTGTCGCCGTCAACTCGCTGTCGCCGTTTACACTACCAGCGGTAGTGCGCAAACGCCTTGTTCGCGTCCGCCATGCGGTGCGTGTCTTCCTTTTTCTTCACGGCATTGCCTTCGCTCTTCGACGCCGCAACGACTTCGCCGGCCAACTTCTCGGCCATCGACTTCTCATTGCGATCACGCGAGAACGAGATCAGCCAGCGCATCGCCAGCGCCGTGCGGCGCTCCGGACGCACCTCGACGGGCACCTGGTACGTCGCGCCGCCGACGCGGCGGCTCTTCACTTCCACCACCGGCTTGATGTTGGTCAGCGCCTGCTTGAAGATGGTCACGCCGGGCTGCGACGTGCGCTCCTCGACGAGGTCCATCGCGCCGTAGAAGATCTTTTCGGCCGTGGCCTTCTTGCCCTGATACATCAGGACGTTGATGAACTTCGAAACGGTCTGGCTGTCGTACCGTGAGTCCGCAAGGATCACGCGCTTGACACTCTTTTTTCGGCGACTCATGCTGATGCCCCGGCCTTGCCGCCCTTCGGCCTCTTCGTGCCGTACTTGGAGCGACTCTTGTTGCGGCCATTGACGCCGGATGCGTCGAGTTTGCCGCGGACGATGTGATAGCGAACGCCCGGTAGATCTTTCACACGACCACCGCGAATGAGCACGATGGAGTGCTCCTGCAGGTTGTGACCTTCGCCCGGGATGTAGGCGCTGACCTCGAAGCCGTTGGTGAGGCGCACGCGCGCAACTTTGCGGAGCGCCGAGTTCGGCTTTTTGGGAGTCGTGGTGTACACACGCGTGCACACGCCACGCTTGAAAGGATTCGCTTTGAGCGCAGGCGCCTTGTCCGGTGCACGGACAGCGCGCCGGCTCTTGCGAACCAACTGATTAATCGTTGGCATTCACCCTACTGTGTTCGTGGACCTGATACTACGTGGATCGCCCCAGAAATTAGGGCGGCACGGAACAGAGCCTAACAACATAGACTATCGAGCGACGCCGGTCAACCGATGCAACTGTATGGAACGTAGGAGGTTGGAAGGCCCACGCGGGGGTGCGGCTCAACTCACACCGCCTTCCTGCGCAGCACGTCGGCGGCCGGAGCTACAGGTCCACCACGGCGTATACCGGCAGAGCATCTCTGGCCCGAACCGCCGCTTCGAGTTCGCCGAGCAGATGGCCGATCGAATTGGCGTAGTAGCTGACGAGCTCCCGCCCTTTGGGGAGTACCACGAAGCCACCCCGATCCCGTGCGATGGCGCGTCGTATCCAGAGCAGTTCGATCGCGCGCTCGATCAGGGCGTCAACAGGCTCCTCCGGCGCGACGATCTCGCGCCCGTCGTTCGCGAGTGACTCGCGCAGGTGATCCACCCGCTCCAGCAGCCGCTCACGAGTGACATAATCGGCATCAAGCGACTGAATAGCGGCACACACCAGCGGCACGGCCGGAATCGGAATGATTTCGCCGATTCGCCGCATCGCATCGTCTGCCAGTACCTGCACTTCACCGAGTCGCTCCTCGCGCGTAAGCGTGAACAGGTTCCGACCGCGCTCTTCGAGCGAGCGGAACCACGGACTCAGCGGCACAGGCTCTCCGATGACCAGCACGGCATCGCCGTGTCGCTTCCAGCTCCTGCTGACGATCCGGAACGTGTTCCACGCCAGGTACCAGAGCACGACGCTGAGCTGCGTGAGCTTGCCCGGTGGCCGGTGGCCGGCTTCGGGACGCAGTTCGCGTAGCAATGAGCGGTCCTCGAGCACGCGATCGTAGTTGATCGCCACGGGCACGATGTAGACCCGATCGGCAACCGCTGGTTCGCGCGCAACACCGATGATGTAGTCGAGCAACCCGATCTTGGCCGGACGAAATCTCCCGTCGCGCGACAGTCCGCCTTCGGGGAAGATCCCCTGAGTCACGCCGTTCCTGGTAATGAGCTGCACATAGCGCTCGAGCACGGTGTGATAGAGCGGCTCACGGAATCGGCGCCGAACGAAGTACGCGCCGAAAGCCTTGAACAGGTACTCGAGCGGAAACACCCGCGCCCATTCACCGACCGCGTACGAGATCGCAACCTGGCCGGCGAGCGCGTGCCCGGCGAGCACGTAGTCCGCATTCGACCGATGGTTCATCAGGTAGATGACAACAGAGTCGCGCGGCAGCGTCGCCAACGCACCGACACGCTTGTCGATCACCTCAACGCGGAATAACAGCTTGAGAAGTGCGTCGGCAATGGCGAGGCCGACGTGGTAGTACAAGAACAGGTTGAACTTGGGAACGATTTCGCGCGCATATTCCAGCACCCGCGCGCGCGCAGCGTCCTCACCGTCGCCGAACTCGGCGGCGTGTGCCTGCACCGCAGATACGACGCCGGGGTCCTGCATCAGGTTCGCGATGATCGCGCCGCGATCCGCGAACTTGAATCGATCGATTCGTTCGCCGAACCGCCGGTGCATCCGGAGGGCTTCACGATTCGCCCATCGCTGCCACCACCTCCCCACGAATGCCGCTATTACTCCCAGCGCGACGACGGTGATGAGCACACCGCCGGCGAACCATGGCGCGTTGGTCGACATCGGCGGCGCCTACGCCGACCGGAGCGCTTCCCAGTCGCGCGGGGCGTCGCTCACCGGCCGCAGGATGTACCACCCCACCAGCACCATGCCGAGAAGCGAAAGGAGTGCCAACGCCTGCCCCGTCAGCACGTGAGCGCCGCCACGCTCGACGACTGCGAACATGATGGCGCTCCAAAGGAGCGGACCGGTCACGGCCGAGAACCGTCCAACCATTCCGTAGAGACCGTAGAACTCGCCGATGCGGTCGGGGGGCGTGAGGCGCAGCATGTACGGCCGGTCGGCCGACCAGACACCACCCATTGCGATCCCGGCCATGGCACCGACGAGGTATAGCCATCCCACCGCGAGCTGAAAGAAGCCGATCGACGACGCAAGCGCAAAGGTGGCGAGCCAGAGCCCGAGGACGATGTTCAGAGTACGCTTGGGGCCGATGCGGTCCACCGTCCACCCCCAAGCGAAGCCCCCTATCACCGCAAACGTAATCGCCGACATCATCACCAGCCGGGCGGTATTCTCGCCCGCTGCGACCGTGTCACCGCGGGCCATCGCGACGTTCACGGCGTAGAGCGTCATGTACGCGATCACGGTATTCACTGCATCCGTATAGAAGACGCGCCCGAACAGGAAACGGAGAAGGCCGGGGTACTTATGCCCCTCCTTGAGTGTCCGAATGGTCTGGGCGGTCGACTCGCGCACCATCTGCCAGCCGAAGATCGGGCGCGGGTTCGGGTTTCCGCGTTCCTTCACCCAGATGAAACACGGGATGGCAAAGAGCAGGAACGTCGCCGCGATCAGGCCGAAGAGAAGCGGCTTGTTTGACGAGGGAACGAGAAAGCCGATTCCCACAGCGACGTATGAGCCGAGGTAGCCGACGCCGACGCCGATGCCACTGATGCGGCCGCGGTTCTTCTCGGTGGTCACCTCCGGGAGGAGCGAGTCATAGAACTGCAGGCCGGCTTGATATGTTGCGTTGCCGATCACAAATAGCACCGCCGATATCAAGTACGATCCGCGCGCAAGAAGCGCGGTGCAGATCACGCAGACGATAGTGCTCCAGATGAGGAACGGCATCCGGCGCCGGGCACGGTCGCTCATCGCACCGAGCAGCGGCGAGATGATAAAAATCATCCCCATCGAGATCGTGGTGATGATGCCGTAGGTCGAGTCGGCCCGTTCGGCGCCAACCTGGTCCCGCACGTAGAGCGAGAAGTACAGCGATACCACGCCCATCGAGAAGACGGTGTTGGCGAGGTCGTAGAGGACCCAGCTGGCGACGGCGCGCCTGGGAATCACCCGCGGCTGTTCTGGCATCGCGTGAAGATGCGACTGCGCTATGCGCCGCGCGAGGCCTGCGCCGCTCCCATCCCTGCCGCGCGACCCGTCGCCCAGGCCCACAAAAAATTGTAGCCGCCGATCGGACCGAACGCATCGAGCATTTCGCCACAAAGAAAGAGCCCGGGGTGGCGACGGCTTTCCATTGTGCGCGAGTCCACCTCAGCGAGACTGACGCCACCGCCGGTCACCTCGGCCTTCTTGTATCCTTCGTCACCCGTGCACGGCAGCACTCCGCGCACGAGCGTGCTGATTAGCCGCAGGCGTTCGTCGCGCCGGAGGTCGGCCAGCGATCGCGTTGGATCGACTGTCGCGACTCCTAGAAGCACGCTCACAAGTCGCTCGGGCAGTTCAGCGCGAAGAGCGCCGGTGACGGTTCGCGCGCCGTGTGGCTTCAGCGCCGCCTCCCATTCCACCTCGCCGAGCGCCGTCCATTTCACGAGCAGTTCTGCGGGATTGCCGCCAATCGCTCGTGCGCGCACAAGCACGTGCGAAACATCGAGTACAGACGGTCCGCTGTACCCTCCGTGCGTGAACAGGAAGCCCCCCGAGGCCGTCGCGGTCCGACCAGCTCCCCGCGCGGTGAGGGTCACTGGCAGTGAAATCCCCGCGAGCGCCGAGTACGGGCTTCCCGCAGCTAGTATCGGAGTCAGCGCTGCGTAGGTGGGATGCATCGTGTGCCCGAGAGAGAGCGCGATCGCGAGGCCAGTGCCTTCGCTGCCCGTATTCGGCACCGACAGGCCTCCGCAGGCCAGAACCACGGCGTCTGCCGTTAGTGGAGTCTCCCCTTCCCGCGAGACGACCCACCGTCCGTCGTGCGTAGACACATCCACAACGCGAGAGTTCATTCGCAGACTGGCGCCGTTGCGTGTGGCCAAAGCCAGGAGACCATCGCGCACGTCACGTGCCTTGTGCGACGCGGGGAAAACCTTCGCGGCTTCGGGTTCGTCGACGAGCGGGATATTGAGATCCCTTTCGAAAAACGACCGCTGCTCACCAAGTGGCCACGATCGCAGCATTCGGCGAAGCGTGTGTACGGACGAATCGGTGACGAACCGCGACTCGTCCACGCTCATGGGAAGCACGTTGCAACGGCCGCCGCCGCTGATGAGAATCTTGCGGCCGCCATCCTTGGTGCGTTCGAGCAGTGTGGTATCAGCGCCGGCTGCGGCGGCAAAAACCGCGGCCATCGTCCCGGCTGCGCCAGCACCGACAACTACCACCCGCCGTTGATCGGAGCGTGATCGTGGCGTGCTCAAAATGAGCCGGAATGAGGCATCGTGATAAGTAACGACCGACGGCAAGGTTCTCGCGATCACTTGTCCAAAAAGAAGAGCGGCCCGGAGCTCTCGCCCCGGGCCGCCCTGCCAACTGCCAACTTCCAACTGCCAACTTCCAACTGCCATTCGCCTTCTAGACTTCTTCCGGCAGCGCCGCGAACGGCGAGACGGCGTCTCCAAGCGGTGTTCCCACAAGCGTTGCCGCCAGCGGATCCGTGCTGAACATCGGCTCGAGCGCCATTGCCGGCGGCTCGATGTCCATGTCCACTTCCTGATACCGGTAGATACCGGTTCCGGCCGGGATCAGGTGACCGATGATGATGTTCTCCTTGAGGCCAAGAAGATTGTCCTTGGCTCCACGGATGGCCGCGTCGGTGAGTACGCGGGTGGTCTCCTGGAAGCTCGCCGCCGAAATGAATGACTGCGTCGTCAGCGATGCCTTGGTAATACCCAGCAACAGTGGCTCGGACGTGGCCGGGCGCAGCTTCTTCTTCTTAGACCGGTCGTTCGATTCGCGGAACACGATCTTGCCCACGTTCTCGCCTTCGAGGAACTCCGAGTCGCCCGAGTCGATCGTGCGGACCTTCTGGAGCATCTGGCGCACGATCACGCCAATGTGCTTGTCGTTGATCTTCACGCCCTGCAGGCGGTACACCTCCTGCACCTCGTTGAGCAAGTATTCCTGCACGGCGCGCGGGCCCTTGATCCGCAGGATGTCGTGCGGATTAACCGGTCCCTCGGAGAGGCGGTCACCAGCGCGCACGCGATCGCCTTCGTGCACCCGGAGATGCTTTCCGGCCGCCACTTCGTACAGCTGGGCTTCCTGCGCATCATCCGCAGTGCCGTCCGTCTTGAGCGGCTGAACGAAGATTTCGCGCTTGCCGCGCTTGATCTCGCCAAAGCGCACGATACCGTCCACTTCCGAAATCGTCGCAGGATCCTTCGGACGTCGCGCCTCAAACAACTCCGCAACGCGCGGCAGGCCGCCCGTGATGTCTCGCGTCTTGTACGCCTCTCGCGAAATTTTTGCGAGAATCGTACCAGCCGTGATGGTCACGCCGTCTTCGATGGTGAGCTGTGCACCCACCGGAATGACGAAGTCGCGGATGCGCTTGGCCTTGCCGCCCTTCGTCTGCCAGATCTCGATGTGCGGATGGAGCTTCTTTTCACGGTCTTCGATCACGACACGCTGACGAAGGCCGGTCAGTTCGTCGAGTTCTTCGGCGAATGACTCTTCGTCCACCAGGTCGACGAACCGCACTTCACCGGCCACATCGGCGATGATCGGGTTCGTGTAGGGGTCCCAGCTGAACACAACCTGATCCTTCGTCACCTGATCGCCGTCCTTCACGGCGAGGATCGCACCAAGCGGCGTCTGCAGCCGCGCGGTGATCGCCGAGCTCTTGTCCTTCGTGGAGCGAATGAAGATCTCGCCCTCATACGACGTGACGATCTGCTGGTTATCCACGTTGGTGACGTGGACAAGCCGATCGCCGAACTCGATGATACCTGCAACCTTGGTCTTGCGCGCGGTCTGTTCCGCGATGCGCGCCGCGGTACCACCGATGTGGAACGTTCGGAGCGTCAACTGCGTGCCGGGCTCGCCAATGGACTGCGCCGAGATAATGCCCACCGCCTCGCCGAGATCCACCATCTGCATGGTGGCCAGGTTGCGGCCATAGCACATACGGCAGAGTCCGCGCTTGGCTTCGCAGGTGAGCACGGAACGGATCTTCACCGTCTCGATGCCCGACTCCTCGATTGCCGTTGCCGTCTCTTCGTCGATCATCTGGCCCGTCTCGACCAGCAGCGTGCGCCGACCGGATTCGTCGACCAGCTGTGGATCCTCGATGTCTTCACCGGCAACCGTACCGACGATTCGCTCCGCCAAGGGCTCGATGATGTCTTCGCCCTCCTTCAGTGCGCCGATATCGAGACCCATGACCGTGCCGCAATCCTCCTCACTGATCGTCACGTCCTGAGCGACGTCGCAGAGGCGGCGCGTCAGGTAGCCGGCGTCGGCAGTCTTGAGCGCCGTGTCGGCCAGACCCTTGCGGGCACCGTGCGTCGAGATGAAGTACTCGAGCACGGAGAGGCCTTCGCGGAAGTTCGACTTGATGGGACTTTCAATGATTTCGCCGATGCCGCCTGTGAGCTTCTTCTGCGGCTTCGCCATCAGGCCGCGCATGCCGGCCAGCTGGCGAATCTGGTCACGCGAACCACGCGAACCGGAATCGAACATCATGAACACCGGATTGTAGCCGTCCTGCGACTCGCGCATGTGCTTGACCATGGCGTCCGCGATGTCGTTGTTCGCGTGCGTCCACGTATCGATCACTTTGTTGTAGCGCTCGCCGTTGGTGATGTTGCCCGTCTGGTATGCCTTCTGGAAGCGCTCGACTCGCGTGGTCGCCTCGTCGAGCAGCTGTTGCTTCTCTGCCGGAATCTCGAGATCCTCGATGCCGATGGACACACCGCCGCGCGTTGCATTCGCAAAGCCAAACGTCTTGAGCCGGTCGAGGAACGCGACCGTCTCCGAGAGGCCGGCGTGGCGGTACGACTCGAACACCAACTCCGAGAGCGCCTTCTTCTTCATGTCCCGGTTCTGGAACTTGAGCCCAGCCGGCACGATCTGGTTGAACAACACGCGCCCAACCGTCGTCACTTCCCAGTGCGCCGTGCCCTCGCCCGGCATGAGATAGCGCACCGGCGTATGTGAGTCGAGGTGCCGCATCGCGAGCGCCATCTCGATCTCCACTGCCGATGAGAACGCCCGCAATTTTACGACCCGCTTGGGATCCGTCGACATCTCATCGAAACCTGACGGCGCCTTCGTGGCGAAATAACAGCCGAGCACGATGTCCTGACTGGGCTCCGCCACCGGCCGACCGTCGGCTGGCTTCAGGATGTTGTTGCTCGAGAGCATGAGCACACGGCACTCAAGCTGCGCTTCAAATGAAAGCGGAACGTGTACGGCCATCTGGTCACCGTCGAAGTCGGCGTTGAACGCCGCACAGACGAGCGGGTGAATACGAATGGCCTTTCCTTCCACGAGCACCGGCTCGAACGCCTGGATGCCCAGTCGATGCAGCGTAGGCGCGCGGTTGAGAAGCACCGGATGGTCGCGGATAATCTCTTCGAGGATTTCAAACACCTCGTTCGATTCACGCTCCACGATCTTCTTGGCGCGCTTGACCGTCTCAGCGATCCCCTTCTCCACGAGCTTATGAATGATGAATGGCTTGAAGAGCTCGAGGGCCATCGCCTTCGGCAGGCCGCACTGATGGAGCGAAAGCTCCGGACCCACCACGATGACCGACCGACCGGAATAGTCCACGCGCTTGCCGAGCAGGTTCTGACGGAACCGGCCCTGCTTGCCCTTGAGCATGTCCGAGAGCGACTTCAGCGGACGCTTGCCGCGACCACGAATCGCCTTGGAGCGGCGCCCGTTGTCGAACAGCGCGTCAACCGCTTCCTGCAACATGCGCTTCTCGTTCCGGAGAATGACTTCCGGCGCGCGATGCACGATGAGCTTCTGGAGCCGGTTGTTGCGGTTGATGACCCGGCGGTACAAATCGTTCAGATCGCTCGTGGCAAACCGGCCGCCATCGAGCGGAACGAGCGGACGCAGGTCCGGCGGAAGTACTGGAATGACGTCCAGGATCATCCATTCCGGCTTGTTGCGGGCTCCGCCGTGGTCGCCGGAGTTCCGGAACGCCTCGACAACCTTGAGCCGCTTGAGCTGTTGCTTCTTCTTGTGCTGCGACGTCTCGACGAGCACGTCCTTTCGGAGTGACTCGGCCAGCTTGTCCACGTCGGTGCGCTTGAGCAACTCGCGCACCGCGGGCGAGCCGATGTCGGCGTAGAAGCCGCCATCGCCTTCTTCCTTGGCCTTCGTGCGCAGGTAGAGATACTGTTCCTCGTCGATCAGCATGTTCGCGGCCACATCGCGCATGGTCCCGGGAATCTCGGCGCCGGAATCCGGCATCTCGGTCTGCTTGCCGGGATCGATGATGACGTAGTTCGAGTAGTACACAACCTTCTCGAGATCACGGAGCGTGAGATCGAGGAGGTTGCCCATCGGGCTCGGCAGCGTCTTGAAGAACCAGATGTGCGCCACCGGAACGGCGAGCTCAATGTGACCCATGCGGTCGCGCCGCACCTTGCTGAGCGTCACTTCGACGCCGCAGCGGTCGCAAATTACGCCGCGATAGCGGATGCGCTTGTACTTCCCACAATGGCACTCCCAGTCCTTGACGGGACCAAAAATGCGCTCGCAGAAGAGTCCGTCCTTTTCCGGCTTGAATGACCGGTAGTTGATCGTCTCTGGCTTGGTCACCTCACCCCATGACCACCACGAACGGAGCCCGGCCATCTCGAGGCGCTCACGTTCCTTGCTGTCGCGGGGACCGCGGATCTCCTCGGGAGAGGCAATGCGGATCCGGATAAAATCGAACGCGGCTGACCGCTGTTCGCGTGCGTTTCGGAAGTCAATCATCGGTTATTCCTCGCTCCCGGTAGTGAAGGGAGAGCCGTAGTCTTCGGCGTTCGCCTCCATCGTGACGTGGATGCCGAGCGCCTGCAGTTCCTTCACGAGCACGTTGAACGACTCCGGTGTGCCGGGATCGGGGAGGTTTTGCCCCTTCACGATCGCCTCGTACACGCGCGACCGGCCGCTCACGTCGTCGGACTTGACCGTGAGGATTTCCTGCAGCGTGTGCGCGGCACCGTACGCCTCCAGCGCCCACACTTCCATTTCTCCGAACCGCTGTCCGCCAAACTGCGCCTTGCCGGCGAGTGGCTGTTGCGTGACCAGCGAGTACGGTCCAATGCTGCGAGCGTGGATCTTGTCGTCCACGAGATGCGAGAGTTTCAGCATGTAAATCTCGCCCACCGTCACCGGCGTCGAGAACTTCTCGCCGGTGCGGCCGTCGCGCAGAGCGATCTTGCCGCCCGTCTGTAGCCCGGCAAAACGCAGCAGCTCGATTGCCGCGGCGTCAACGTCCGCTTCGTTCTTGCTCGCCACCATACTCGCCAGCGCAGGCAGCCCCATCTCTTCGAGCATGGCGACGGAATCCATCGCCGCCATCTTTTCGACTTCCTTCTGAGCCTTCTTGAAGTCCGCCTTGCGCACCGCGGGGAAATCTTCTCCGTCGCCGGCCGCGTCGTTGAACGCGGCAGCATGTCCAAGCGCTACCTTTTCCCGCTCGGTGATTTCCTTCGCCGCGAGCGCGATGAAGTCGCGGTAGTCATGGAACACGTCGCGCGCGTCCTGCGACATCGCGCGACTTCCCAGATCATTCAGGTTCGCGTCGGCAAGGAGTTGGACCTTGGCGGCCGCCCCCGGCTTCGGACGAATGTCGGCAAGAATCGCCTTGATCTGCTTGTCTGTCGGCGCCGGAGCAGGCGCGTTGATCTCCAGCGCACCACGCACCCAGGTAAGTCCCGCAAGCCGCAGCAGGAGCCCGATCTCACGCTCGTTGGCACCCTGGAACACGGGTGTCTTCGCATAGAAACCAAGGATCTGAGCGGCCCAACCGAGGTGGGTCTCCAGGATCTGTCCGACGTTCATTCGACTCGGAACGCCAAGCGGATTCAGTACGATGTCCACGGGCCGACCGTCGGGAAGGAACGGCATGTCCTCCTCGGGAACGATCCGGGCCACAATACCCTTGTTGCCGTGCCGGCCGGCCATCTTGTCGCCGACGGAAATCTTGCGCTTTTCGGCGAGATAGACCTTTACCAGCTGAATGACTCCCGGCGGGAGCTCGTCAGGCTGGAGAATTCGGTCGATCCGCTCCTCTGCTTTCTCTTCGATCTTCGCCTTCACGTCGTTCGCGGCTTCAATGATTTCGCGAATCGCGTCGTTGGCCTTCATGTTCTCGACGCGGAACGTCTTGAGGTCGAGCGTTGCGAGGCGGACGCCGGCCAGAACTTCCGGCGTCAGCTTCGTGCCGGCCGGGATGCCCTCCTCGACCGTTCCCGACATAAGAGCGAGCGATACAGTCTGCCCGTCGAGCAACTCCTTGATTTCGGAATCACGGATATCGTTGACGCGCACCTTTTCCTCACCTTCGAGGCGGCGCACTTCGCCGATTCGCTCACCGCGATCCTTCTCAACCACCTGATCCTCGACGCGCGAGAAGATCTTGCAGTCGATGACTACGCCCTCAACGCCCGGTGGCACCTTGAGCGAAGAGTCCTTTACGTCTTTGGCCTTCTCGCCGAAAATGGCAGTCAGGAGCTTCTCTTCCGGAGAGAGTTCCGTCTCGCCCTTTGGCGTGATCTTGCCGACGAGAATGTCGCCCGGACGCACGTGCGCGCCGATGCGGACGATGCCGCGCTCGTCGAGATCCACGAGCGACTCTTCCGAGACGTTCGGGATTTCGCGCGTGATCTCTTCCTGCCCGCGCTTGGTGTCCCGGACGTGGAGTTCCATCTCCTGGATATGGATCGACGAGTACACGTCGTCCTTCACCAGGCGCTCAGACAGCACGATGGCATCTTCAAAGTTGTGCCCGTACCACGGCATGAACGCGACCACCACGTTCCGGCCGAGCGCCAGCTGGCCCTGCTCCGTGGCAGCGCCATCGGCGAGGACTTCGCCCTTCTTGACGCTTTGCCCGCGGTGTACGATCGGCCGCTGGTTGATTGCCGTGTCCTGATTGGTGCGCCAGTACTTCCGGACCCGGTAGCGGTCCTGCTGCGTGAGTCGCGCGAGCGGCTCGTCGGCGCCCTTCTTCCCCTTCTCCGCCGGACCGGCGTCGACGATGATCTCGTCGGCCGTTACGCGCGTCACGACGCCCGCGCGCTGGGCAATAACTGTAGCGCCCGAATCGCGAGCGACCGTCTCTTCGAGTCCGGTACCCACGAACGGCGTGCGCGGATCGAGCAGCGGCACGCTCTGCCGCTGCATGTTGGAACCCATCAGCGCGCGGTTGGCGTCATCATGCTCGAGGAACGGAATGAGTGCGGCCGCGATGGAGACGAGCTGCTCCGGCGCCACATCCATATAGTCGATACGCGACGGACTCACGAGCGGTACGTCGCCTTCGTGCCGGCACAGCACTAGGTCGTTCACGAAGGTACCGTCATCGTTCAGCTTCGCATTCGCCTGTGCGATGGTCGAATCTTCTTCGCGGTTGGCGTCGAGCCACGCGATTTCGCTCGTTACCTTGGCGTTCTTGACCACGCGATACGGCGTTTCGACGAACCCGAGATCGTTCACCTGCGCGTAGCAGGCGAGCGAAGTAATCAGTCCGATGTTCGGACCTTCGGGCGTCTCGATTGGGCACATGCGGCCGTACTGCGAGTAGTGCACGTCGCGTACTTCAAAACCCGCGCGCTCGCGCGTGAGCCCACCAGGTCCGAGCGCCGAGAGACGACGCTTGTGCGTCAACTCGGCGAGCGGATTGGTCTGGTCCATGAACTGCGACAACTGGCTCGATCCGAAGAACGCCTGAATGACGGCGCTCACCGTGCGGGCGTTGACCAGGTCGTCGAGGGCAATCTTCTCGGTGTCCTGGTTGATGCTCATGCGCTCCTTGACCAGGCGCGCCATGCGTGACAGGCCGACGGAGAACTGGTTGGCGATGAGTTCGCCGACCGAGCGGATGCGTCGGTTGCCCAGATGGTCGATGTCGTCCACATGGCCGCGGCCTTCGTGCAGTTCCACGAGATAGCGGATGATGGCGATGAAATCGTCCTTCGTGAGTACCGTGTGGCTCGCCGGCGTCGACAGCAGCAGGCGCTGGTTGATCTTGTACCGGCCCACGCGGCCGAGGTCATAGCGCTTCGGCGAGAAGAACAACCGCTCGAGCGCCTGCTTGGCCGTCTCTTTGTTGGGCGCGTCGCCCGGACGGAGCAGCGAGTAGATGGCCTTGAGGGCCTCGGCCTCGCCAAACTCCGCGTCAGTCGACTCTTTGTGTCCGCGACGACGACGGGCTTCGTCGTCGAAATGGATCGGATTTGTCGGATCCTTGATCAGCGTATTCTTGATGAGCGTGCTCTCGGCACGACCGCTCGGAACGAGGCAGCGGAGCTTGTACACGCCGTGTTTGCGCAGGCGCTTCGCCAGCGGTTCCTTGAGCAGGTCGCCGGCCTCGGCGACGATTTCTCCCGTCTCAGGGTCGACTTCGTCCATGCCGATGACGCGCGGCGTAGTGCGCTCGCCGCGCTCGAACGCCTCGAGCTCGTCGCGCACATCAACGATCGCATAGCTGGCGAAGACCTTGACCTTGTCGATCTTGAGTCGGCGGAGGCGATTGAACACCTCTTCCGTCAGTTCATCGCCTTCGCGAACGAGCAGGTCGGTCTCGGCCCGTTCACGTTCCGCCCGGGCCTTCTTTGTCTTGAGCTTGGGCGCGTCAACGATGGCCTCTTCGCCTGCCAGCGTGATGTTCTGGGCGACGATCGCCCCGATCACCTCGCGGTTCTCGGCGCGTCCTTCACGCTTCTTTGTGAGGTTGAGTTCGCGCACGGCAAAGAAGAGCCGCAGGATATCGGAGTTGGATCCATAGCCGAACGCACGGAGCAGCGCCGTGGCCGGGAATTTCTTCTTCTTGTCGATATGGACATACACGACGTCGTGAATGTCTACCGTGAACTCCACCCATGAGCCGCGGAACGGGATGATACGGCTCGAGATCAGGCGCTTGCCGTTCGGGTGCGTGGATTCTTCGAAGACCACTCCCGGCGACCGGTGCAGCTGGCTCACGATCACGCGCTCGGCGCCATTGATCACGAACGTGCCAAGCTTGGTAAGAAGCGGAAGTTCGCCGAGATAGACTTCTTTCTCGATCTGATTCTTCACGCGCTTCTTGCCATCGGCAGCCGCTTCCTCGAACACGGTGAGGACAAGCGTGGCCTTGAGCGGCGCCGAGTACGTCATGTCGCGCTCGATGCACTCCTCAACCGAGTACTTCGGTTCGCCGAGTGTATAGCGTTTGAAGTCGAGCGAAAAGTTCTCGTGGACGTCGGTAATCGGAAACAGGTCCTTGAAGACCCGCTCGAGTCCGACGTCTTCGCGGTCGTGGGCGGCGGCGTCGAGTTGCAAGAGCGACTCGAATGCGCGCGTCTGAATGTCGAGCAGGTGGGGCATGCCCATACCCTGCGCGAGTTTGCCGAAAGAAATCTGCTTGATCATGTCGTTCCGGGGCTCACCCGGGTGGTGTTCTGGCAGGCACAAAGCGCCACGCCCCGCCGCCCGGCAAATGCCGGACGGCGGTGCGCGTGCAATTCAACTGCGGTGCGGCGATTGATACGTGAGGTCACGGCGTCGAGTTCAAGTGAGGGTGAGTACGTGGCGTGGCGCGTCGGCAAAAACCGGCCGCACGCACGCCGCGAAACGCACGCTTACTTGACTTCGACCGTCGCGCCCTGCTCTTCGAGCTTGGCCTTCGTCGCGGCGGCGTCGTCCTTCGTGACGCCGGACTTGATGGCCTGCGGCGCGCCATCGACCAGATCCTTGGCTTCCTTGAGGCCAAGCCCTGTCAGCTCGCGTACCACCTTGATGACCTGAATCTTCTTCCCGCCCGCTGCCGTGAGGATGACGTCGAATTCCGTCTGTTCCTCGGCTGCGGCTGCGGCGCCGCCGCCAGCCGGCGCACCCGCGGCGACTGCCGCGATGGTCACGTTGAACTTCGTCTTGAAAGCGTCGATGAGCTCGGCGAGCTCGACGACCGACATTCCGCCGATCGCCTCGAGGATCTCGTCCTTGCTCAGGGTTGCATTCGCCATTGTTCCAATCTCCGTAGGTATCCCAGGGTCACCTGGGGCGTGTGAATCAGGCCAACGCCTGGGGAATTAAGCTGCAGCTGGGGTCGAGTCGGCTTCGAGTTGCGTTTTCCGCGCTTCGAGAGCCAGGGCAAACATCGCGAGCACGCTGTTCATCGCACCGAGGAGCTGTGAAAGCGCCTCATTACGAGTCGGCAGCGATGCCAATTGTTTTACAAGCGCCTCGTTAACCGGCGCACCTTCGTACACACCACCCTTCACCGTCGGTCGCTCGTCGTTTTCCTTGCGGAACTGGGTCAGCAACTTCGCCGCCAAAATTCCGTCCGAGGCAACCACGACGCCCGTCGGGCCCCTGAGCCGCTCGCCGGTCATGCCGGCTTCGTTCACGGCCTTGAGGGCCAGCGAGTTCTTGA
This sequence comes from Gemmatimonadota bacterium, assembly GCA_027622655.1. Classification (GTDB taxonomy): domain Bacteria; phylum Gemmatimonadota; class Gemmatimonadetes; order Gemmatimonadales; family Gemmatimonadaceae; genus Fen-1231. The sequence goes on along the minus strand of JAQBYI010000015.1, from coordinate 32,293 downwards.
TCACGACGTATTCGACGCCTTGCCGCTTCAACCGACGGCGAAGTTCCGTCATGCGCTTCACATTGAGGCCCGTGAAGTCGGTGTAATACAGGGTGTTCGCGGCCTTGATCTTGTCCTTGAGCTCGGCGACGAGCTGTTCCTTTTCGGTTCGCTTCATGGCGCCTTACCGGTACGGAGTCGTGTCCACGCGCACGCCCGGTCCCATGGTGCTGGACACCGCAACGGTTCGCACGTAGACGCCCTTCGTCGCGCTCGGCTTGGCGCGCACGATCGTATCCATGAAGGCCTGGAAGTTCGTTTCGAGCGACTCGATGGGAAACGAAACCTTCCCGATCGCAGCGTGCACGATGCCCGCCTTGTCGACACGAAACTCGATTTTCCCCGCCTTCGTTTCCTTTACGGCCTGACCGACGTTCATCGTGACCGTCCCCGCCTTCGGGTTCGGCATCAGCCCACGCGGTCCGAGCACGCGGCCCAACTGGCCCACCTGCCCCATCTGGTCCGGCGTCGCAATCATCACGTCGAAATCGGTCCAACCGTCCTTGATCTTCTGAATGAACTCAGTGCCGACGAAATCGGCGCCGGCGGCCTCAGCCTCCTTGGCCTTCTCGCCGACCGCGATCACGAGCACGCGTACGTCCTTGCCCGTTCCGGCCGGCAGCACGACCGTGCCACGAATGGCCTGATCGGCATGCTTCGGGTCAACACCGAGGCGAACGGCGACATCGATCGTTTCGTCGAACTTCGCGAATGCCGTGGTCTTCACCAGCTCAAGCGCCGAGCGGACCGCGTGCATTGCTGCAACGTCGCGCCCCTCAACCGCTTTGCGGTACTTCTTTCCGTGGGCGCGCATCAGTCTCGCACCTCCACGCCCATCGAACGCGCCGCGCCGGCAACCATCGCCATCGCGGACTCGATTGAGTCGCAGTTCAGGTCGGGCATCTTGACCTCTGCGATCTTTTTCACCTGGGCCTTGGTAATGCTCCCCACCTTGTTGCGATTCGGCTGACCTGACCCCTTCTCGATTCCCGCTTCTTTCTTGACGAGCACCGCCGCTGGCGGAGTCTTCAGAATGAACGTGAATGACTTGTCGGCAAAAATCGTAATCTCGACCGGAAGGATCGTGTCCTGGCCCTGTGTCTTTGCATTGAACTCCTTGCAAAAGGCCATGATGTTGATCCCCTGCGGGCCAAGCGCGGTGCCGACCGGAGGGGCCGGGTTCGCCTTGCCTGCAGGAATCTGCAGTTTGACGAATCCGACTACCTTCTTTGCCATCGTACTCCTCTTCGCAGTAGCGGACGATCAAGTCCGCTGGCTTCCACTGGCATTAGCGTCGGAGTGGTCACCGACGTACAGCAACTACAACAGCAGTCGTTCTAGTGCCCGCGCAGTTGCAGGTAATCCAGTTCGACCGACGTTGGCCGACCGAACAGACTCACGCTCACGCGCACCTTACCCTTGTCTGCCATCACCTCTTCGATCGTGCCGTTGAAGTCGGTGAACGGGCCCTCAGTAATCGCCACCGCCTGGCCGATAAGGAACGGAATCTCTTCTTTGGGTTCCTCTTCGACCGTCGTCTCGACGACGCCGAGCAGTCGGTTCACTTCCTCGGGCCGGAGCGGCTGCGGTTCGCGATCCTTGCCAACGAACTTGATTACGCCCTGGATCGAGTTGACCGTGTGCAGCGTCTCCTGATCCACATCCATTTCAACGAGCACGTAGCCCGGAAATACCTTCCGATCTACGGTGACCTTCTTGCCATTCTTGATCTCGACAACCTGCTCCGTTGGCACGAGCGCCTGACGAATCTGGCGCTGGTCGGCCGGCGCAGTGTCGGCGTCGATGCGCCGCTGAATCAGCATACGCACCTTGTTCTCGTGCCCCGACGTCGTCTGAATCGCGTAGAACCGGTGATTCATGAGAACAGCCGGGGAAGCCAACGCACCAGCACAAGCTGGAGAATGTTGTCCATGATAAAGATGAGAAGTCCGATGAACAGCGAGAGCACCACCACGCCGATGGACAGCTGGCGCACCTGGGGCCAGTCTGGCCAGGTGACCTTGCGCATCTCGGCCATCACCTCGTGGTAGAAGGTGACGATCCGCGCCGGAAGACTGGGCTTCGGTGCGAGTTCGACCGCCACCTACTTCGTCTCCTTGTGCGTCTGGTGCTTGTTGCACCGTGGGCAGTACTTCTTCCACTCGACGCGCTCCGGGTGGAGACGCTTGTTCTTCATCGTGAAGTAGTTTCGGTTCTTGCACTCGCCGCAAGCGAGGATGATACGTTCGCGTGGCATTTCGTTGCGCCCTCTGGCACGTAGGTCGTCCCGCTAAATCTTGTTGCTCTGCTCCAGCGCCCTGCTTCCCGCTTCTTGCCTATCCTAAAGAGCACGCGACCGGGATTGAACCGGTGACCTCACCCTTACCAAGGGTGTGCTCTACCGACTGAGCTACGCGTGCAGTCCGATTCGCTACCTCTGCATTCTTACATCAAGAGCGGGAGACGGGGCTCGAACCCGCGACATCAAGCTTGGAAGGCTTGCGCTCTACCAGCTGAGCTACTCCCGCGTGTCGACCGACTCCCTTCCAGATCTGCCACCTGCGTTTGCTTCGCCCAATCGTCGCACATCCCTCATGCCGATTCATGGTGGGGGAAGGATTCGAACCTTCGAAGGCATAAGCCGGCAGATTTACAGTCTGCTCCCGTTGGCCACTTGGGTACCCCACCAACAACTACCAGCTGCCAGCCGAGTCCTTCGATCTTCGTTCTCCCACGATGATGCCGATGCCACACGCTGCACATCGCGTGCGATTTGCACTCTGCGACTTGCACGCGCCGAACCGCTGAACGCCTCACCCCACAACCGCGAACGCAGAGCTGACGGCGAGAATCGAACTCGCAACCTCCTGATTACAAATCAGGTGCTCTGCCAATTGAGCTACGTCAGCCTGACCACAACGACGAGCCTTTTTTCGCGAGCCTTAAAAAGTAGCGGACGCGAGAAAGCAGGTCAAGCCGTTGAGAGGCACAGTGTTAGCTGATCACCGACTGGGCGACGAAATCCGCCGCGAATGGGCCCCGGGAGGGCCCTATCGAATCTTCTTCCAGCGCGTCCCGTCGGGAGTGTCTTCGATCGCTATCCCCTTCTCCTCCAACGCTTTCCGGACCTCGTCCGCCTGCACGAAGTCCCGATTCGCCCGCGCCGTGGAGCGCGCAGCGATCTGAGATTCGACCCAGCCGGCAAGCTCAGCATCGTCCGTGCCGCGGTCCGGCACGATGTCGAGCACGGCATTGATCTGCCTGAATGCGTCGCGCGCACGTGCGAGCGCGCTCGGATCTGAGCCTGTCTCATCGAACGCACGATTCGAGGCATGGACGAACTCGAACAGCGCGCCAATCGCCCGGGGCGCGTTGAGGTCGTCAGACAGCGCCGCGGTGGCCTCGATCAGGAGCGTATCTGCCGCCTCCGCGAGCGCCGCGTTGCCCGCTCGCTCGCGCGCCAGCCGGTCCGAAAAATCACCGACACGTCGCACGGCTTCTATCGACGCCTCGAGCGCCTCACCAGACAAATTCAACTGCTTTCTGTAGTGAGTCGAGAACACGAAGTGCCGCAACGCAGCGGCGCTCACGCCTTGCTCGCGCAGGTCGGCAACGGTGCTCACATTGCCGACGCGCTTCGCCATTTTCGCACCGTCGGTAAGGAGAAACTCACCGTGGCACCAGAACCGCGCGAATGGCTTGCCAGTGGCTGCCTCACTCTGGGCGATCTCATCCTCGTGGTGCGGAAACATGAGGTCGACGCCGCCGGCGTGGATGTCGAGCGTTTCGCCCAGAATCGTCATCGCCATGGCCGAACATTCGAGGTGCCAGCCCGGGCGGCCGCGTCCCCACGGAGAGTCCCATGCCGCGCCGCATGCCTCGTCCTCAGGCTTCGCCGCCTTCCACAGCGCGAAATCCTGCGCGTTTTCCTTGGCGTAGTCGTCCTGCGAGACGCGCGCACCCGACCGAATCTCCCGAGTGTCGAGTCTCGACAGCCGACCGTATTCCGGAAACTTCGAGATCGCGAAATACACCGACTCATCGTCGGCCTTGTACGCGACACCGTTGGACTCGAGCCGTTTCACCAAGTCAATCATTTCATTGATGTACGCCGTGGCTCGCGGATAGTGCTCGGCCCTCTGAATACGGAGGAACTCGCAGTCGGCGTGAAATGTTTCCACGACCGGGTTCGTGAGCTCCGTAATCGACACGCCGCGTTCCGTCGCGCGCTTGATGATCTTGTCGTCCACGTCCGTCAGGTTCATCACCTGTTCAACGGCCCAGCCGCGCATGCGGAGCCCGCGACGCAGAAGGTCCTCGAACAGAAACGTGCGAAAATTCCCCAGATGCGCGGGGTTGTACACCGTTGGACCGCACGTGTACAGACGCACCGTCGCGCCGTCCGCGGGGGCGAACGGTTCGATGCTACGCGTCAGCGAGTTGTAGAGGCGAAATTCCGGCACCCGCGAAAACTAGCGTATCAGCGCCCGGACGCGGACCCGTTGCTCGGCGGCGCTTCGGCCACCCGACGTCGGGATGGGAGGTCGCGCGCCACGACGCGTGACGCACGGACCTCGATTCCCAGAGACCGGCACTCGCTCAGTACCTGTTCGGGCGTGAATCGCTCAAGCGGAACGCGGAGCGCGCGCCCGCGCCGGTACACGCTTGGCACACGCAGGGCGAGTCGCGAGCGCGCCTCGATCGGCAGCGGCACGTCGAGTTCCAGGGCTGCATCGACGGCGGCTGAAGGTCCAGTCGACCACCGGCGAGGTAGTGGATGCGGGACGGTGACAAGTCGCCGAGCAGCGAGGCCACGCGCGTGGTCACCACGACGGCAACTCCCGCGGACAGCACCGATCCGAGCACCTGGGCCAGTCGCGCTCGCTCAGCGCAGCTCAGTGCGTCGAACGGCCGGTCGAACATCACGATTCGAGGAGTGCCGAGGAGAGCCCCGGCGAGTGCGACGCGAGCCGAAACGCCGGGCGTGAGATGCCCGACGCGAATGCGAGCGAACTCGCAGAGCGACGCAAGTGACATCACGGCTTCAACGTCCGGCTCCGGTCCGAGCGCGTCATCCTCCCGCTGGGAGGCCGAAAATTCGAGCCACGCGCGAACTGACAGGTAGGGGTGTCCGTCGGCGCTAGCTGATTCGTACGCCGCCCGGCCGGCATGCCAGCGATGCGACCCGAACCAGCGCACGCTGCCGGCGTCTGCACCAATGAGGCCGGACGCGCAGAGCAGAAGCGTCGTCGTGCCGGATCCCGGGCCACCGGCGATGCCGACGCATTCGCCCGGCGCCACGGATAGCGTCGCCGCGTCAAGAGCCAACGTGTGCGGAGCAGTCGGAGTCCCGTAGCGCACGGAAACGTCGCGGAGTTCGAGGACGGGGTGATTCATGCCCGACAATGGCGACGACAGTGACGGCGAGTGCCATCACGGTGACGCGAGCAGAATCATTTTCCTGCACTCCGCGGCCAACTCACGCGGCGCTGGGCTTTCCGCCTTAGCTGCCCCCGCCGGCCGCTTCGGTCGAGCGCGTCGGTGAGGGAGACGGGGCGTCGGCGAGCACCGGAACGAGCGGGTCGCCGTAGATCTGCACTTGCAGAATGCGCCGGACGAGTACGAGCAGCACTGCCAATAGCGGCACCGCCACGACCAGACCGATCGGTCCGACGAGCGAGCCGACGACGAGCACCGCCATGATGGTCAACACTGGTGGCAGGTTCACACCGCGCTGAAACACCATCGGCGCAACGACGTTGCCCTCAATGACGTGCACCACCACGCCGAGCAATGTCACCAGCACAATCGCGGTCGCGCCGCGGTCGAGCACGAACAATGCCGGGAGCACCGTTGATACGAGGGTTCCGAAGAACGGCACAATCGCGGCCAAACCGGCAAAAATTCCGAACGCGAGCCAGTACGGAACATCGAGTGCGAGGAGTCCTATGGTGGTCAGCGCGCCGAGCACTGCCATGTTGAACAGCTGCGCGAATACCCAATGCCTCAACGTCACCCCGCACGCGCGCAGCACATCGCACGCGACTTCGCGATGCCGCGGCGGTGTCAGCGACACGATCAAGTCGGTGTAGAGTTTGGGAGTACGCGCCATGTAGATGGCCATAACGCTGACCGACACGACGTTGACAATGCTGTGGGCAAAATCGAACACTCGCGGGAATATCCCGCCGACCATGGACTCGGTCTGCGAAATGATCGTGTCAACGACCTCACGCTGACGATCGCCTCCGACCAACGGTTCGAGCGCCGGAAACTGGACCACGAGCCGGCCAAGCCAATCCTGCCAGGCCGTGATGTACCCCGGCAATCCAGCGACCAGTGCGCGTGTCTGCTCAATGACCGGCGGGACGAGGAGCGCCTCAAGACCCCAGAGTGCCAGAAGCGTCGCAATGATGGCGGCGGCAAACGCCCACGGTCGCGACCACCCGGTGCGTGCCATCGCCGCGTCGGTGAACGCTGCGAGGTAGACCGCGATGAGCACGGCTATGAACAGCAACACCATCAGATGCACGGCCTGTCCCAGCAATAACAACACCAGGACAGTAAACGCGACGGCCGCGATGCCGGGCGTCAGGATAACGCGGCGAATCGCGGCCGTCGGTTCTGTGGATCCGGGCATCGTCAACTCTACTTCTTGTCTTCGATTTCAGCGCTGACGGTTTCTTCGCCCTTGCCGAGTGCCTTTCGCGGCGAGGCCGATCCCGACCCGAGCATGCCCATCTTCTCCTTGAGCGCCAACAGCTGTTGTTCGGCGTTCACCGTCCCAGCGCCCTTTTCGAGACGCTTGAAATCGTGAGCCAGCTTGTCGCCGGAGAACTCCTCGTCGATCTCTGACGAGGCTTTGATCATCCGTTCGTTCTGGTTGACTTTTTCCTCCATCCGCGCGAACGCCTCGAACGCGCTCTTCTCCGACATCGACGACATCGTTTCTGCGATGCGCTGCTGCGCCTGCGCGCGTCTCTGCCGTGCGAGGAGGAGGTTCTTCTTGCGCTTGGCCTCCTCGATCTTGTCGTTGAGGTCGCGAAGCGAATTCTTGAGCTTTTCCGTTTCCAGCGCGTGCGCCTGCCACGTGGTCTGAAGCTGCTCGGCGTGTTCGCGGTGCTCGTTGTGCCGCACGAGCGCCTGCTTCGCCAGGTCGTCGCGCCCTTCCTTGATGGCGAGCATGGCCTTCTGCTCCCAGTCCTGCGACGCCTTGAGCTCCTGCTCCGCCTGGTCTTTGAGCCGCTTTTCGTCGGCGATGGCTGATGCGACCTGCTGCTTCGCCTTGCCGAGCTGGCCCTTCATGTCCACGACAATCTGGTCCAGCATCTTTTCCGGATTCTCCGCGCGGGAGATCAGATCATTGATGTTGGACTTGAACAGCGTGGCGATGCGATCGAAGAGTCCCATCGTCAGCCTTCCTCACGAAATGACGCGAGTTCGCGAATATGCGACGCGAGCGCCAGGGTGATGCTTTCGTATGAAGCGAGAAACTCCTCAAAGTCGAGATGTGCGAGTTCCAGCGCTTCGGTGAGTACCACCGCTTCTTCCTGAATGCCGTACGATCCGTGAAGCAGGTCGGTCGCGTTGATTTCGAGAAGGCGGCGGTAGAGCGCCGTCTTTTTTGCGGCCTTCTTGGGCAGGTCCATCACGTTCACGCGCAGGACCACGACGGGCGGTGAGTAGTGCACCACAAGACTGAAATCGAGGTCGCCCCCCGGCCGAACGCTCCAGAGGCCGTCGGAAATCTCAGTATACGTGGCCCCGCTCGCGTCGAGTCGGTCAAGAAAGCTCTGAATGTCGTCGTGCAAGACCATTGGCAATCGCTCCGGTGACAGCTGATGCCCTTACGAGTCGGGGCACGTCGGAAGTTTCGCTCCGACACGGGATGCGCGCCAGTGAGCCCGCTCGCCGCCCTTCATTTAGAAGCGACAGCGTCGGAGCGGGTGGATGGTGTCAGCCGCCTTTCTTGATCTGCACAAGGCGCTCGCGCGCCAGCCGCCGGCCGGTGGGGGTTGCCGCAAGCCCGCCGCCCGCCGTTTCCCGATAGCGCACGTCCATCGTTCGCCCGATTTCACCCATTGTGTCGATGACTTCGTCGGCCGGAATCGCGAACTCGACCCCAGCCAACGCCATTTCCACCGCGGCCAGCGCGAGCGCGGCTCCGGTTGCATTACGAAAGACGCACGGCAGCTCCACCAGACCGCCAAGGGGATCGCACACCAATCCCAAGGTTCCCTGTTGCGCGAGCGCGACAGCGTGACCCACCTGACGCGGCGTACCTCCCAACATTTCAGTCGCGGCGCCCGCGGCCATTCCCGCTGCGGCGCCGGTCTCGGCCTGGCATCCACCTTCGGCACCGGACAGCGACGCCCTTTCGGCGACAACCGCGCCAATCAGTCCGGCGGTGGCGAGTGCGTCAATCAGCTTTTCGTCTCCGATACCGCGAGCTGCCGCGAGCCCGGTGAGCACTGCCGGCAGCACTCCGGCTCCGCCTGCGGTTGGAGCGGCGACTATCACTCCCATCGCCGCGTTCACTTCCTGCACGGCGAGCGCGCGGGCCAGCACATCCTTGAACGGCGAGCCGGCAAACGGCCCCGCCACCGACGCGCTCACTTTCGCCGCATCACCACCCACCAACCCGCTCGCGCTCTTCAGGTCACCAACGAGTCCCTGCTCCACGGCGCGCCTCATCACCGTGAGGGCGCGGCCCAGGGCGTCGCGGATTTCAGCGATGGAGCGCCCAAGGTCGCGCGACTCCGCTTCGAGCGCGATCTGGCTCAGCGGTTTTGACTCCGACTCGGCCGCGGCGATGGCCGACTGCAAAGACGTGTACACGGATTACGGCTGGCGGCGAACCGCAGACGGTCGTGCGCTAATCACGACGACACCTTGTCGAGCCGGTGCGTCCAGCGAACCCAGGGCAGCGCGCGAATGTGATCGCGCACTGCCTCAGTCGGCGCTTCATCCACTTCGATGACCATGAACGCATCGCCACCGACATGTTTCCGTGTCACGCGGAGCGTAGCGATGTTGATGCCGTCGTCCGCCAGCAGCCCCGCAACGCGCGCGATGCTCCCTTTCACGTCCTCGGCGACCAGCACGATCGTGTGGTGGTTGCCGTGCACCTGGACCGGGAACCCGTCGATTTCGCTCACGAGTACGCGGCCGGCTCCGAGCGACGAACCCAGCATCAGGTGTTTGCGGTCGCCGCGCTCGACCGCGATGCGGACCGTATTTGGATGCACTTCGTTCTCTTCGCCGAGCTTGACTTTTTCGAAGGTGAATTTGAGGCCGTCACGTTCGGCAATGTCGAGCGCGACGCGGATGCGATCGTCGTCAGTACGAAATCCCATCAAGCCGCCCGCGATGGCCTTGTCGGTGCCGTGGCCTTCGCCAGTGCGGGCAAACGAGCCGTGCAGCTCGATCAGAGCCCGTTCCGGCGTGCCACCGACCAGGTTGCGCGCGAGCAGTCCGAGGCGGCACGCGCCTGCGGTGTGACTGGAGCTCGGGCCAACCATGACAGGCCCGATGATGTCGAGAAGGGAGACCAAGGTTAGGAGTGCGTCTGGTGAGAGAGGATGAGCGTGCAGAGCATCAGGCCAGCGCCTTCTTGAGATACACGCCGGTATGGCTCGCCGTGACCGCAGCGACGTCTTCCGGTGTGCCAGCGGCGACAATCGTTCCACCCTTTGCCCCGCCGTCGGGGCCCATGTCCACGACCCAGTCGGCGGTCTTGATGACGTCGAGGTTGTGTTCAATCACGAGCACGGTATTCCCCCGGTCAACAAGGCGATGGAGGACATCGAGCAGCATGCGCACGTCCTCGAAGTGGAGCCCCGTCGTGGGTTCGTCAAGAATGTAAAGCGTCCGTCCGGTGTCGCGCTTGGCAAGTTCCGTTGCGAGCTTCACGCGCTGAGCCTCTCCACCGGACAACGTTGTGGCGCTTTGCCCCAAATGCACGTAGCCGAGTCCGACTTCGTTGAGAACGCGGAGTTTGTCGGCGATGCGCGGCTGGTTGGCGAACGTTTCAAGTGCGTCCTCGACGGTGAGGTCGAGCACGTCGCTGATTGACAAGCCTCGGAAGCGCACTTCAAGCGTTTCGCGATTGTATCGCTTGCCGCGACACGAATCGCACGTGACGTACACGTCAGGGAGGAAGTGCATTTCGATCTTGACGAGTCCGTCGCCCTGGCACGATTCGCAGCGGCCGCCCTTCACGTTGAACGAGAAGCGACCTGGGCCGTATCCGCGGAGCTTCGCTTCGGGCAGTTCGGCAAAGAGGTCGCGAATCGGCGCGAACAGTCCTGTGTAGGTCGCCGGATTGGAGCGCGGTGTGCGACCGATGGGACTTTGATCAATGTCGATGACCTTGTCGAGATGCTCGACCCCGGTCAGCCGCTTGTGCTTGCCCGGCAAAACGCGGGCCCGGAAGAAGAGGCGGGCGAGCGCGCGGTGCAGAATGTCCTGCACCAGGGTGGACTTCCCCGATCCACTCACACCGGTCACAGCCACGAAGAGTCCGAGTGGCACCTCGAAATCGATGTGCTGAAGATTGTGCTCGTGCGCCTGCTCGACCCGCAGCAGCCGCTTGGCGTCCCGGACCCGACGCGCTTCGCGCGGAGCGATGCGTTTGCGTCCTGACAGGTATGCGGCCGTGATCGAGTTCGGGTTCTTGAGCACGTCGTCTATCGTGCCTTCCGCGATTACCTCGCCCCCGTGCTTGCCCGCGCCCGGACCGAGATCAATGATGTGGTCGGCGGCCCGGATCGTTTCTTCGTCGTGCTCGACGACGAGCACGGTATTTCCCAGGTCGCGCAGGCGCCCGAGTGTGGCAAGCAGGCGCGCATTGTCGCGTTGGTGGAGTCCGATGCTCGGCTCGTCCAGAATGTAGAGGACGCCGACGAGGCGCGATCCGATTTGAGTTGCGAGTCTGATACGCTGTGCTTCGCCACCGGAGAGCGACTCAGCGCTTCGGTTCAATGTGAGGTACTCGAGTCCGACGTCCACGAGAAAGCGAAGGCGTTCGCCAACCTCCTTGAGGATCGGAGCCGCGATTTCGGGGTCGAGTCCGGCTTTCCCCTTTGATCGCAGCGGCACCGAGCGAATGAACTCGTGCGCATCGCCAATTGAGAGTTCGCCCAGATCGCCGATGTTGGTGGTGTGCACGGTTACGGCCAGCGATTCCGGCCTGAGGCGAAGGCCGGCACAGTCGGGGCACTCGGACACGATCATGAATTCGTCGAGATCGGACCTGATGCTTTCGCTCGTCGTCTCGTTGTAGCGTCGCTGGACGTTCGAGAGAATTCCCTCCCACTTTCCGCCGGAGTCGGCCTCGCCGCGTCGCGTGCCAAGTCCGTTCAGCAAGGCGTCCTGGACGCGCGCGGAAAGCGTCCCCCACGGTGCGTTGATTTCGAACTTGAGTTGTTTCGCGAGTCCCGGGAGAATCACCTTGCGCAGGTAGCCATCCGGTTCGCCCCACGGCAGGACCACGCCCTCCAGGATCGAGATTTTTGGATCGCCGAGGACCAGATCGGCGCTGGCAAGGCGCCGCGTCCCGAGGCCGCTGCAGGCGGGGCACGCGCCGAACGGAGAGTTGAACGAAAAGTGACGTGGTTCGAGATCGGGCATCGAAACGCCGCACGTCGCGCATCCGAATCGCTCACTGAACATCGTTGTTTCGCGGCGATCGCCGGCCACGCGCACGACCTCCGCAATTCCGTCCGCGAGCCGAAGCGCTGTTTCGACCGAGTCGGTCAGACGCGCACGGTCCGAAGCGCGCACCACGAGCCGGTCCACGACGATGGCGACGTCGTGATTGACCCGGCGATTCAGCTTGGGCGGCGCATCCAGTTCGATCGCCGATCCATCGACCATCGCGCGCACGAAACCCTGTTTGCGCGCCGATTCAAACAGTTCGCGAAACTCGCCTTTGCGCCCGCGCACGAGCGGGGCCAGCACCTCGACGCGCGTCCCTTCCTTCCACGACAGCACCACCTCGGCGATCTGAGCAGGGCTTTGTCGTTCGACCGGTCGTCCGCAATTCGGGCAATGCGGTGTGCCGGCGCGGGCCCAGAGCAGGCGCAAATAGTCGTGTACTTCGGTGACAGTGCCCACGGTAGAACGCGGGTTGTGGCCAGCCGTCTTCTGTTCGATCGAAATCGCAGGCGACAGCCCCTCGATCGCGTCCACATCGGGCTTCTCCATCAGCCCCAGGAACTGCCGCGCGTAGGCGGAGAGCGACTCGACATAGCGCCGCTGTCCTTCTGCAAAGATCGTGTCGAACGCGAGCGACGACTTGCCCGACCCCGAAAGCCCCGTGATGACCGTCAGGCGGTCGCGGGGAATGGTGACGTCAATGTTTTTGAGGTTGTGGGCGCGTGCGCCACGAACGATGAGCGCTTCTTCGGGCATAGCCTGAGAAAGCTGGGGGCAGGCCAGACCGGATTCAAGCGCGACCACTGTGAACAGTGGTATAGATTTCGCGTTCGATGCTGCACGCTCCGTCCACGCCGGCGCGCACGACGCCGTCACTAGCGGTCTGATGCCGACACCGCGGGATCGCACACCGCCGGTGCCGGGGTTCGTCGTACCGGATCCCGACCAGCTGACCCTCGGTGGCCTCGATCCGGCCGTCGCCGCCGCGCAGCAGGCTGCGCGCGACAGCGTCGCGACCGACAATGCGGACACGGACGTCGCCGTACGCGAACCGCCGGTTTGTGGAGAGTGGTCGTTCGACGAGGATGCGTTCCCCGACGGGCGCGGCAATACTACCATCGTCCCTACACCGCAGATGGCGCAGTCGAGGATTTCTTATTCGCGCGCTTCGCAGCAGACGGGACACACTCGCCGCGCGGACCCGGCAGGAGCGCCCGCAGGAGCGCCCGCAGGAGCGCCCGCAGGAGCGCCCGCAGGAGCGCCCGCAGGAGCGCCCGCGGCAACGCCACTCGCCCCGACGCCGATGGCAGCGCGACCGGTCGCCCGCTCCATGACGCCACCGACCCCGCTCCCTGCGCTCGATGAACTCAAGAGCATCCACGACGCGCACCCGGGCGACGAACAAACAGCGTTGGTGCTGTCACACGCCCTCGCGCGCCGGGGAAACATCGAAGGCGCACTGGGTGTTCTGCAACGCGCGATCGATTCCGGCGGTGATGGCGTCATCCTGCGGTGTGCACGCGCCACGATTCTCAGCGGCCGGCTGCGGTACGACGACGCCGAGCGCGAACTCAAACGCGCCCAAAAAGTGAAGCCAGACGATGCGGGCGTTCTCCTGCAGCAAGGAATCCTGGCGTGCCGGCGCGCGAAGTGGCGCGAGGCAGTCGAGCCGCTTGCCCGGGTCGTCAAAGCTGATCCGCTGTCGGGTCAGGGGCATTTCTATCTGGGCGAGTCGCTGAGCAAGCTCGACCGCCTTGGTGAGGCACTGGAGGCGTATCACCGCGCAGCGGATCTGGAGCCCGACAATTGGCGGGCGTTCAAGGGCGTGGGAATCGTACTCGACCGAATGGGACGGCCCAGCGAGGCGGCCGAGTTCTACCGCCGCGCTCGCGACGGCCAACGGAGCGGCGCGTGAACGACCGTGCAAATTCGAGCGTCACGCACAGTCCTTTCATTGCGCGGGAACGTCGCCGTTCCGGCATCGCCGTCGTGGTGGTCATGGCGTGGATGGTGGGACTGGCCGTGCTGGGCCGGCGAGAACTGTTCGTCGGGTCGGTGGCGCGGCTCGCCGAAGCCGCCCTTCGGGTCAATCCCGGCGCGACGTATTTCTCCGTCGATCAGAATGGTTCACAAATCGGGTTTGCCTCGACGACAATCGACACAACGGAGACCGGCATTGACGTCGTGGACTACTTCGTGGCCGACCTTCCCGTCGGCGGCACGGTGCAGCGCTCGTCGGCCCGATCGCTCGTGCAGCTCTCACGCGGGCTCGCGCTGCGCAGCTTTGACGTAAGTGTTGACGCCCCCGGCGCAAAACTCATCGCGGGAGGGCGCACCGACGGTGACAGCGGTGTGGTCTACATGCTATCCGCAAACGGTGAGCCGGCCGACAGTCAGCGCATCGCGGTTCGCGGACCGATCCTCCTTCCGCAGCTCGTTCCGCTGGCCGCTATGCTCACCGATCCTCCGAAGATTGGCCGCAACTACACGTTCCCGACGTTCGATCCGACTACCATGGAGCAGCGCCCGATGCGGCTGACCGTCCGGGCAGAGTCAGTATTCACGCTTGTCGACAGCGCTGCGTTTGACCCGGCAGTCGGCATATGGATAAGCGCGCTGACAGACACCGTGCGCGCGTGGAAAATCGAGCCGGACGTGCCCGGTAGCGGCTTCAGCGGGTGGGTCGACGCGCAGGGCCGGGTCGTGGAGACGACTCAGCCCGGCGGCATCACGCTGCGCCGGATGGCCTACGAACTGGCCTTCGAGAACTGGCGTATCGCGAGACAGCGCAACACGGCGGCGAATGCGGGCACAGACGACATCAGCGAGTCCACGGCGATCGCGTCCAACGTGTCGATTGGGCGCGGCGGACTCACGGCACTCGTCGTGCGCCTGACCGGCGTGGACCTGCGCGGCTATGCGCTCGACGGCGGACGCCAGAGCCTCTCCGGTGATACGCTCAGCGTGGGACGTGACGCCGCGGCGGCGCTCATACCGGCGTGGTCGTTTGGCGTGCCGCGCGACAGCGCATTCCGCGCGCGGTTCCGCGCCGAACTGGCGGCTGAACCACTGCTGCAAAAGGGCGACCCTCGGATGGTCCAGCAGGCCATTCGGATCGTCGGGCTCGAACGCGATCCGCGGGCCGTCGCGGAAAAGCTCACGCGCTGGGTGCACGACTCGCTCACAAAGGAAGTCGTGTTCAGCGTGCCGAACGCGATCGAGATCCTGCGCACCCGACGTGGTGACTGCAACGAGCACACCCAGCTCTACGTCGCGCTCGCGCGCGCCATTGGTCTCCCTGCCCGCATCGCCACCGGCCTGGCCTACGTACGCGGCAAGTTCTACTACCACGCCTGGCCGGAAGTCTGGCTCGCCGACTGGGTCGCGGTGGATCCGACGTTCGGTCAGTTCCCGGCCGACGCCGCGCACCTCCGGTTCCAGGTGGGCGGACTCGTGAAGCAGGCGGAACTCCTTCGCCTCATCGGCAATCTCAGAATCGACGTGGTGGAGGCGAAGTGATTCGGCTGACCAAGCTGTCAAAGCAGTACGGCTCTTTTGTCGCCGTTGACAACATCGACTTGCGCGTGGCGCCGGGCGAGCTGTTCGGTTTTCTCGGCCCCAACGGCGCAGGCAAGACAACGACGCTCCGCATGATTGCCGGAATCCTGAAGCCCACATCGAGAACGGTTGAAATTGGCGGCGTCGATATCGAGCGCGATCCGATCACCGCGAAGTCCAAGCTCGGCTTCATACCGGACCGCCCTTTCATCTATGAAAAGCTCACCGGCGCCGAGTTTCTGCGGTTTGTCGCGGGGCTCTACGGCCAGGAAGGTCCCGAGGTCGAGCACCGGGCGCTTGAGCTGCTGACGCTGTTCGACCTCGACGAATGGCGGGACGAACTCGTCGAGAGTTACAGCCACGGGATGCGCCAGAAACTGATCGTCTCGAGTGCGTTCGTCCATCGACCGCAGGTGATCGTGGTGGATGAGCCCCATGTGGGACTCGACCCGAAATCGATCAAAATCCTGCGCGACCTTTTTCGCGAGTACTCACGGCGCGGGCACACGATCATGATGTCCACCCACACGCTCGAAACCGCCGAGTCGCTCTGCGACCGCATTGCGATCATCGTCAAAGGAAAGATCGCGGCGTGCGGGACCATGGACGAGCTGCGCACACAGGTCAAACACGGCGGTGGACTCGAGGAGATCTTCCTCAAGTTTACCGGCGAGAATGCCGCGCGAAATCTCGTGGAAGTTCTCGATGCCTGAGGGCACGCGCCCGGCGCCTCCGATCGCCGCGATGGCCGCAGCCATGCTCCCGGACCCGGCCCTCCTGCACGTGCTCCGCCCGAAGTGGCTCACCGCGCGGGCGCGCGCAGCCGCAGGGAGCGAAGGCAAGTTCTGGCGGTTAGCCGTGCTCGCATTCGTTGGCGCGCTCTTCTGGGCGTTCATCTTCGGCGTCCTGTTTCGCCTGCTGAAGTATTTCCGCGGCGTTCAGGAAATTGGGCCGCTCCTCGCAGGCAAGCTTCTCGGGATCGTGCTGCTCAGCTTCTTTGCGATTCTCCTCCTCTCGAACGTGATCACGGCGCTGTCCAGCTTTTTCCTGGCCAAGGATCTGGACATGCTCGTCGGAAGCCCCGTCGACTGGTTTCGGCTGTACGGAGCCAAGCTTCTCGAAACTGTGATCGCATCGAGCTGGATGGTGGCGCTGATGTCCGTTCCGATCTTCGCGGCGTACGGCTGGGTGTACGAAGGCGGCTGGATGTTCATTCCACTCTCCGTTGCGCTGTTCGTCCCGTTCATCGTCATTCCGTCCGTGGTCGGCAGTGCGATCACACTCATTCTGGTAAACGTCTTCCCTGCGCGGCGTACGCGGGACATTCTGAGTCTCGTCGCCGTCATGACCGCCGCGGGACTGGTCCTGCTCTTCCGGCTCATCAGGCCCGAACAGCTGGCGCGCCCGGAAGGTTTTCGGTCGCTCGTAGACTTCATTTCGGTTCTCCGAACGCCTACTTCTCCGTTTCTGCCCAGCGAGTGGGTGCAGAACGGCGTGATGGGTTTTCTTGCTGGCAAGCCGGATTGGTTGTCGCTCTATCTGCTCTGGACGTCGGCCGCGGCGGCGATCGTGCTCGGCGCGCTGTTGCACCGGCGTCTGTATCCGAGCGGATTCAGCCGCGCCCAGGAAAGTGCACAGCGGTGGGTACGCGCCGGCGCAGGCACATCGTTCGTGCGACGACTGCTCGCGCCACTCGGCATACTCCGCCGCGAACTCGTGCTGAAGGAAATCCGCCTCTTTTTCCGCGACACGACGCAATGGTCGCAGTTGATCCTGCTGGCCGTGCTGGTGGTTGTGTACGTGTTCAACATCAAGTTTCTCCCGCTGCGTGGCGAGGGGATTACGTTCCTGCTCGTGAACATCGTCCCGTTCCTGAACCTTGTTCTTGCGGGATTCGTGCTCGCGTCAATCGCCGCACGGTTCATTTTCCCCGGTGTGTCGCTCGAAGGACGAACGCTCTGGCTCCTCCGCTCCAGCCCGATGGCTATGCGTGACCTGCTCTGGGCAAAGTTCTGGGTCGGAACGACCCCACTCCTCGCGCTGGCGCTCGTGATCGTCGGAATTACCGACTACATGCTGCAGGTGTCGACGTTCATGTTCATCGTCTCGATTCTCTCGATCACGGGACTCACATTCGCCGTGTGCGGGTTGGCGATCGGGTTCGGCACGATCTTCCCGCAGTTCGAAACCGAGAACGCCGCGCAGATTCCGACGTCGTTTGGAGGGCTCCTATTCATGATGGCGTCCGTTGCCGTGATCGGCGGAGTCGTGATCCTCGAGGCCCGACCCGTGTACAGCTATGTGTCGGCACGAGCATTCAATACGGCGATCAGTCCAAGCGAAATGATTTTGGGGTTCGCGGGCGCAGCGCTGCTCTGCATAGCCGCCACCGTATTGCCGCTTCGCGAAGCGCTGAAGCGCCTGGAAAAAGTGGAACGATGAGCCGCGTTCAGCGGGCCAATGAAAACGATATCGCCGGTATCGTCGCGCTCAACAACAAGTACGCGCCGCAAGGGCTCACGCTCAAGCGAACGGAAGAGTTTGGGTACGCGCATCTCGCCGATTTCCGGGTGATTCGCGATGCTGACGGCGCGATCGTTGGTTGCGCGGCGTTGGACGAGTATTCACCGTCCGTCGCCGAAGTCGTCTCGCTTGCCGTGTCGCAGGACGAGCAGGGGCTCGGCCACGGCAAGGCCCTGATCAAGTCCCTCGAACAACTCGCCCGCAAACGCGGCTACGCCGAGCTGTTCTCGGTGTCGTTCTCGGACGAGCTGTTCCTGGATGCAGGTTTCGAGCATACGCCGCTCACGACGTACCCCGAGAAGATCGCCCGGTACGGAAAGATCGCCAGCGAACTCAAGGTCGGCGAGAAGCACTGTTTCATGAAGCGGCTCGCCTAAAGCCGAAGAGCCAGGCTCGACCGGACTGGTCGGGCAAGGGCGCACGTCAGCGGCCTGTGCTCGTTCCGCAGTTCGAGCAATATCTGGCGTCTGACTCGGGGCGCGGACCGCATTGTTCGCACGTGGGCGCCGGCTGCGGCTCGATCAAAGCCGCGCCAAGTGGACCACGTCCCGTCCCGTTGCCCGGACGCACAATGGGCCACAGCACCCACGCCAGGAGCAACGCAGCGCCGGCAATCGTGGCAACCGGCGTCACGCGGCCTTCCTCGGGCGCCCAACGAGGGGCACGAGCGTTCCCATGACTATGAGCAACGCCCCAGGGAGAATCCACGTGGCAAGCGGGACAAACGAGATGCGAAGCTTTTCCGGCGATGCATCCGGGTCGGTGATCGAGAAGCGAGTCTCCAGGAAAGCGTTGCCGAGCGCTGCGGTTGTAAACGCCTCCTGGCCGGCGACGGAGGGATCATCCGTCACGTACGACCTGGCCTCCGCCGACAGCATCGGCCCGCGCGAGCCGTCTCGCGATGGCAGGAGTGAGATCGTCACCGATCCAAAATTCTCGCGACGCAGCGTCGATACGCCCTGGCTCGTAAACGACCATTGGTGACCAAGCGGGTCCTTCGCGCGAAAGATGCCGGCGTCGGCGAGCGCGACGTCGTGGCTCGCAGCGAACGCCGATCCTATCACTGCGCCCAGCAGCAGGATGAACCCGGCGTGCGCGATCCAGGCGCCCGGTGCGTGAACGGAATCCGAAGCCACCGCACGGCTGCCCGACAGCGACCTACGACCGCGGCGAATTAACAGCGCCTGCAGCAGGAATGCGCCAGCAGGCACGATCGCAAACCAGACGCCGGCCGGGCTAGGCCGGTGCGGCGCGATTCCCTGCACGAATGCCCCGGAAAGGACGGAAACGGCGCCAGTGGCTGCAGTGAACATCACAGTCACGAGTAACACTCGCATCAACACGCGTTCGGCCGTCGAACGGCCCGCGTCCAGGTGCACGAGCCACGCACCAACAGCCACGGGAAAGAGCCAGAGCGCCGTGGCCGGATCGCCAAGCCATGGTCCGCGAAGCGGGTTGAGGGCGAACCAGCGCGCAGCCGCGACGGCAGCCACGAACAGCGCACACCACGCGACCGCGTTCCAGACGCGTACGGCACGGCTCCATCGCTCATCGAGCGTGGCGGTCGCGAGCGCACCAGCGGTGAGCGCAAACGCAGGAAGTGTCGCGGCGGTACCTACCAGGAGGCACACGGCGTATGCGACGGCTGCGCCTCGCTGGAGATCGGGCGAGAGTCCGGCACCGTCGCCGATCGCGCCCGTCACGGGCACAAACGGATCGGCAACGTACGCCACAGCCGATAGCGCAACGACCAGCGCACCCGTCACGATCGCCGTGACCCACATCCTCGAAGGGCCACTACCGGCCGCGCCAACGGAAGCGAGTCCTGCGGTGCCGGCAAGCGCGGCCCACGCTAGGAGCGCACCGCCCGGCGCATGCAGCAGCGACGCGGCGGCATAGCGTACAGGTACGTGCCACGAACTGTTTTCGGCGACGAATCCGACAGTGAAGTCGTGGGTCACCATGGCCCAGGCGAGGGCGCCGACGGCGATTGCCGCGCAGGCTGTGGCCGCCGCGAGACCACGCCACGCCGTGGCCGCGAGGTCAGCGCGCGACGTCCTCAGCGCGGCGATTGACGTAACGAGCCCCCAGAGCGCCATCAGCGGCGCGAGTGCAAGAGCCATGCGCGCCATCGGGATCACAGGGCTACCCCGAACATCCTAGCGATCGGCCTGCCGGACGCCGACGGCGGCGGTGGCACCGCCAACCGCGTTCCACGCCAAGTCGCGCAGGCTCGCATCGCCGCCGCGCTGACGGTCCCACAGTTCCTTGCTGATACCCGCAGAAAGTGTGACGAGCGCCGCTCCCCTGCTCGCCCTTCCGTAGTCCGCTCCGTTGGCGCGGAGCACAGCGTGTGCCGACCCTTGAATCAGCGCCGACGCAGCGAAATGGAGCATCTTGTCGCGCGCGAACCAGTGATCTCCGCCCTGCGGAGCCGGCGTCGCAGGCGCAGGATGCGTCCAGAGTGTGAACACGAGCGCGAATCGCATCAGCTTGCTCCGTCGCGGGCCCAATACAGGGCGGCCCGAACGGCCCGCTGCCATCCGCGCGCGCCTTCGAGCGCTGCAGCACGGCCGTCGCCCGGCGCGAACCGTTCGTAGCGCCGTGATTCGATGAAGGCATCTGCAGATTTCCACACGCCCGTGGCAAGGCCGGCGAGCGCGCCGGCGCCCATCGCAGTCGTTTCGATGACATCGGGCCGCTCAACAGGCACGCCGAGCACATCGGCCTGAAACTGCATCATCCACCCGTTTGCAGTAGCGCCGCCATCCACGCGCAGCACATCGAGCGGGGCCCCGCTCGCCTCGCGCATTGAGTGAAGTACGTCGGCGGTGCCGTAGCACATCGCCTCCAGGGTAGCGCGAACGATGTGCTCGCGCGTCGTACCGCGCGTGAGTCCTACAATCGTGCCGCGCGCATTTGGCTCCCACGCAGGCGCGCCGAGTCCGGTGAGCGCCGGAACGAAGTAGACACCGCCGTTGGAATCAACGGATCGCGCCATCGCTTCGGTCTCGCCAGCGCGCCCCACAATACCAAGCCCGTCCCGCAGCCACTGAACAGCGGCTCCCGCAATGAAGATGCTGGCCTCGAGCGCGTACGCCGCGCCACCGGTCGCGTCGCACGCAACTGTCGTCAGCAATCCGCCACCGCCGGCCGGCCGCTCGCTCCCGGTGTTGAGCAGGAGAAACGTGCCAGTGCCGTATGTGTTCTTGCTCGTGCCCGCCTGCCAGCATCCCTGCCCAAACAGCGCTGCCTGCTGATCACCGGCAACGCCCGTGATCGGAATCGCGCGTCCGAAGTACGCAGCGTCTGCCACGCCGAAGTCACCTGATGATGGGCGCACCTCGGGAAGCATCGTCCGCGGTACGCCGAACAGGGTCAGGAGCTGATCGCTCCACGCGTGAGTACCGATGTCGTATAGCATCGTACGGGACGCGTTTGTCGGATCGGTCGCGTGCACACCACCGTTCGTGAGCCGCCAGATCAGCCAGCTGTCTACAGTGCCGGCAAGCAGCGAGTCGAGTCCACCGGCAACGCCCGCCGCTCGGTGCTGTATGATCCACTCAAGTTTCGTCGCGGTGAAATACGGATCGGTTACGAGACCCGTCGCCGCGTAGATCGCCTCGCGCCGCGGCTCGAGCGCCGCACACCGGGCTGCCGTTCGACGGTCCTGCCAGACGATCGCGCGTCCGAGTGGCGTACCGGTGGCGCGATCCCAGACCACGATGGTTTCGCGTTGATTGGTGATACCGATCGCTTCCGGCAACAGTCCACTCTGCGCGATGGCCTCCCGCGCCGCCTCGCACGTGCGAGCGAAAATTTCTTCCGCATCGTGCTCGACAAGCCCTGGCTCCGGAAAGTACTGCGTGATCTCGCGGTATCCGCGGCCGGCGATCCGGCCATCGGCGGTGATCACGAGGCAGGTCGAACCGGTCGTTCCCTGATCGATTGCAAGAACGGTGCGTGTCATGACTGAAAGGTGTACGGTGCGCGGTGCACACCGGTATCCGTGATGATTGCGGTGATCAGTTCGGCAGGCGTGACGTCGAACGCCGGATTCCAAACGCGTGCGTCTTCCGGCGCCGTTTGCACGCCCGCAAGCGCTCGCAATTCGCCGTCGCCGCGCACTTCGACCACGATATCGTCTCCACACGCGGTGGCCGGATCGATCGTCGACATCGGTGCGCACACGAAGAACGGCACGCCGTGATGACGCGCAAGCACGGCCAACCCGTACGTGCCGATCTTGTTCGCGACGTCTCCGTTGGCGGCAATCCGATCGGCGCCAACCAGGACGATGTCGACGCCTTTCGTGCGCATCATCGCCCCGGCCATGCCATCCGCGATGACCATGACCGGAATGCCTGCCCTCCCGAGTTCCCACGCGGTCAACCGGCTTCCTTGGAGGAGCGGCCGGGTTTCGTCTGCGATCACGCTCACTCGTTTCCCCGCGCCGTGCGCGACGTATACCGGAGCGAGCGCCGTCCCGATTCCCGCCGTGGCCAGAGCGCCGGCGTTGCAATGCGTGAGCACGCGACAGCCGTCGGTGATGAAAACCTCCCCGTGGCGGCCGATCGCATCGCACATCGCGCGGTCTTCGGCGAGAATCGCATTTGCTTCTTCGCGCATCGCGGCCACGGCCGCCTCAGCATCGCCACGGCATTGGCGAGCGCACGTTTCGACGCGACCGACTGCCCATGCGAGGTTCACGGCCGTCGGTCGCGCCCCGGAAATAATGGCTGCAGCGCGGCGGAGCGAGGCGTCAAACTCCTCGCGCGTGGCCGGGGCCGCGGACATCAGGGCCGTCACCAGCCCCATGGCTGCGGCGACGCCGATTGCCGGCGCGCCGCGGACGGCGAGCGTCGCGATGGCGTCCCGAACTTCTTCCGCCGTCCGGAGTTCGCGCTCGACACATTCCGCCGGAAGCCGGCGCTGGTCCACGATGCGCACCGACGCGCCGTCCGCTCCCCATTGCACCGCCCGGATCGGTTCCACAACCGGAAAATAGCGCTCGGCAGCGGTTCGCGTTGCGTAGATTCAGACATCCTTCCACCGATCGTCATTCATGGAATTCGAACTCATCCTCGTCGAAACGACTGACCGCGTCGCCACGATCACGATTAATCGCCCCGACAAGCTGAACGCGCTCAACGCGACGGTATTCGCCGAGTTGTCGGCGGCTGTTGAAGCGCTCAACGCCAACGCCGACGTCGGCGTGATCGTGATTACCGGCGCCGGGCGATCATTCGTGGCGGGTGCCGACATTGCGGAACTGGCAACAAAGTCCGCAGCGGAACTCGAAGCCCGCTCCCGCGCGGGTCAGGTCACGTTCCGCGCGATTGAACGCTCACCGAAACCGGTCATAGCCGCGGTCAACGGTTTCGCGCTCGGTGGTGGATGTGAACTCGCGTTGGCGTGCCACGTGCGGTTCGCGTCCACGAAAGCAAAGTTCGGCCTTCCCGAGACGAAACTCGGACTCATTCCGGGGTACGGCGGGACCCAGCGCCTTCCGCGCCTGATCGGGCGTGGACCGGCCCTGCGTCTGATTCTCAGTGGCGAGACGATCGACGGTACGGAGGCCTTTCGACTTGGTATCGCCGACGGGCTCGCCGAACCGGAAGCGCTGATGGCCGCCGTCGTGGCGTTCGCCAAGACCGTGCTCGCCAACGGCCCGCTCGCGCTCGCTCGCGCGATTGAATCGGTGGACAGCGGCCTCGACCTGCCATTCGACGCGGCCACGGCCAACGAGTCACGGCTGTTCGGTTCGCTCGGAGACACGGCTGACATGCGCGAAGGCGTTCAGGCGTTTCTCGAGAAGCGCCCGGCCATGTTTCGCGGCGCGTGAACACAGCGGGGCCGATGGAAGCGACCGAAGGAGCTACTGCCAAGTCCGTTACCGGCGGGCGCTGTGCCCGAATCGTTCGCATCTCGGTTACCGATTTTCGCAATATCGGAAACGCTGAGCTGCACCTTCCGGCCGATGGCATCGCGGTCGTTGGCGACAACGGTCACGGCAAGACTAACCTGCTCGAGGCGATTGCTTACCTGCAGCTGCTCCGGTCGATGCGCGGCGCGCGCGACAGAGATCTGGTCAGGTTCGACTGCGATGCATTTCACGTCGGGGCCGATACGGATGGCACACGTGTGACACGCGTTGGTATCGGCGTCGCAAAGACGAGCGCCAAGCGCGCAACGCTGGACGGTGTCGAGCAGACGCGTCTTGGCAGTGCGTTGGGTGCCGTACCGTCGGTCTGCTTTTCGCCGGCCGACGTTTCCCTCGTAACCGGCGGCCCATCCGACCGCCGGCGCGCACTCGACATCGTGCTCGCCCTGACGGACCACGCCTACCTCACGGCGCTGCGCGCATACCGCGCGGCCTTGACGCGGCGCAACGCAACCCTGCGGTCCTCGCGCCAGAACCACTCTTCGCTGCACGCGTGGGAGCCGGCGCTCGCGCAGCACGGTGCAAAGCTCGTGCGAGCTCGTCACGCGTGGGTCGCCGAGTTCGGCCACCGATTCGCCGCCCTAGCGGCCGCGATCGGCGAACCGCAACCGATGGCAGTCACGTACGAGTCCGCATTCGGCGCGCACGACGACGTCGCCAGTGAGATCGCGGACGCGCTTGCGGCCTCACGCGACCAGGATATTCGGCGCGGCGCCACGCAGTGCGGCCCGCACCGCGATGATCTGAGGTTTGTGCTCGGCGCGCGAAGCTTGAAGGTCGCCGGCTCTGCCGGGCAGCACCGGACGGCGGCGATCGCGTTGCGGCTGCTTGAGGCGGGAACGTTTCGCACCCGAACGGGCGTCCAGCCAATCGTGTTGCTCGACGACCCGTTCGCCGAGCTCGACAGGCGACGCGCGGACCGTGTACTCGCGCTGCTCCAGGATACTACGGCTGACGGCCTCGGACAGGTTGTCCTTTGCGTGCCGCGTGAGGACGAGGTTCCGCGGGAGTTTACGCGGCTCGAACGATGGACAGTGCGCGACGGTGAGTTCGCGAAGAGTGTTTCCCGTGGATGAGCGCGACGGAAAACCCGAACCGCTAGGAAACGCGCTGGCCGGATTCCTGAAGGCACGGGGACTCGACGCGCGGGTTGATCGCGCGTCCATTCTCTTCGACTGGGCCGCGCTCGTCGGACCGCAGATCGCAAAGGTCACCGCACCCCGTCAAATCACAGAAGACGGAACGCTTTTTGTCGGCGTAGACAATCACGGTTGGATGACCGAGCTGTCGTTGATGGAGGTGCAATTGCTCGCGAAAATCAACGCGCGACCGGACCACCAGCCCGTTAAGCGGATACGCTGGGAACTTCGGCGGTAACTCGTTGAATCGCAGGCGTTTGGCAGGCCCCGACACTGTTGTGCTTTTATGGATTGCGCGTTAATTATATAAGTCCATTCCGGGGCCCCGTTTTTTTGGCGCGAATTCGCGCTCCCGAAGGTGGACGCCACTCCCCACCTCGACCCCAGCCAACCACATGGCGAAGAACAACGACGCCTCGGACTCGAGCTACGGCGCATCTGACATTCAGGTGCTCAAGGGACTTGAGGCGGTACGCAAGCGCCCGGGCATGTATATCGGCTCCACGAGCTCGCGCGGCCTGCACCATCTCGTATTCGAAGTAGTCGACAACTCGATCGACGAAGCGCTCGCGGGTTACTGCGACGAAGTCGTGGTATCGATCCTTCCCGACGAATCGATTCTCGTTGAGGACAACGGGCGTGGCATCCCCGTGGACCTCCACCCGATCGAGAAAATCCCGGGTGTCGAACTCGCCATGACCGTGCTGCACGCGGGCGGCAAGTTCGACAAGAGTTCATACAAGGTGTCGGGCGGCCTGCACGGCGTGGGCGTGAGTGTCGTGAACGCCCTGTCTGAGCAGCTGAAAGTGTGGATCAAGCGCGGCGGAAAAGAGCACTACATGGACTTCGTACGGGGCGATACCACGACGAAGCTGAAGGAACTGGGCAAGGTGCCGGCGAAGGAATCGGGCACCAAGGTCTGGTTCAAGCCCGACGCGCAGATCTTTACGGTGACGCAGTTCGACTACACGATCATCCAGTCGCGTCTCCGCGAGCTGTCGTACCTGAACAAGGGCGTGAACATTACGCTCCGCGATGAGCGTCCGGAACAGGAGAAGGAAGAGGTATTCCACGCCAAGGGCGGACTCCAGGAATTCGTCGTGTTTCTCAATTCGACGAAGAAGCCGCTGCACAGCGAGATCCTGTACGCCGACGACTCGCGAGATGATATCGGGATCGAGATCGCCATGCAGTACAACGACGGCTACAACGAGAACGTGTTCTCGTTCGTGAATAACATCAACACACACGAGGGTGGCACACACCTCACGGGCTTCAAGTCCGCGCTGACGAGTGTCATCAACAAGCATCTCGACAAGTCGAGCTTCGCCAAGAAGGACAAGGACCTGAAGCTCTCCGGCGAAGACGTGCGCGAAGGGCTCACCACGGTGCTTTCCGTGAAGGTCAAGGAGCCGCAGTTCGAGGGACAGACCAAGACCAAGCTCGGCAACTCCGAAGTCGAGAGCGCCGTCAAGACGTACGTGAACGAATGGCTGGCGGCGTACCTTGAGGAGCATCCGCGTGTTGCCAACATCATTCTCGAGAAGACACTCGCCGCGGCGCGGGCGCGTGAAGCGGCCCGCAAGGCCCGCGACCTTACGCGCAAGAAGTCGGCGCTCGACGTTGGCAACCTGCCCGGCAAGCTCGCCGACTGCTCGCTCTCTGACCCGGCGATGTGCGAGCTCTACCTCGTCGAGGGCGATTCGGCAGGCGGCTCAGCGAAGCAGGGGCGCGACCGCATGTATCAGGCCATTCTGCCACTGCGCGGAAAAATCCTGAACGTCGAGAAGGCGCGCATCGACAAGATTCTCTCGAACGAGGAAATCCGGACGATCATTACCGCGGTCGGTACGGGTATCAAGGAAGACTTCACGATCGAGAACTCGCGCTACCACAAAATCATCATCATGACCGATGCCGACGTGGACGGAGCGCATATTCGCACGCTCCTGCTCACGTTCTTCTTCCGGCAAATGCCCGAGTTGATCGAGGCCGGAATGATCTACATCGCGCAGCCTCCGCTCTTTCGTGTGGCCAAGGGCAAGGAAGAGTACTACGCCTTTGACGAAAAGGAGCGCGAAGAGATCATCAAGCGGCTCAGCGGCAACGGCGAAGGGAGAACCAATCTCAGCATTCAGCGCTACAAAGGCCTTGGTGAGATGAACCCGCCGCAGCTCTGGAAGACGACCATGGACCCCGAGGCGCGCACAATCCTCAAGGTCAACATCGAGGACGCCGTTTCGGCCGACCAGATCTTCCAGAAGCTGATGGGCGACGAAGTTGAACCTCGCCGCTTGTTCATCGAGGCAAACGCGAAGTTCGCCAGCATCGACGTATAGCGCTCGTTGTTACCGGGTGATTGCACAGCTGGCGACCCGGCCTGGGCCGCTGGCCGACCGCAGCGCTAGCAGCCAGGGCAGCTGTTCTTGCCCGCCTTGAGCTGCTTGCCGAAATCGACGTGCCATGCGGCGACGAGCGAAAGCGGAACGAACATCGCAGCGATCAGCACCCACCAGCTCACGGCGTCGATCCCGCCGCCACTTCCGGGTATTCCGCCGGTTGGCGTAGGCTGGAAGGCAAATATGAGGACCGCGTAGACGGCCACGGTCGCGGGCGCAACGCTCAGCGCGCCGAGCGCGGCCAGCTTCAGGAATTTTTCTGGAATCATTCGTCGGTTCCCATATCGGTGTAGGCGAACTGTCGAGGAAAATGCCCGGCACCCGCCAAGGTGCGCAACCCGCAGCGCGATCCTGACGTCACGCTAGTCGTTCGACCCCACTTCCCGTCACACGATGCGACACGAGCGGCGGCAACGTCACAGCCGCGTCGCCAATCGCGATCGCTTCGTCGAGCGCCAGCTTCCCGGCCTCGACACCGGCTGAGTCTGCCGCCAGAATCTCCGCGAGCACATCGCCGCGCCGCACGCGATCGCCTGGAATGGCGCGCAGTGAAAAGCCGACTGAGTGGTCGATGCTGTCCTCCATCGCCTGGCGCCCGCCGCCGAGCGCGGTAATGCCCCGACCGACCGTCAGCGCGTTGACGCGCTGCACGACGCCGTCCCGCGAGGCCGGGTACGGCACGCGAAGAACCGGCTGCGCGAGAACGCGCTGCGGATCGTCGCAGACCGCAGGATCGCCACCCTGGGCGATGACCAGTTCGCGGAACTTCTCCAACGCCGCGCCAGATGCGATGGCGGCTTCGAGCCGCCGCGTTGCCGCTTCAACAGTCGACTCGACTCCGCCGAGCACAAGCATTTCGGCGCCGAGGCGCAGCGTCAGCTCACGAAGATCCGGCGGGCCGTCTCCACGCAGTGCAGCGACTGACTCCTCCACTTCGTTGCCGTTCCCGCATTCCCGGCCGAGCGGGAAGTCCATGTTGGACAGCAACACGACGACCGGGCAATTGTGGTGTTCGCCCAGAGCAACCATTTGTCGCGCAAGCGCAAGCTCTTCATCGAGCGTGGGCAGGAAGGCTCCAACCCCGGTCTTCACATCGAGCACGAGCCCCGTCAGGCCTTCGGCGAGCTTCTTGCTCATGATGCTCGCAGCAATGAGGGGCATCGCGGCCACGGTCCCGGTCGCGTCGCGCATGGCGTACAGCTTGCGATCTGCGGGTGCGATTTCGTCCGTCTGCCCGATGATGACACACCCTATGCGCTCCACCTGACGGGCAGCGGCGGCCAGAGAGAGGCGTGTGTTGAATCCCGGAATCGCCTCGAGCTTGTCGAGCGTTCCACCGGTGTGGCCCAATCCGCGTCCCGACACCATCGGCACGGCAACCCCGCACGCAGCGACGAGCGGCGCCAGCACGAGAGACACCTTGTCGCCCACGCCACCCGTCGAATGCTTGTCTACGCGCGCTACAGACAGGTGACCGAGATCCAGTGAGCGCCCGCTGTTGAGCATCGCATCCGTCAGCGCGACCGTTTCGTCCGGCGTCATTCCGCGAAGCACGCACGCCATCAAGAGCGCGGCGATCTGGTAGTCAGGGAGTGAATCATTCGCCACGCCCTGCGCGACGAACGTCCATTCAGGCGCGCTCAACTCCCCGCCGTCGCGCTTGCGCGCGATCAGATCGCGTAATTTCATTGACCCAAGCCGCCCGCAAGGCGAACGTTGGGCTCCTGGTGAGGTGGAGCAGAGGATTTGACGCGAGTCATGAGCCGTTTCTGGAAACTAGCATGTGTATGCTGCGGGATATGGGTCGGCGCCGCGCCGATTCAGGCGCAGAGCGCAGCCGTACACCTCGCGCGGGGAGATTCGGCCTATGCGGCACGAAACACGACCGACGCGCTCGCCCACTTTCTCCGCGCGGTCGAGGCCGACTCGAACAGCTATGAGGCGCAGTGGAAGGTGTCGCGCGTCGCGGTGGATAGGGCCGAGGTCGAGGAGAACCGGCGCGCCATGGACTCGCTGCTTACGGTAGGAGAGCGGCACGCGGAAGCAGCGGTCCGGCTCAAGCCCGGCGACGCCGACGGCCATTTCTCGCTGGCCAGGGCACTGGGCCGGCGCGCGCTTTCCGTTGGCACGAGAGCCCGAATCAGTTATTCCAAGATCATTCGCGCTGAGGCGCTGGCGGCGTTGGAAGCCGACACGACCCACGCCGGTGCGCTGCACGTCCTCGGAATGTGGAACGCCGAGATCATGCGTGTGAACGGATTGGCGCGCGCCATCGCGCGGCGTTTCCTCGGCGCTCAGGTCTTCGCGGTGGCGAACTGGGCGGAGGCTCAGCGCCTGCTCGAAGCAGCGGTTCGTCTCGATCCCGCGCGCATCGTGCACCGGCTTGACCTGGCGACGATCTACGCTGACCGCGGCGACAAGGCACGGGCGCGCGAGCTCTTCACTTGGATCGCCGCCGCGCCGATCGTCGAACCAAACGACGACCTTTATCAGCGACAGGCCGCCGCGTACCTGAAGAAACTATGAACAATCCTCCCGAGTTCCGCGTTTCCGGCCAGCAAAACCTTGCTGATGACGTGGCACGACTTGAAGGACGCGTTACTGAGCTCACGCAGGAGAGGGACCGTCTCACGGCGATTGTTGACATCCTGCAGGAAATCAGCGCGAGCCTGCATTTCGTCGACATCCTGCAGGCGATCTCGCGGAAACTCGGCAACACGTTCGGGCTCGACCGCTGTTCGATTTTCCTGGCGGGCGAGCGAAGTGAAGTGCGACTCGTCGCGAGCTACGAGGACCCGTCGATCCGCAATCTGGTGATCGACCTCGACCGGTATCCCGAACTCAAGCGAGCTTTCGAGTCCGGAGAGACCGTCTTCATTCCAGACGCGATGAACAACCCGATGTTCAGCGCTGTCAAGGACAACTTGTCCATGCGCAACGTCCGGTCGGTCGTTGTCGTGCCCATCCGGTGGAGGCAGGACGTGATCGGCGCAATTTTCCTGCGCACCGAGCGCGACGCGACGCCGTTCAGCGACGCGGACGTCCGGTTCTGCCAGGTGGTCGCCGATCTGACGGCGAAGGCGCTACGAAACGCCCACCGGTTCGAGTCGCTGACCAAAACGACAAGCGAGCAGCCGGCGCAGCAGCGCGAATCTGAGCTGCAGCGCATCGCGCTCGTCGCGTTCCTTCGACGGTTGCTCGACACTTACGCTGCCAGCGATCAACACGTCTGGG
This sequence comes from Gemmatimonadota bacterium, assembly GCA_027622655.1. Lineage (GTDB taxonomy): Bacteria > Gemmatimonadota > Gemmatimonadetes > Gemmatimonadales > Gemmatimonadaceae > Fen-1231. Next base: position 1,799 of record JAQBYI010000015.1, on the reverse strand, counting down.
CCGAGACACTGCTGCCCAAGGCGTCCGACGAAGAATTCGACCGCCTCGTTGGGGTGGCGCTGAACGTCATCGCCGAGGAAGCGAAGGGGTGACGCCGCGCATGACACCGCGCGATGTGGCGGCGAGACGCGCCGCCGAACTGCGCGAGACGCTAAGTGCGGCGTCGCACGACTACCACGTGCTCGACCGGCCCACGATGGCCGATGCCGAGTACGATCGGCTGTTTCGCGAGCTGCATAAGATCGAGAGCGAATACGCCGACCTGCGCGCACCGGACTCCCCCACGCAGCGCGTGGGCGCCGAGCCGGCGGCGAGCTTCGCCAAGCACGAGCACCTAGTGCCCATGGGATCGCTCGCCAACGCATTTGACGACGCCGAAGTGGAGGCATGGCACGAACGCGCTGTGCGGGTGGCCGGTTCGGCCGTCGACAGCGCCGGCTACTCGGCCGAACTCAAGATCGACGGCGCGGCGATGAGCCTCACGTACGAACGCGGTGTTTTCACACTCGGCGCCACGCGTGGAAACGGGCGCGTCGGCGAGGTTGTCACGGCAAACCTGCGCACGGTGCGTGACATCCCGCTCCGGCTGCACGGCGCGGGGCACCCTGAGCGTATGGAGATTCGCGGCGAGGTGTACTTCCCGTTTTCGGCCTTCGAGCGGCTGAACGCTGAGCGTGCCAAGAATGACGAACCGGTGTTTGCGAACCCCAGAAACTCGGCGGCCGGCTCTCTCCGTCAGCTCGACCCGGCCGAAACAGCCCGACGTCCGCTCCGGTTCTTCGGATACGCGGTGGTGATCCCCAGCGGCAGCGCGATGTTCCGCACTCAATCCGAGCTCCTGGAGGTACTCGCCTCGTGGGGAGTGCCGACTGCGCCGCACCGCCGTCGCTGCGCAACAATGGCCGAAGTGCACGAGCACGCGCATGAGATCGAACATGCGCTTCGCGCCGAACTCGACTTCGGAATCGACGGGATGGTCGTTAAGGTCGAGTCCACGGCCGTGCAGGCTGAGCTCGGTGAAATCGGCGGGCGCGAACCGAGGTGGGCGATCGCTCGCAAATTTGCCCCCGACATCGCAGAGACGCGTCTTGTCGCGATCAAGGTCAATGTTGGTCGGACCGGGAAGATCAACCCGTACGCCGAACTCGAACCGGTGGAGGTTGGGGGCACGACTGTGCGCTTTGCGACCCTTCACAATTTCGAGCTCATTCGGCAAAAGGACCTCCGCGTCGGCGACTTCGTGCAAATCAAGCGAGCCGGCGACGTGATTCCGCAGGTCGTCGGACCCGTGCCCGAGAAACGCGACTCGGCATCGCCGCCGCCACCGACACCGATCCCGACGCACTGTCCCGAGTGCGCCACACCCGTGCGGGTGGACGAGAAGGACCTGTTCTGCGAGAACGACCACTGCCCCGGGCGTCGGCTCGAAGCGATCGTGCATTTCGCTTCTCGTTCGGCGATGGACATTGACGGCCTTTCGTACGCCCGCGTGGAGCAGCTCATCGAGGAAGGACTCGTCCGCGACGTTGCCGACCTGTACACGCTCACGGCCGACCGACTGGCCCAGCTCGAACGCTTCGCTGAGAAGAGTGCCGATTCCCTGGTCTCGGCGATCGACCGGTCGAGAGCTCAGCCACTGTCGCGCCTGCTGTTCGGACTGGGCATCAGACACGTCGGGCAGGAAGCGGCGGTACTGCTCGCCCGAAGATTTGGAACGATCGAGCGCCTCGGCGGCGCTCTGGGCGGCGCTCTGGGCGGCGCTCTGGGCGGCGCTCTGGGCGGCGCTCTGGGCGGCGCTC